>JACIXH010000040.1 GCA_014360565.1 Nocardia sp.
GGCCGATGCACCAGCGCCCGCGTGTGGGAAGACGATCAGCGGCGGTAGGGAATCGGTCCTGGGGGCCTGAAATTGCCTGATCCAGCCGAGTTCTCTTGCCATGTCGCTCTCCCTCACCGGCCGCGCAAAGCTGCGTGGCCGTTTCGCACTGTCCAACGCCGCGCTCACGCACGGGCCCGCCCGGCACTGTCGTCCGGGACCGTGGCGAATCCTGTTGCACCCGAATCCGACCCGAATCGGAGACGGCCCGGCTATCACCGGGCGATCGGTCGGGCAACAGTAACACCCGGCCATTAGTATAGGCTAGCCTTACCAGTTCAGGTGACCAAGGTAACGATTGAACGGAGCACCGAGCAGATGAACCCCGCCGGGACCCCCACCGCGCTGCCCCGCGAGCAGCTCGATCTGCCCGCCGAGGTGGCCGCCGCCCCTGCGCCCGTGCTGCCCGTGTTCGCGGCGCCGTTCAGTCTGCGCCTGGCCGATCCCGAGGGCACCGACGCCGAACTGCTCGCCGAATGGATGGCCCGGCCGCACCTGCTCGAGTCGTGGGAACAGGACTGGGACGCCGAACGACGCCGCGAGAACCTCCGCGCCCAGCTGGCCGGAACCTATTCCCGCCCCTGCATTCTCAGCCTCGACTTCGCCGTGCTCGGCGAGCCCGGCCATGGCGTGCGCGATATCGCCTACCTGGAGTTCTACCGCGCCGCCAAGGACGAGATCGGCCGCTTCTACGACAGCGATCCCAGCGATATCGGTTTCCACATCGCCACCGCCGATACCGCGGTGATCGGCAAGGGCATCATGTCGGCGTGGATCTCCACCATGGTGACCGCGGTCTTCGCGGCCGACCCGCACTGCCGCCGTGTCATGGGCGACCCCGACCACCGCAACGTGGCGATCGCCCGCAGCCTGGCGAAGGCCGGCTTCCGGATGGTCGGCGAGATCGATGTCCGCCCGGACCGTCGCATCGCACTGCACGCCGCGTCCCGCACGCCGGCGGACCTGCCCGCCTGATTCACCGGTGTGATCGTCCGATTCACTGCCGCGCAGCCAGTTCCCAGCTCCCGCGGCGCGAAGGGACGATCACGCCCGGCTGTTCAGCTCAGCGGCCGGCGACGGCTCGCTCGACCCCGGCGCGCGCCCGAACGGGCTGCGTCTGCAACACGCGATCCGACAGTTCGCCCAGGCAACTGAGATTCGGAAAACCAGGCCCCTGCGCCATCGCAGCCATGTTGGGCAGGTAGAGCTTGCCCGCGAGCCCGCCGACAGCCAGGTCGTAGCCGATCGACGATTCGATCCGCGCCTGCGTCAACGTTCCGCCGACGGCGAGTTCGAGCTGGTCGGCCGTCCGCTGATCGAACATGTCGAGGAACCACAGCGGCTGGCCGCCGGTGGCGTCGACCACCAGGTCGAACTTGTGCACCTGGTCCGCGCGCAGCTCGTTGCTCAGCGTCAAGGCCAGTGACTCCCCCTGCGGCGCGATCTTGGTGACCCGCCCCTGCAGGTGATGAACCCGGTTGTCGCCCAGCAGACTTTCCTGCACGCGGACCGAGAACACCCCGCGGTCGGTACGCCGGATCACGTCCCGACGCTCCTGAACACTCAGTGCCGCCCACTTCACGGGGTCGCTGAACAGCGAGTTCTCGAAGAAGCTCTCGCCACGGGTGTACAGGGTCGCCAGCGGGGAGATCACCGAGATGGTGAGCATTTCGTGGCGGACCAGCTCGTCGAGCGCCGAGCCGCCGGTCTCACCGCCGCCGATCACCGCGGCGCGCGAGGCGGCGGGCAGCGTGCGTTTGCCCGCGCGATCCCAGAATTCGGCGATGCTGAGCACGCGGGGATGGTCGAGGAGCGCGCGACTGCTGCGACCGGGGCCGGTGATCATCAGGCCGTCGGCGGTCAGCTCGCTGCGCGCACCGTCGGCGTCGACGACGTCGACCTGCCACTGCGCACCGTCGCCGTGACTGATCCGCTCCACGCGGCCCAGCACCAGCTCGAGGTCGATGGACTTCGCGACCCACTGCAAGTACTTGGCCCACACATGGTGTTGCGGACTCGGCCTGCCGCGGTCGATCCACTCGGCGTAGGTGCCGTGTTCGATCAGGAAGGTGGTCCAGCTGAAAGCCGCCATGGCGTGGTCGATGTCGCGATTGCGGCCGCGCGCCCAGGTGGAGTGGTACGGGAAGCCGATGTCTTTTTCGGGGCTGGTGCCGAGGCGGTGCTGTCCGTCGGTCCAGCCGCCGGTGGGCAGCCAATTTCCACCGACTGCGTGCGCCTCGACCACGACCACGCGCGGAGCGGGGATCCCGAGCGAGCGCAGAACGTGCGATTTAGCCGCCACCGCAAGGGCTTTGGGCCCTGCGCCGACTACCAGGAGGGTCTCCACCGTTCGTTCTCCACTCTCTCACGCACAGCCTCTTATATGCATAGGCTTACCTTATTTAACCACCGTGCAGACAAACAAGTGTCGTTAGGCTAACCTAACGTCATGGGTAAGGGATTGAATGGTCTGATAACCAAAGCCTGGGGCGGCGCCGATTACCGGCTGACGGTGACATCCAACGAGCAGATCACCGACAAATTCGTCCGCGTCGGCTTCACCGCCGGCGGCCTGCTCGCCGACCACCCAGTGCATCCGACCCAGTGGATCCGCCTGTGGATTCCCGATGCGAACAGCGACAAGCTGCACCACCGCGGCTACACCCTGGTCAACCAGAACCCTGCCGAAGACACCATGAGTATCGACTTCGCCCTGCACGACGGCCCGGCGGCCGACTGGGCCCGCAGCGCGAAGCCCGGCGACCCGCTCGACGCCACCGTGCTCGGCTCGGACTTCCAGCTGCCCGAGCAGGCTCCCAGCGAGTACGTCATCTTCGGCGACACCGCTTCGCTGCCCGCCATCAACTCGCTGCTGGACGCTATCGGCGACATCCCCGCGCGAGTCTGGCTGGAGTGGCAGTACGAGTCCGACCAGACCATCCCGGTCAACAACAAGCCCCACCACACGATCACCTGGCTGCAACGCGTCGACGACGGCCGCCTGCTCCGCGAAGCCGCCCAGGAAATCACTTGCCCCACAGATGCTTTCGCGTGGGTCGCCTGCTGCGGCAACACCACCCGCTCGATCGTGAAAACCCTCAAGACCCAGCACGCGCTCCCCAAAACCGCGATCAAGTACCAGGCCTACTGGAAGTGAGCGGGCGGATTCCACGTCGGGCCGCGCGGCCTGCTCCGCCTCGCCTGCACGGCCGCTGAAAACCGCCGTGCGCCGGTGCGCTCGCGGCGAGTACTGTGGCGAGCTCCGTCCGTATCACGGTGGGGAGCCGACATGCAGTTCAAACAGTCGAGCAAGCTCGCGAATGTCTCCTATGAGATCCGCGGCCCGATAGCCGAGCACGCCGCTCGGCTCGAGGCCGAGGGACATCGGGTGATCAAGCTCAATACCGGTAACCCGCTGCAGTTCGGGTTCGACGCTCCGTCGGAGCTGCTGCACGATGTCATCGCCAATCTGCCGACGTCGGCGGGTTACGCGACCTCCAAGGGGTTGCTGCCTGCCCGGCGCGCGGTGGTGCAGTACTACGAGGGCCGCGGGGTGGACGACCTCGACATCGAGAACGTCTTCCTCGGCAACGGCGCCTCCGAGCTCATCATGATGGCGATGACAGCGCTCATCGAGAACGGCGACGAAGTCCTGGTCCCCGCACCGGATTTCCCGCTCTGGACCGCCGCGGTACACCTCAACGGCGGCAAGGCGGTGCACTATCTGTGCGACGAGGGCGCCGACTGGTATCCCGATATCGCCGATATCGCCGCCAAGATCACCGACCGCACGCGGGCCATCGTGATCATCAACCCGAACAATCCGACGGGCGCGGTGTATCCGGACGAAGTACTCGAGCAGATGCTCGAACTCGCCCGCCGGCACAATCTGATCGTCTGCTCCGACGAGATCTACGACAAGATCCTCTACGACGACGTCACCCACACCGTCACCGCCTCGCTGGCCCCCGACCTGCTGTGTTTGACCTTCAACGGTTTGTCCAAGGCCTACCGGCTCGCCGGGTTCCGTTCCGGCTGGCTCGCCGTATCCGGGCCGACCCGGCATGCCGAGAGCTACCTCGAAGGGCTGACGATGCTGTCGGGGTTGCGGCTGTGCGCGAATGTGCCCGCGCAGCAAGCTGTTCAAGCCGCGCTGGGCGGGCATCAGAGCATCCACGAACTCACGCTGCCCGGTGGGCGACTACTCCAACAGCGCGATCGCGCGTGGTCTGCCCTCAACGCGATTCCCGGTGTGTCGTGCGTGAAGCCGAAGGGGGCGCTGTACGCCTTCCCCAAGCTCGACCGCGCCACCTATCGGATCGACAACGACGAGAAGTTCGTGCTCGATCTGTTGCTGGCCACCAAGATTCATGTCGTGCAGGGCACCGGCTTCAACTGGCACTCACCCGACCACTTCCGCATCGTCACCCTGCCCCAAGCCGATGAACTCGACCAGATCATCGGCCGAATCGGCGAATTCCTCTCGACTTACCACCAGTGAGCAGGCCCCGGCGGTGCTGCACACACCGCCGGGTTCTCGGCCGCCTCAGCCGCTGACTACAGCTGGTTCCAAGCGCCAGCCGGTGGCTCGTTCGCGCTCGTTCCAGAAGGCGGCGTAGCGGCCGCCGAGGGCGAGCAGTTCCGCGTGCGTACCGCGTTCGGAGATTCGGCCCTTGTCCAGGAACAGGATCTGGTCGGCATGGGCGATCGTCGAGAGACGATGCGCCACCACGAGAACCGTCTTGTCCCTGGTGAGTTCGTGGATCCCGCGCACCACGACCGCTTCGCTGTGCGGGTCCAGCGCGCTGGTCGCCTCATCGAGCAGCACGATGGGAGCGTCCTTGAGCAGGGCCCGGGCGATCGAAACGCGTTGACGCTCACCGCCGGACAGTGACGTGCCGCCCTCGCCGACGGTGGTGTCGAAACCGTCGGGCAATCGCTCGACGATCTCGTCGACCCGCGCCGCCTCGGCCGCGCGGTGCAGCTCGTCGTCGGTGGCGCCGGGCTTGCCGATGCGGATGTTGTCGGCGACCGAACGGTTGAACAAGTAGACGTTCTGGAAGACCAAGGAGACCTGGTCGAGCAGGGTGTCCGAAGGCTGCTCGCGCACATCGTGTTCGCCGACCGACACCACGCCGGAGTCCACGTCGTAGAAGCGGGCGGCCAGGCGCAGCAAGGTGGTCTTGCCCGAGCCGCTGGGTCCGACGATGGCGGTGGTGGTGCCCGCGGGGACGGTGAAGGTCAGATCGGCCAGGACCGGCTCGCCGGGCCGGTAACCGAAGTTCACCTCGTCGAAGACCACCGCGGGCGCGCCGGGGGTGACCGGTTCGGTGGGGCTCGGCAACGGCGATTCGGCGAGCAGGTCGGTGATGCGATCGGCGGCCGCGGCGGCCGATCGCAGCGCGGTACCCAGCTGGGCGGCCTGATTCACCGGTTCGATGAACCGCGCGCTCACCGCGATGAGTGCGATCGCCGCGGCGGCCGAGACAGAGCCGTCGGTCACCTGCACGACCGCGATGTAGGCCAGCACCAGGAACACCGCCTGGACGAACAGCGCGAAGACGATCAGGCCCGGCACTGTCACGACCATCATCTTCAGTACCGCCGAACGTTGCTGCACCAGCGCGGAGTCCAGCTTCTTGTTCCCGGCGCCGACGGCGCCGAAGGCCCGCAACACGGGCTGGGCCTGCGCGAATTCGACGACCCGGGAATCGGCTTCGGCCGCGGCGGTGTGCAGGCGCGCGTCGGCGCCGGTGTAGGCGCGGTTCGCGAGATTGTTGACCAGGTAGAGCACGGGCGCGGCGAGCAACATCGCCACCCCGATCCGCCAGTCGATGAACAGCATGCCGATCGCGACGACCAGCGGCACGATGATGCCGGTGAGCACCTTGGCGAGCAGGTAGGCGATCAGGCCCTGCGTTTCCCGCACCTGCTCGACCATCACCCGAGACAGCGGGCCCGCGTCGCGATCCTCGAACCAGCCCAGCGGCAACGCGTTCAGCTGATCGCCGAGCCTGGTCTGCAGGCCACGCTGCATGCCGAGCCCGATGCGCAGGCCGATCACCGCCTGCAGGAAGCCGAAGACGACCACGCCGGCCACGGCGGCGGTCATCGCCAGCGCCCACAGCCAGGCGCCGCGCAGGTTGTCACCGAACAGCGCTTCCAGGACGGGGACCAACAACAGGTAGGCGATCGCCTGGAAGAGCGCCTGGAGCACGATGACGCCGAGCAGTCGCGGGATGAGCGGAGCGAAGTCCGCGGGGACGAGGCGGAAGACCTTGCGAATCATCGTGTTCCCTCCACCAGAGCGAGCGTGCCGAGCGCGGCTTCGTTGATCTCCCACAGCTGCTGGTACAGCCCGCCCGCGGCGCGCAACTGCGGGTGCGTGCCCTGTTCGACGATGGCGCCGTTGTCCAGCACCAGGATTCGGTCGACGCCGGTGATGGTGTGCAGGCGGTGCGCGATCACCAGGACCGTGCGTCCGGCGACCAGGGCGGCCAGTGCGTCCTGCACCGCGGCTTCGGATTCGGGGTCGGCGAAGGCGGTGGCCTCGTCGAGGACGAGAACCGGGGTGTCGGCCAGCAGCGCTCTCGCGATCGAAAGACGCTGCGCCTCACCACCGGACAAGGTGGCGTCGACGCCGATCTCGGAGTCGTAGCCACGCGGTAGCGCCAGGATCCGATCGTGGATCTGGGCCGCCGTGCTCGCGCGCTCGATGGCGTCGTCATCGGCATCGGGCTTGGCCAGCAACAGGTTCTCGCGGATCGAGCCGCGGATGAGGCGAACATCCTGGAAGACGAACCCGACAGTGTGATACAGCTCTTCGCTGGTGAATTCGCGGATATCGCGGCCGTCGATGGTGATCCGGCCCGCGCCGACGTCGTAGAAGCGGGGCAACAGCTTCGCCAGTGTCGACTTGCCGGAGCCGCTCGGGCCGACCAACGCGGTGATCGTGGCGGGGGTCAGTTCGAGGTCGATGCCGCGCAGCACGTCATGGCCGGTGCGATAGGCGAATTCGACACCTTCGAAGCGGACGATCCCGGTCTGGGCAGTGGCTTCGGTGGCAGCGGTCTCCAATTCCGGCGTCTGCATGAGTTCGTGCAGACGCAGCGCCGCGGCGCCACCGGCACGCAGGGCCTGCGAACCGTAGCCGAGGCCCAGCAGCGAACTGCCGATTCCCAGGCCGACCAGCAGGAACGGCAGCATGTCCAAGGGATCCACCCAGCCGAGCCAGACCCCGGCGAGCCCGCCGAGCACCACGACCAGCATGACGAACACCGGCATCACCACGATGTCGGAGGCCGACTGCACGCGAATGATCGGCATCTTCATCCGATGTGCGGCGTTGACCTGCCCGTCGACCGCGTCCTGGAACTCCTTGTGCGCCTTGCCCGCCTGACCGAATGCGCGCACCACCTGGATGCCGTCGACGAATTCGATGGTCGCCTCCGCGGTGCGGCGCTCCCACCGGGTGTAGACCGCGAGCCGGTCGCGACCGTCGCGATCCATGATCTTGCCGAACAGGACGAAGTAGGCGATCAGCGGAATCAGCAGTACCAGGGTGAGCCGGAAGTCGACGGTGACCAGGTAGCCGAGGGTGACCAGCGGGACCACCAGCGCGCCGACGAACTCGAGGCGCGCGTGCGCGACCAGATAGTGCAGGGCCTCGACATCGTCGCGCAGGTAGTTCTTGACCTCGCCGGAGCTGCGCTCGCCGAACCAGCCGAGCGGCACGCGGGTGAGCTTGTCCGCGAGCAGTCGGCGCAGGGTGAGCTGATACCCGGCGTCGACCGCGTGCGACCACGTCAAGGCGACGGCCTGCAGCAGCGCGCGGGTCACGAGCACGATCACGGCCGCGCCGAACAGCCACCACACGCGGTCGGTGTCGACCGGGGTGTTCAGCAGCTCACGACAGGCCGCCACGATCAACAGGAACGGGACCACCGAACAGACCGACGCGACCGCCACGATCAGGCTCGCGACGGTGAGCATGCCCGATACCGGCGCCAGAATCTCCTTGCGTGCCAGCGCTTCCCGCTGCTTCTGCGCTTTCGCTGCCGCCTTGGGCGGCCGGTTCCCCGACTCCACCCCCGGCGGCGGCGCTACCTGCACCGTCATATCGTTCTCGCCTCTCGACCTGTCCGCGGCACCTCCGCCAAAGGTAGGTTAGCCTAAGTTGAGCGGTTGTGGCCGACCGGGGAAGGTTGCGTGAACTCCCCCATCGATCTGCCGGAAATACGCAATTTCGGGCGTAATTTCCTCCGTACCTCTTGATCTCGTGTAGCGGTGGGAGAACGAAAATGTTTGTCACGTCAATCATTTCAGCAATCGCCGATTGCCATTCCGATCCTGGAAAGCTGTCGCCCGAACAGGCGCATCGGGCGATGCAGATACATCTCGAATGCAGCGTCGACCTGTGCCGAGTGCGGCGGCGCGCGCGTCAGGTTCTTGTCGAAGCGAAACTGATGGTGCTCGATCAGCGCGCCGGCTGACGATTGGGCAGTGCGAACGGGGGAAACCGTTTCTCATGTTCACTCCCCTGCCGCCTTCGGCCGCGTGGTTACATCGCGATGCGCGCACCGGATTCGAAGTGACGTATTTCCGCGACGATGCGCGCGGAATTCTCGTCGAAGGGTGCGCGACAGCGGTCGAGGACGGAATGGTCTGGGCGATCGACTACCGGCTCCGACTGGACGGGAGCTGGCACACCCGATCGGCGCAGATCGTCGGGCGCTATCCCGAGGGGCGGCGGGCAGTGCATGTGCAGTCCGACGGGTTGGGTCGCTGGCAGCTCGACGGCACGACCGCACCCGAGCTCGACGGGTGTGTGGATATCGATCTCGAGGCGTCGGCGTTCACGAACGCGCTGCCGGTACATCGCCTCGGGCTGGCCGTCGGTGACGGCGCCGACGCGCCCGCGGTCTACATACGGGCGGCCGACCTCACGGCCGCCCGATTACCGCAGCACTATCGCCGGATCGCCGACGGTGCCGGTCAGCGCTACGACTACCGCTGTCCCGAGTTCGATTTCCACGCCACCCTGGACTACGACGAATCGGGTCTGATCATCGACTATCCGGGCCTGGCGACCCGCGCCGCGTGATCGACCGTGCGCAGGCCGCACGGGTGGCCCGCTCATCGGCGAGTATTCGGCGGCGCGGTGGCCGATCAGGGGGTCGCGAGCACTCGGCACCCGTGCGCCGACGACACTGATGCTCATGCGACGTAGGCAGCAGCCGCCGCTGCCGAAACGGCACGGCCTCGACCCCGCCCGACTCCGGCTCCCCGAGGACGGGCAGTGGTCGACCGTGCGCGACCATCTCGTCGACCGGTTGCCCCGGGTGGACCCGGCCCGGATCGACGCGATGCTGGTAGCGGGCGAGATCGTGGACCTTGCGGGTCCGCTCGCGCCCGATGCCCCGTTCGTGCCGGGCAGTGCTGTGTGGTTCCACCGCGACCTGCCCGTCGAGACCGAGGTGCCGTTCGAGATCGGCATCGTGCACCGCGACGACGACATCCTGGTGATCGACAAACCGCACTTCCTCGCGACGATCCCGCGTGGTCAGCACATCCTGCAAACCGCGCTGGTGCGGTTGCGCAACGACCTCGGACTCCCCGACCTGATCCCGGCGCACCGCCTGGACCGTGCCACCGCCGGCCTGCTGCTGTTCGTGGTGAATCCGGCCCGCCGCGGCGCCTATCAGACGATGTTCCACCGCAAGACCGTGCGCAAGGAGTACGAGGCCATCGCGCCCTACGATCCCGCACTCGAGCTGCCGCGGATCGTGCGCAGCCGGATCATCAAAGAGAAGCAGGTGCTCGCCGCGTTCGAGGTGGACGGCGAGCCCAACGCCGAGACCGAGGTGGAGCTGGCCGAACACCATGACGGGATCGGGCGCTACCGCCTTCGTCCGCACACTGGTCGAACCCATCAGCTGCGCCTGCACATGAACGGGCTCGGCGTGCCGATTCTCGGAGACGATTTCTATCCGGTGATCACCGATAAGCCGGTCGACGATTACACCCGGCCGTTGCAATTGCTGGCGGCCTCGCTCGAATTCACAGATCCGATCAGCGGGATGCCACGGCGGTTCCGGACTCGGCGCACGCTGCAGGCGTGGACCGATATGGCCGGATGGTCCGGCTCGACTGTCGACTGACTCACAGCCCCGTATTCACCGCACCGTTTCCCTTTCGTGATATTTCCGTACACTCGATCGGGTGCCCGTACCCGCCATCGCCGATTCCCGGCCGAAGCTGCACGCCTACATCGATATCGCGGTGGTGGTCGTGGTGCTTGCGGGTACCAATCTGATCGCGCATTTCACGACGGCCTGGGCCAATATCGTCACCGTGCCCATCGCGGCGATCGCGCTCTTGGCCCTGATGCGCAAGCGGGGCCTCGGCTGGTCGGAACTCGGACTCTCGCCACGGCACTGGAAGCGCGGGACGGTGTACGCCCTCGGCGCGGTGGGGATCGTGCTGACCGCGGTTGCCGTGGGCGCGCTGTTGCCGCTCACCAGGCCGTTCTTCCTCGCAGATAGATACGCGACGATCTCGGGCGCACTGATCGCGTCGATGATCGTCATCCCGCTGCAGACGGTGATCCCCGAAGAACTCGCGTTCCGTGGAGTACTGCACGGCACCCTCGATCGGGTTCTCGGCGTCCGGGGCCTGTTCGCGGCAGGCTCGCTCATGTTCGGCCTCTGGCACATCGCGTCCTCGTTCGGCCTGACCTCGGGCAACAAGGGGCTGGCCGGCATCGTCGGCGGCGGTCTACTCGGCCAGATCGCCGGGATCACCCTCGCTGTCGCCGCCACCGCCGCCGCCGGTGTCGTGTTCACCTGGCTGCGCCGTCGCAGCGGCAGCCTGCTGGCTCCCATCGCCCTGCACTGGTCGCTCAACGGAGCAGGCGCCCTCGCGGCAGCCATCGTCTGGCATACCGCCATCAGCTGACGTCAGCCCACCTCGGGCAGTCGATACCACGAGTTCAGCACCGGGTTTCACGGGAAGTACCCAACACAAACGGACCCGTGATGGTCAAGTGTCCAAAGTTGACCGGCGAGGCTATCGCCGCCTTGCGATCGCATGGAATACTGGCGACGATTTCTGACAAGGCGACAAGTCAGACCGCAGCGAATTCCATCGAGGGGGCATGTCCGCAATGAAGCGTACGCATACCGGGCGGGTTGTCGCAGTCACCGGCGGCGCCGCCGGAATCGGGTTGGAGATCGCACGACAGTTCGCGGTCGCGGGTGCTCGGGTCTGCCTGGGTGACCTCTCGGGGAAGGCGGCCCGCGCGGCTGCGGCCGGTTTGCCGGGAACGGTCCACGGATGCGAACTCGACGTGACCGATGAGCGGTCGTTCCATGATTTCCTCGCGGTCACCGAGGCGATCCTCGGGCCGGTCGACGTGCTCGTCAACAACGCGGGCGTGATGTGGGTCGGACCGTTCGACGCCGAACCCGACAGCGCGACAGCGCGGATGCTCGCGGTGAATCTGCACGGGGTGATCCGTGGGGTGCGGCTGGCGACCCCCGGGATGCGGACACGCGGGAGCGGGCACATCGTCACCATCGCGTCGATCGCCTCCAAGCTCTCCCCCGCCGGTGAGGCGACCTACGCCGCGAGCAAACACGGGGTCCTGGGCTACCTGACGGCGGTGCGTGAGGAATTACGCGGCAGCGGCGTGCGATTGACGGCGATCATGCCCGGGGTGGTCGATACCGAATTGGCCGCTGGAACCGCCACCGGCGCAGCACGATTACTACAACCCCACGATGTCGCGGCGGCAGTACTCGACGCCGTGGCACGGCCACGATTCGAGGTGACATTGCCCGCGCATCTCGGACCGGTGATAGGCCTCGCGGGCGCGCTGCCACAGTGGTTGCGCGACATCGTGTTGCGGCGGAGCGTGCCGAATCAGGTTGCGGCGGTATCAGGATCGACGACGCGTGCCGCCTATGAGAAACGACTGCTCGGCGACGGTACCGATTCCTGAAATTCCGGCGTGTCGCCGCCGGGGATTCGGCGCAATCGTCCCGTTGTCGTTGACCGGGGCACGGTCGGCGTTTACGCTCTCTGGCAATCACACATATGTTCGATAGTCCATATGTTCGAGTGGCGGAAGGCGCGGTATGTCCGACGATCGGTTGAGCGAGAATGCCGCCATCGCGCCGAACACCGAGATCACGGCGCTCGCCCAGCAGGTCGCGACGGCACGCGACAAGCTGCCCCTCCAGCACGACACCGCCCTCTACGACGCACTCTCCGACGACGAGATCCGCGCCGAACGTGAGCTGGCCGAATGGATCCGGGCCCAGCGCCGCAAACAGCGGCGCCGCTCCGTCGTCGACGAACTCGCCGCCGACCAGCGCGACCGGCGCACCGGCACCCTGATCCGCCGCACCGACGAAGCCGACGCGCGCTGGCATCGCAAGGCGCTGGCCGCCAGACGCCGGGTGTCGAGCGCCGATGCGCGCCTGGCCCAGTTGTACCGGCGCTCGGAATGGTCATCGCGGGCGCTGATCGGGGTCGTCGTTCTCGGCATGGTGTGGGCCGGGGTCAATGTGCAACGCAATCTCGTGCCGAGCGGCGACATGAGCGATCCGCTGTACTGGCTCAGCTACGGCATCGAGGCGATGATCTCGATCCCGATCATCGTCATCATGGTCGCCGCCACCACCGCGGCCCGCTGGGGGCGTGAGCTGGAGCGCGGCAAGGTGATCGTGTTCGAACTCGCGCTGCTCGGCACCACCATCGCTTTGAACGCGGGCCCCCACTTGGCCGCCGGATCCTTCGGCCGGGCAGCGGAATTCGCTATCGCCCCGGTGATGGTGGGTGTGGTGATCTGGTTGCACGCCTGGGTGTCGGCGCGGTATGCGATGTTGATCGAGAGCGCCTCGGTCGAATTGCCCGGGGACACCGGGTATTCCGCTGCCGAACGGCTGGCTTCTCCTGCGTTCCCGCAGCACGTCAGCTCGCTCGGCGCTGACCGGCAAGCACTGGGGCACACTGTGATGAACGGCGTTGCGCCCGAACTCCGATCGCCGCTGACCGACATCGCTGCTGTCAGCTCGACCGTTGCGCGTTCCGCAGCCGCACACGACCCGCGCGAAACCGCGACCTCCGCCGCGGTCGCGACTGCCGGAACCTACGACGGCCACGATGCGGCGGCACAGGCGGCCGATCACCTCGTATTCAGCCCCGCTAAGGCTGCTCCCGAGGCAGGCGCTGGCGAATCGAGTTCCGCCGCAGCCGAAATGTCGCGCGAGATCGTCGCGACTCCCGTACAGGCCACCGGCGAAACCGTCGCAGTTTCCGCGCAGGCGAACGGCACCGATAGCGAAACTACCGCGGTTTCCGCGCAGGCAAACCCCACGAATAGCGAAACTACCGCCGTATTCGCGCAGGCGAACGCCGACGAGGGCGAAACCGTCGACGCTTCCGCGAAGGCGAAGGCGAACGCGGACAAGGGCAGAACCATCGAACTGCTCGACTGGCCCGTGTGGGAACCAGCTGTTCGCGATACCTCCGCATCGAACGTGGCACCGCTGGTCGCGACGACCGAAGCAACCGCAGCGCAGGCGGCCGAGCGCGCCTACCCGCACGCGCTGCGCCGCCCCTCCGCCGATAAGCCGAACGCTCCCGGCACCCTCGAACTCATCCACAAGGCAGCCGCCGATCACCGCCGTAACGGCACCGACCATGCCACCCGAACCAACGGTTTGCGGCGAATACCGGTGACCACCGCCGCGCAGTCCCCTGCGGGCGAAGCGACCGGCACCGACCCGGTTCCCGAGGTGACGATGCACGCCGGCACCGTCGCCCGTGACCCTGATGGCGACACCGCACCGATCACCGAGCCGGGTTCGGTGCACAACGATCCACAGCCTCCCGCCGCGGAGCCGGAGCAGCTGACGCTCACCACCGAACCCGCCGAGCAACTGGTCCTGCAACCGGAGCTCGCGTTGCACACCGAGCCCGTACCCGAGCAGACCGATTCGACCACTAGGTCCATGGCCCTCGGACCAGCCGGCTCGACCGCCACGATGACAGTCTCCGAGCAGCCCGACTCCACCGCCACAGTCCCCGAGCAGACCGACTTCACCGCCACGGTCACAGCCCCCGAGCAGACCGACTCCACCGACCTGACCAGAGTCCCAACGCGAGTCGGCACCACGGCCTCAGCGCCTGAGCCGACATCGGCCACCGCGCCCCCGACGGCAACCCCCGACCCCGCCGCCGCTTTCGACAAGCCCGCCGCGATCGCCGACCCGGTCGAGCTGGATGTCCTCGACGAGGACGACGAAGATCTCCCGGCCCCGGACGATCTCGACTTCGACGAAGACACCGAAGTTCGCGCCCTGGCCCGCCAGGTCGCCCACCGCAGCCCCTTTCGCCTGACCCTGGGCCAGATCGAAGAGATCCTCGAACTCACCGACCAGTCCTGGTCGGCCCGCAGTATCGGCAGCGAAGTAGGCGTCCCCAGCAGCACCGTCACCAATATCGTCGAGTTCGCCCACAAGCTCCGCCAGCCCTACGCCTTCACCGGCTGACACGGCCGGACACAGGAAGGCCCGCACCTCACCCCGGGGCGCGGGCCTTTTGTCATGTGACGCCATCGGATTCATCAAACGACGAAGGCCCGCTTCCCAGAGGGAAACGGGCCTTCGAAGAAACGATCGCGATGGATCGAGGAGGCAGGCTTACTTGGCCTTCTCCAGGACCTCGACCAGACGCCAGCGCTTGGTGGCCGACAGCGGACGGGTCTCCATCAGCTGAACGTGATCGCCGACGTGGGCGGTCTCGTTCTCGTCATGCGCCTTCACCTTGGAGGTGGTGCGAATGATCTTGCCGTAGAGCTTGTGCCGGTGACGGTCTTCCAGCTCGACGACGATCGTCTTGTTCATCTTGTCGGACACAACGTAGCCGCTACGTACCTTGCGGCTGTTGCGCTCTTCGGTGTTCTCGCTCATGCCGCATCTCCCTTGCCAGCGGGCGCCGTGGCCAAGCCGAGCTCGCGCTCGCGCATGACCGTGTAAATGCGCGCGATCTCGTGGCGGACGACGCGCAGTCGACGGTTGTTGTCGAGCTGACCCGTCGCCATCTGGAAGCGCAGGTTGAACAGCTCTTCCTTCGACTCGCGCAGGCGTGCCACGAGCTCTTCTTCGTTGAGCTCACGGAGCTCTGCGGCCGGTGTTTCGGTAGCCATCAGAACTGCTCCTCCCTGGTCACGATCCTGCACTTCATGGGGAGCTTGTGCATCGCGCGGCGCAGGGCCTCACGAGCGGTCTCCTCGTTGGGGTAAGACATCTCGAACATGACCCGACCGGGCTTCACGTTCGCGATCCACCACTCCGGCGAACCCTTACCGGAACCCATGCGGGTCTCGGCCGGCTTCTTCGTGAGCGGACGATCGGGGTAGATGTTGATCCAGATCTTGCCGCCACGCTTGATGTGGCGGGTCATTGCGATACGCGCCGACTCGATCTGACGGTTGGTGACGTAGGCGGGCTCGAGAGCCTGGATGCCGTACTCACCGAAGGCCACCGCGGTGCCGCCCTTGGCCATGCCGGAGCGACTGGGGTGGTGCTGCTTGCGGTGCTTGACCCTACGGGGCATCAGCATGCGTCAGCCCTCCTTGTTCTCTGCCGGAGCCTCCGCCACTGCAGTGGCGGCGCGACCGACCTCGGTGCTGGTCGCGGTGGTGCCAGTGGCGCCGGACCGACGAGGGCGGCTCGGACGCTCGCGACGCGGGCGATCCGGAGCAGCAGCGGCGGCGGTCAGTTCACGACGACCACCGACGATGTCACCCTTGTAGATCCAGACCTTCACACCGATGCGACCGAAGGTGGTCTTGGCCTCGTAGAGGCCGTAGTCGATGTCCGCACGCAGCGTGTGCAGCGGAACGCGACCCTCACGGTAGAACTCCGAGCGCGACATTTCGGCGCCACCGAGGCGGCCCGAACACTGCACGCGGATGCCCTTGACGTTCGGCGAACGCATGGCCGACTGAATGGCCTTACGCATCGCACGACGGAACGCCACACGGTTGGACAGCTGCTCGGCCACACCCTGAGCAACCAGCTGCGCATCCGACTCGGGGTTCTTGACCTCGAGGATGTTCAGCTGAACCTGCTTCTTGGTGAGCTTCTCCAGCTCGGAGCGGATGCGGTCGGCTTCCGCTCCACGACGACCGATCACGATACCGGGACGCGCGGTGAAGATATCCACACGGACGCGATCACGGGTGCGTTCGATCTCGACCTTCGAGATACCTGCACGCTCCATGCCAGTGGCGAGGAGCTTGCGGATCTGAACGTCTTCCTTCACGTATTCCGCGTACTGCTTGTCCGCGTACCAACGCGACTTCCAGTCGGTGGTGATACCGAGGCGGAAGCCATGGGGATTAATTTTCTGTCCCATTTACTTAGCCCCTCCCTTCCGGCGGCTACGAGCGTCGACGCCGGCAGCGGGCACGCTCTCGACCTCGATGGTGATGTGGCTGGTGCGCTTACGAATCCGGAACGCACGGCCCTGGGCCCGCGGCTGGAAACGCTTCATGGTGGTGCCCTCGTCGACAAAAGCAGTCGAGATGACCAGGGTGGCCGGGTTGAGGCCGAGGTTGTTCTCGGCATTCGCCGCGGCCGAAGCCACGACCTTGGCCACGGGCTCGCTGGCAGCCTGCGGTGCGAACCGCAGAATGGCCAGCGCGTCCTCGACGCGCTTGCCGCGGACCAGGTCCACGACGCGACGGGCCTTCATCGGGGTGACCCGAACGTGCTTGGCGATAGCGCGCGCAGTCGGGTTCTGAACCGTATCTGTATTGGTTTCAGTCATCGCCGCTTGCTCTTCCGGTCGTCCTTGATGTGGCTACGGAACGTCCTGGTCGGCGCGAACTCACCGAGCTTGTGACCGACCATGTTGTCCGAGACGAACACCGGGACATGCTTGCGACCGTCGTGGACGGCGAAAGTGTGCCCGATGAAATCGGGGATGATGGTCGAGCGACGCGACCAGGTCTTGATGACCTGCTTCGTGCCCTTTTCGTTCTGCACGTCCACCTTCGCGAGGAGGTGGTCGTCGACGAACGGGCCCTTCTTGAGGCTGCGTGGCATTTCTTACCTCCTCCTTAGCGCTTCTTGCCGGTCTTGCGACGGCGGACGATGAGCTTGTCGCTCGGGCGGTTGGGCTTGCGGGTACGGCCTTCAGGCTGACCCCACGGGGAGACCGGGTGGCGACCACCGGAGGTCTTACCCTCACCACCACCGTGCGGGTGGTCGACCGGGTTCATGACGACACCACGGACGGTGGGACGACGGCCCTTCCAGCGCATACGGCCGGCCTTGCCCCAGTTGATGTTCGACTGCTCGGCGTTGCCGACCTCGCCGACGGTGGCGCGGCAGCGCACGTCGACACGGCGGATTTCACCCGAAGGCATACGAAGGGTCGCGTACGGCCCTTCCTTGCCCAGCAGCTGAATGCTCATTCCGGCGGAACGAGCCATCTTGGCGCCGCCGCCCGGACGCAGCTCCACGTTGTGAATCGTGGTACCGGTCGGGATGTTGCGCAGCGGCAGGTTGTTACCCGGCTTGATGTCGGCCGTGGGGCCGGACTCGATCGGGCTGCCCTGCTTGATGCCCTTCGGCGCGATGATGTAGCGCTTCTCGCCGTCGGCAAAGTGCAGCAGTGCGATGTTGGCGGTGCGGTTGGGGTCGTACTCGATGTGAGCGACCTTGGCCGGGATGCCGTCCTTGTCCAGTCGACGGAAGTCGATGACGCGGTAGGCACGCTTGTGACCGCCACCGCGGTGACGCGTGGTGATGCGACCGTGCGCGTTACGACCACCGGACTTGGTGAGCGGGCGCAGCAGCGACTTCTCCGGCGTCGACCGGGTGATCTCGGCGAAGTCCGAGACGCTCGAGCCGCGACGGCCCGGCGTTGTCGGCTTGTACTTACGGATTGCCATGAGTTCTTCTCTGCTTTCTGGAGTCCCAGGCGCTTACGCGACCGGTCCTCCGAAGATCTCGATGGGCTTGCTATCGGCCGAGAGGGTCACGAGTGCGCGCTTGGTGTCCTTGCGCTTTCCGTAACCGAATTTGGTCCGCTTGCGCTTGCCCTGACGGTTGGCGGTATTGACGCTGGTCACCTTGACGCCGAAGACCTTCTCGACGGCAATCTTGATCTGCGTCTTGTTCGAATCCGGGTGCACCAGGAAGGTGTAGGTGCCTTCCTCGATCAGCCCATAGGACTTCTCCGAGATGACCGGTGCGAGCAGGATGTCGCGGGGGTCGGCGATGGTGGTCACTTGCTCTCCTCCTGGGCCGCCTCGGCGGGACCGTGAACGAAAGCGTTCAGGGCCTCGACGCTGAACACCACGTCGTCGCTGTTGAGCACGTCGTAGGTGTTGAGCTGATCCGGGGCGATCGGCAGCACATTCTGCAGGTTCGCCACGCTCTTCCACGCGGCGACGTCCTCGCGGCCGACGACGACCAGGAACTTCTTGCGGCCCGAGAGCTCGGCCAGGAAGTCCTTGGCGGTCTTGGTCGACGGGGTCTGACCCGAGACCAGTTCGGTGATCACGTGGATGCGCTCGTTGCGGGCCCGGTCGGAGAGGGCACCGCGCAGGGCGGCGGCCTTCATCTTCTTGGGGGTCCGCTGGCTGTAGTCACGCGGCTGCGGGCCGTGGACGGTGCCACCGCCGGCGAACTGCGGCGCACGGGTCGAGCCCTGACGGGCGCGGCCGGTGCCCTTCTGGCGGTACGGCTTCTTGCCGCCACCACGGACCTCGCCACGAGTCTTCGTGGAGTGGGTGCCCTGGCGAGCAGCGGCCAGCTGAGCGATGACGACCTGGTGCATCAGCGCGACGTTGGCGGTCACGTCGAAGATCTCCGAGGGGAGGTCGACGGTGCCTTCGGTCTTGCCGCCTGCAGCCTTAACGGTCAGCGTCAGGTTGGCCTTCTTTTCGAGGCTGGTCATGCGTGCGCACCACCCTTCACGGCGCTCTTGACGATCACGATGTTGCCCTTGCGGCCAGGGATAGCACCCTTGACCAGGAGCAAACCGTTCTCGGCGTCGACCTTGTGAACCGAGAGGTTCTGCGTGGTGACACGCTCGTTACCCATACGACCCGCCATGCGCATGCCCTTGAACACGCGGCCGGGAGTGGCACAGCCACCGATGGAACCCGGGCGACGGTGCACAGCCTGCGCACCGTGCGAGGCACCCTGGCCCTTGAAGCCGTGACGCTTCATGACACCGGCGTAGCCCTTGCCCTTGCTGATTCCGGTCACGTCGACGTAGGTGCCCTCTTCGAAGACATCAGCCGAGAGTTCCTGGCCGATCTCGAAAGTGGAGGCATCCGCGACGCGGATCTCGGTGATGTGGCGGCGCGGGGTGACACCGGCTTTGGTGAACTGGCCGGAAACCGGCTTGTTCACCTTGCGCGGGTCGATGGCGCCGAAAGCGATCTGAACGGCCGAATAGCCGTCGCGCTCCACGGTACGAATCTGGGTGACCACGTTCGGGCCCGCCTTGATGACGGTGACCGGGACTACGCGGTTCTTCTCGTCGAAGACCTGGGTCATGCCGAGCTTGGTGCCCAGGATTCCGGCCTGGGGCCGATTCTTGTTGTCAGTCATGTCTCGAGTCCCCGTCACTGAATGTTGACGTCGACGCTGGCCGGCAGGTCGATGCGCATCAGCGCGTCAACCGTCTTCGGCGTCGGGTCGAGGATGTCGATGAGGCGTTTGTGCGTGCGCATCTCGAAGTGTTCGCGCGAGTCCTTGTACTTGTGCGGCGAACGGATGACGCAGTAGATGTTCTTCTCGGTCGGCAACGGCACAGGCCCGACCACACGGGCGCCGGTGCGGGTCACCGTTTCCACGATCTTGCGCGCTGACGCGTCGATCGCCTCGTGGTCATAGGCCTTGAGCCTGATGCGGATCTTTTGTCCCGCCACGCTAAGTGTCCTTTTCTCCGCTTTCCTTCGTGGTCACAGGAGCTAGCTCCCGCACCACCCTCAATTTGCACAGCCCGAACCACAAAGAAGACGCCTCAGCGTGGTTTCCCACTGAAAGACCCGCAACCAGGGCGCACCAAAAGGCACTACCTAGTCCTCGCCGCTGTTCATCTGTCATGGTTCTCCGGTCCACGCGGTCGGGCGTGTCGCCCTAACGCTTATTCTCCGACCCTGGTCACTTGCTCACCATCGACCGGAAGTGCGTGGTCCCGAACGTATCCACACCGGCGAACCGGCGAGATACAAACTACTGCTCCCCTTGTTCAGGTCATCCGCTCCGAGGAGTCGGTCGATCCTGCGCAAGGCAACCCGAACAGTATGCACCATGCCGACGACGTCCTTCAAATCGGGGGCCATGAGGTATCGATCACGCCCGCGTAGGGGCTTCCACCTCGACCTGACCGTCGACTGGGCTGTACCGACCGATGGTAGCTGGCTCGTCGCCGCGCCTGGTCATCGGAGGTCTACCGGTAAACTTACTTTTGAGTAAGATAGGGCGCATGACACAGGAAACCGCGACCTACCGTGGCTGGAAGAAGCTGCCCGACAACCGCATCGGACACGCGCTGTTCTCACTCGGCATGGTCGCCCGAGTCCCCTACTTCGGCACCGTGCTCCCCCAGGTGGTTCGCCTGGAACCCGGCATCTGCGAGGTGACCTCACCGAAGTGGTTCGGCATCAACAACCACCTCGGCACCTTCCACGCGATCGCGGCCTGCAATCTCGCCGAGGTGGCGATGGGCATGCTCAGCGAAGCCACCGTCCCCACCACCCACCGCTGGATCCCCAAGTCGATGAACGTGCAGTACCTGGCCAAGGCGGAATCCGGCCTGCGCGCGGTCGCGAAGCTCGCCGAGATTCCCGATTTCTCGGCGATCACCAAGGGTAAGGAACTGACGGTGCCCGTTTCCATCTATGACAAGGACGGCATCGAGGTCGTCCACGCCGACATCACCACCTGGGTCTCGCCGCGCTGATTCCGGCCGGGTAATCCACAGCGTCGGTACGGTTGTCGGCGAGGCCACGACAGGATGGGGAGTCCGATGCTGGAAGTCGTTCAGGTGACGCGGCGGTTCGGGGACAACGTCGCGGTCGACGATGTGTCGTTCGCGGTGCCGCCGGGCGCGCTGACCGGTTTCGTCGGCGGCAACGGCGCGGGCAAGACCACCACGATGCGCATGATCATGGGCGTTCTGGCCGTTCAGTCCGGTGAGATCCGCTGGGACGGCAAGCCGGTGAGCGAGCTGGATCGACGCTCGTTCGGGTACATGCCCGAGGAGCGGGGGCTCTATCCCAAGCAGCCGGTGTCCGATCAGCTCGTGTATCTGGCCCGTTTGCGCGGGCTACCCGCCGACGAGGCGAAGGCTCGGACCGAAAGCCTGCTGGAGCGGTTCGGACTTGCCGCGCGCGGCAAGGACAAGCTCGAATCGTTGTCGCTGGGCAATCAGCAACGCGTACAGATCGCGGCGGCGGTGATCGCGCAGCCGTCGGCGCTGATCTTGGACGAGCCGTTCTCCGGGCTCGACCCGCTGGCCGTGGATTCGATGGTGGAGTTGCTGCGCGAGTACGCCGATCAGGGTGTGCCGGTGCTGTTCTCCTCACATCAGCTGGACCTGGTGGAGCGGCTCTGCGATCAGCTGGTCGTGCTCGCCGCGGGCCGGGTGGTCGGACAGGGCTCGGTCGAGGAGTTGCGGTCCACCGGTGGCTCGCGGTATCGGCTGGTAGTCGATGGCGACCAGGGGTGGTTACGGGAGTATCCAGGGATCCGAGTGATCGACAGTGCCGGGCCCGGCGTGTTGTTCGAGGTCGACTGCGGGGGCACCGACGGCGTGTTGAAGGAGGCGCTGTCGCGCGGGTCGGTGCGGGAGTTCGCCGAGGTGCGCCCGACGGTAGCCGAGATCTACCGGGAGGTGACCAAGTGAGAGGCCCGCGGACAGCTCCGCACACGACCATGATCGATCTCGTCGGCAGGACGGATCAGCGCCGGGAGACGGTAGTTCACGTGGTTCCGGAAGGCGCCCGATCATCCCGAGGAGATGCAGCATGAGCGGGTCCACGCGCAGCGTGTGGCGGATCGTCGCGGCCAGAGAGATCGTGGTGAAGCTGCGTGACCGCAACTTCGTCATCTCGACCGTGGTGACGATCGTGGCGATCATCGCGTCGCTGGCCATCAGCGGTTTCCTCAGCAGCAGGCCCGACAGGGTCGACGTAGCCACCGCCGGCTCGCAGACCTCGGTCGTCCTCGACACGGCCAACAGTCTCGCCGCCGACGCCGACTCCGACACCACCTTCACCGCGCGGCCTGTCGCCGACCGGGCTGCCGTCGAGCAAGCGGTCCGCGCGGGCACCGTCGACTTGGGGCTCGTCCCCGTCGAACCCAGCGGGTGGCAGCTGATCGGCAAGACCGCCGAAGACGACGGCGCCACCACTTACATCACCGCTGCCGCGCAGCAGATCGCGTTGCAGCGCAACGCCGCCGCCGCGGGCGTATCGCTCGAGGAGCTGGGGCGTGGCGCGTCGGTGACCTACGAACTGCTCGAGAAGGGCGCGGTCGACCCAGGCCTGAGCAAGATCGTCGCGTTCGTCTTCGCGTTCCTGTTCTACCTGGCGTCGATCCTGTTCGGCATGTCCATCGCGCAGAGCGTGGTGGAGGAGAAACAGAACCGGATCGTGGAAATCCTGGCCAGCGCGATGCCGTTGCGGCAGTTGCTGATCGGCAAGGTGGCGGGCAACGCCGCACTGGCGTTCGGGCAGTTGGTGCTGTTCGTCGGCGCCGGGCTGGCCGGGCTCGCGGCTACCGGCAAGGCGGCTCAGCTCGGCCAGATCGCCGGAGCCGCAGGCTGGTTCATCGTGTTCTTCCTCGTCGGATTCCTCGCCCTGGCGAGCCTGTGGGCCGTCGCGGGCTCGCTGGCCACCCGCAGCGAAGACCTCCAGTCCACCGCGACTCCGCTCTCGATGCTGATCATGATCGTGCTGTTCGCGGGCATCTTCCTCACCGGCACCGCCCGCGTCGTGGCCTCCTATGTGCCGATCATGTCGATCGTCGCCATGCCCGGGCGCCTGGCCGAAGGCACCGCGGCCTGGTGGGAGCCCTTCATCGCCCTCGCCCTGATGGCGGTGGCCACCTACGGCATCGTCGTCATCGCCGAGAAGATCTATCGGCGGTCCCTGATGCAGACCCAGGGTCGCTTGACGATGCGCCAGGCGCTGGCTCTCGAAGACTGACTACCGGATCACAGGGTGCTTGCGCGGTGACGGGTGCTGCCGATTGAATGCGGACGTGAGCGTTGCGCGGGAATTCGATATCTGTGTGGTCGGACTGGGGCCGGCCGGGCGGGGGTTGGCGCATCGGGCGGCGGCAGCGGGGCTGCGCGTGGCAGCGGTGGATCCGCGGCCCGATCGGCTGTTCCCGCCCACCTTCTCCTGCTGGATCGACGAGCTGCCGGAGTGGTTGCCCGCGAGTGCGATCGCGCAGCGGATCGCGGCGCCGACGGTGTGGACCAAGGCCGAGCATCGGATCGAGCGGCCGTATTGCGTGCTCTCGAAGGCTGGGCTGCATGCGGCGTTGGCCCTGGACGACGCGACGGTTTTCGCGGATCGCGCGCGGCGAGTGGACGCGCACGAGGTGGAGCTCGCGGACGCGACGGTGATCTCGGCGGCGACGGTGTTCGACACGCGGGGCCTGCCCACGCTGGGCAAGCGCAGAGCCGCCTCGGCACACGGGATCTTCGTCGACGCCGAGACCGCGGCGCCGATGGTCGCGGACGGCGAAGGGCTGCTGCTGGATTGGCGGCCGGAGAACGGAGCCGGACCGGATGAGCCCCCGTCGTTCCTCTACGCGGTACCGCTGGGCGACGGGACGGTGATCTTCGAGGAGACCAGTCTCGGCCTTCGCGGCGGCATGCCCCAGCACGAGCTGCGCAGGCGCACCCTGAGCAGGCTCGCCGCCCACGGGATCACCCTCACCGGCGACGAACCGCACGAAGCCGCGCACTATCCCCTCGATCAGCGGCCCCCGAAGAAGGGCACCGCCGTCGCGGTGCCGTTCGGCTCGCGCGGCGGGATGATGCACCCGTGCACCGGCTACAGCGTGGCCGACTCCCTCGCGCTGGCAGATACCGCCATCGCCGCGATCCAGCGCGGTGGGAAGCCGATCGAAGCCCTCTGGCCATGGCAGGCCAGGGCGGTGTACTGGATGCGGATGCGTGGGCTGTGGGGGCTGGGCCGGCTCACCACCGACCAGTCCATCGCGATGTTCGACGCCTTCTTCACCGAATCCGAGCGCGGTCAACGGGCCCTGCTCTCCGCCCACGACGACTACACCGCGCTCGGCGCCGTCCTGTTCAACACCGTCGCCCACACCTGGCCGTTCCGCTGGCGCTACGACCTCGTCGGCTGGACCAACCGCGACCGCTGGCTCGATTACCCCTTCGCCCCCGCCGAAGCCGGCTCACCCAGCCGATAACGCACTGATCGCCGCCACAGCGTTCGTGGCGGCGATCAGCAGCGAGGCGGCTCGGGTCTCAGGAGGACTCTGCGGCCTTCTTGTAGCCGACGATCGCGGGATAGGCGAAGACCGCGACCAGCCCCACCGTCCACGCGACGGTCTTGAGCAGCGGTTCAGCGACCGGCCCACCGTAGGACAGCCCCTTCATCGCATCGATCGCACAGCTCATCGGCTGATTCGCGACCACATCCTGCAACCAGGTGGGGTAGGCGAAGACCGGCACGAAGCCGGTGTTGAAGAACATCAGCAGGGTGTTGAGGATGCCGATGAGGCTGATCAGCATGACACCCTCGGTGATCGTGGCCAGCGCGGTCACCATCACCGCGAAGCCGATGCCGAACAACACCGGGACCAGCACCAGCGCGATATTGGCGAGCGGATCCTCCATGAACAGGAACCCGAGCGGCACCGCGACCAGCAGCACGATCACCGTGGTGAGCAGGATGCGCAGCATCTCGGCCAGCAGCCGACCGGTCAGCAGCGACGCCTTGTTCAGCGGCATGGTGTAGAATCGGCTGAGCAGCCCCGATGCTTTCTCGCGCTTGAAGCCGAGGGCACTCACCACCGCGCCGGTCATGGCCGCGACGAGGGTCAGCAGCGCGGCCTGACCGTAGATACTGGGGGCGCCGGTGGCCGCGGTGATCGAGTCGCCGAGCACGATGCGAAACATCAGCAGGGTCACCGCCGGGTAGGCGATGGTCTGGATGGTCGTCGACGGGTCGCGCAACCACACCATCAGCAGCCGTTTGGTCTGGATGAGGCTGTGGGTGAACCACACCGACAGCGAACCCTCCGGTTTGGTGCGTACCACCGGAAGGTCAGCCGCGGCCTCCACTACGGAGACCTTCTCGATTGTTGTCATGATCGCCTCACACTCGCCCACACAGCCAGTGGGAGGAAGAAAACAGTCAGTCCGCCGAGCCACGCCAGCGATACCCAGGTCCCGGCCCAGCTCAACTGACCGGCGGCCATATCGCTGAGGGTCTGGGCGAACTGGGAGATCGGCTGGTTACGCGCGAACGGCCGCACCCACGAGGGGAAACTGGCCTCGGGCACGAACCCGGTCGACATCATGCCGAAGATCAGAATCGGCAGGGTGAGCGCCTGACTGAGCGCCTCGGGGTTCTTGGTGAGGCTGCCGAGCGCGTCGGCGCCGAGCGTGAGCACCACGCCGACAGTCAGCGCGAAGCCGCAGAACGCGAGCGCCTGCAACCAGCCGCCGGTGAACCGGAACCCGATCACATAGCCGTAGCCCACGGTCGCGATCAGCGACACCACCGACCGCACCAACCCCGCGCAGATGCGCGACATCAACGGCACGAGCGAACCGATCGGCATGGTCTGCAACCGAGTGCTCAATCCGGTGAGCGCTTCGAACGCCGCGAGCTGCGCGTTCGACATCATCGTCATGGCCATCGTCTGCAACACGACGATCGGCATCACGTACTGCGCGTAGTCGATGCCCTGGACCTGCATCACGTACCGCAACGGCAGATAGAAGGCCACGGTCACCACGAGCGGGGTGAGCACCGCGACGACCAGCTCGCCCTTGAGGGCCATGGTGCGCACGATGCGCCCGGTCAGCGCGCGCCACTGCGCGAAACTGCTCGGGCGCACAGCCGAAAACTCGGCGAACAGCGTGTTCGCCGCGGGGGTGGACACGCTCACTAGTGGCCGCCCGAGTGGCCGGTGATCGACAAGAACACGTCGTCGAGCGAGGGGCGGCGCAGCGCGATGTCGGCCAGGTCGATGCCCGCGGCGTCGAGCCTGCGCAGCGCCTCGGCGAGGGTGGCGGCACCGTCGGGGGCAGGGATCGAGACCTTGTCGGCACCGTCGGTCTCGGCGGCGACGGCGGCCGGGACCAGGTCACCGAGGGCCTTGACGGTCTGCGGAACGCGGCTCGGATCGAGCGGGACGATCTCGCAGAAGCTGCCGCCGGTCTTGGCTTTGAGTTCGTCGGCGGTGCCCTCTGCGATGACGGTGCCCTTGTCGATGACGATGATGTTGTCGCTGAGCACGTCGGCTTCTTCGAGGTACTGCGTGGTGAGCAGCACCGTGATGCCCTGGTTCTTGAGCGCTGTCACCAGATCCCACACACCCTGACGGCTGCGCGGGTCGAGGCCGGTGGTCGGCTCGTCGAGGAACACGACCTCGGGCCGCACTACGAGGCCGCAGGCGATGTCGACGCGACGGCGCATGCCGCCGGAGTAGTTGCGCACGGCCCGTTTGCCCGCGCTGACCAGGTCGAACTCTTCCAGTAGCACCTCGGCTCGCTTCCGGGCGGCCGACTTGGTCAGGCCCATCAGGCGACCGAACAGCTCGAGGTTCTCCCGGCCGGTCAGGTTCTCGTCGAGCGCGGCGTACTGGCCGGTCATCATGATCGACCGGCGCACGCCTGCGGCATCGGTGAGCACATCGTGCCCGGCGACCACGGCGGTGCCGGAGTCGGGGCGCAGCAGGGTCGACAGGACCTTGACCATGGTGGTCTTGCCCGCACCATTGGGTCCGAGGATGCCGAGCACACTGGCCTTGTCGGCCTGGAAACTGATGCCCTGCAAAGCGTGCACATCGCCGAACGACTTGCGCACGTCGGACACCAGCACCGCGGGTTCACTGTCGCGCGACGCGACGCCACCTGCGGGCGAATCCACTGAGATCGAACTCGGCATCAACTCTCCACCATAGGCCGGGTGCGCACGGCCTCGATGGACACGAGCCGAGACGCACGCGGAAGAAAATACTTCCCGGTAAGTGATCCATACCGTTCGGCGCGATGTTACCGCTCCGGCGGTTTTCCCGGCCCGATCTAGGCTGACATCCCGGTACGGCGGCGTTCTGCGCGACGGCGCAGGCGTTGCGTCGCACCCGTTGGCAGTGCAAGGGCAGTGCGCTGACCCTTGTCGGCGGGGCCCGGCGCCCATACGCTGACCATCGGGGAAACACTCGTCTCACCGGCCCGCGTGCGGGCGTGTTCGATCTTGTGGGGAGGTGACCGTGTTCGAGTCGGCGTCCACTGCCGTACCGATGGGTCGTTCCGATGTGCTCACGTCGTTCGATCCGCGCACCGGTGAACAGCTCGCGCAGTATCCCGTGCAGGGCAGCGCCGAGGTCAACCGTGCGGTACGCACCGCGCGCGCCGCCCAGAACTGGTGGGGCGAACTGGATTTCGGCGAGCGCAAGCACCTGCTGCTCGACTGGCGCCGCCAGATCGCCCGGCACGCAGGCGAGTTGGTGGACATCCTGCGTAGCGAGACCGGCAAGCCGGAGGCCGACGCCACCCTCGAAGTGATGCAGGCGGTGGAGAACCTGGATTGGGCCGCCCGCAACGCCGAGCGCGCGCTGGGCCGCAAGCGTCTGGCCACCGGCTGGTTCACCCGCAATCAGCACGCCTCCGTCGGCTACCTGCCGCTGGGTGTGATCGGGGTGCTCGGCGCGTGGAACAACCCGGTGTTCACGCCGATGGGCTCGATCGCCTACGCCATGGCCGCGGGCAACGCGGTGGTGTTCAACCCGCACGAACTCACGACCGGCGTGGGCACCTGGTTGGCGGGCAGCTGGGCCGCGGTGTCGCCCGAGCAACCGGTGCTGCAAGCCGTCACCGGGAATTCGCGCACCGCCACCGCCCTGTGCAAGGCCGAGCTGGACAAGATCGCCTACGCCGGACCGGAAGCGGGCGGGCGCGAGGTGATCGCGCTGTGCGCGCAGACGCTGACGCCGGTGGTGGTAGAGAACAGCGGCAAAGGCAGCATGATCGTGCACGTCGACGCGGTGCTCGACGCGGCCGCGGAGGCGGCGGTGTTCGGCGCGATGGCCAACGCGGGCCAGAACTCCTCGGGCATCGGCCGCTGTTATGTCGCCGATTCGGTGTTCGACGACTTCCTGGCCAAGGTCGCCGAGCGAGCGGCCAGGCTGCGTCCCGGCGCCGACAACCGCGCCTCCTACGGGCCGATGATCAATGCCACCCAGGTCGACGTCGTACGCAGGCAGGTGCGCGACGCGCTCGCCCACGGTGGGCACGCGGTGCTCGGCGGACTCGACTCGTTTCGCGACCCGTACGTGGAACCGATCGTGCTGGCCGAGGTGCCCGAAGAGAGCATCGCGATCACCGGCGAGGGGACCGGCCCGGTGCTCGTGGTCAACCGGGTCGCCGACCTCGCCGACGCGGTCACCCGGGTCAATGCGGCGGGCAACGGCATCGCCGTCACGATCTTCACCCTCGATATCCCCAGCGCGGAGTTCATCGCCGAACAGCTGAAAGTGGGTGTGGTGACCGTGAATTCGTCAACCGCGTTCACCGGCATTCCGGCCCTGCCGTTCGGCGGCGTCGGTGAATACGGCCAGGGTCACAGTCACGGTCAGCAGGGGCTGCGCGAGTACAGCCGGACGATGTCGATCGCCCGCAGGCGCTACCGCGGGCCGATCAGGCTTTCGACCTTCGACCGCAGGCCGGGCCACTTGCAGACCGCCAGAGCCCTGTTCCGCCTACGCCACGGCCGTGGCTGAGTTACTTCTGCTGCGCCGAGCCGCTGCCGAGCAGCACCGCGTCGGTCAGTGCGGCGAGGCGGGCGAGCTGTTCGGGGCGTGAGTCGAAGCGCAGCAGCCGGCCGACATCGATGATCTGACCGACGGCGGCATGCACGCGGAAGCGGGCGTCGATCGGGTCGCCGTCGAGCAGGTTGGCCCATTCGAGGATGTTCTGCCGCTGGATGGCGCGCAGATGGTGCTGCTCGGCCTGCGGGAGATTGCTGAACTCCGCGTAGTAGACCGGCATGATCTCCGGTGTCGCGAACGTGAGGCGCGCGTGCTGGTCGGCGATGCGGCGGGCAGCGTCGGCGCGATCGTCACCCTCGGCCAGCGCCTCGCCGATCGCGACCGCGAGCCGATCGGCGGTGCGGTGGAAGGCGGCCGCGAGCAGGTCGGCTTTGCTGTCGAAGTGGCGGTACACGCTGGAGGCGTTGATGCCGACAGCCGCGCCGATCTCCTCGATGCCCGCCTCGTGGTAGCCCTTGCGGCCGAAGATCCGGATCGCCTCGGTGAGCAGCTGTTCACGTTTCGAGGTGACCGGCAGGCCACGGGCCTGTTTGTCCGGTTCGGCCTCGGGCGGGGCGGGCGGCAGCTCGGCGCGCACGATCGCCCAGGCCATGTCGAGCTGCACCGCGAGCATCCGCCCGTGCGAGAGAGTGGTGCGGTGCGCGGCGATGCTGGCCAGCGAACTCAGCGCGCCGACCGCGAGCAGGATGACGTCATCGGCGCTCGCCTCCGGCCGCAGCTGCGCGATGCGCGCCGCCACGTTCGCCTCGAGTTCGCGATAGAACGCGCGAATGCGCACCCGGTCCTCGCGCTCGAGGTAGCGGCGTTCCCAGCGGTAGAGACCGGCTTCGCGACGGATGTCGATATTGTGTTCGGCGACGGCGGTGAGCACGGCGTCGAGCCTGGCCTCCGGGGTCAGTGCCGGGTCGTCGGCCGCGGCGGCGACGTCGCGCAGACCCCGAGCGCCTTCCTCGGCCGCCGCGACGAGCAGCGCGTATTTATTGGCGAAGTGGCGGTACAGCGCGGGCCCTGAGATGCCGACCTCGGCGGCGATCTCGTCCACGCCGACGGGGTGATAGCCGCGGGCGCTGAACGCGCGGGCGGCGGCCCGCATGATCTGCATCTTGCGGTCCTTCGGCCTGCGCCGCACGACGCGGGCAGGTGCGGTCGTCGGCTCGCCGGCCTGTTCGGCCTCACTGCGATCGGCGACCATGCACTCACTTTCCGTTGCGCGAACCGGGTTGGACCAGTCAACCTAAGTTAACCACAATTCGCAAACGTCGAGGGCAGGTCGAGGAAATGGAACCGCCCCGGTGGCGACATGCTCGCTACCGGGGCGGATCGCGGAGAAATCGGCGGCTAGAGGCCGAGCCCGCGGGCCAGCGTGGGCCACGACAGCTTCAGCTCGTCCTTCCAGTAGCCCCACGAGTGGGTGCCGTTGGGGCGGAAGTTGAAGGTCGCCGGGATGCCGAGTTCGTTGAGCCGGTTGGCCAGGTTGTGCGTGCAGAAGTTGGTACCGGCTTCGATCACGCCGCCGATCACGATCTGGTTGGCCAGGCCGTAGGCGCCGGGCAGCGCGTACGGGCCGTCGAGGGTGTCGTACGGGCCGGGCAGGCCGTTGCCGGTGGAGACGTAGAGGTCGACGCCGCGCAAACCCTCGGCGTTGACGTACGGATCGTTCTTGACCCATTCCTCCGAGCCCTGCGGACCCCACATGTTCATGGTGTCGCCGCCGCCCCAGGTCTCGACCGTGAGCTTGACGAACTCCGAACCGACCGGGTCGGAGGTCTGCGCGCAACCGCTGTAGGCCGCGGCCGCCTTGTACAGGCCGGGCTTGGCGATCGGCAGCGCGAGGACGGTGGTGCCGGAGGTGGACAGACCCGCGATGGCGTTCACGCCGTTGGTGCCGAGCGCGCCGTCGACCAGCGGGGGCAGCTCCTCGGTGAAGAAGGTCTTCCACTTGTTGCGCCCGACGACCGGGTCGTCGGCGATCCAGTCGGTGTAGTAGCTCCATGAGCCACCGATCGGCTGGATGACGTTGACGTTCTTGTCGCCGAGGAATTCGAGCGCGTCGGTCTTGGCGACCCACGAAGCCGAATCCTCGCCGCCGCCCGCACCGTTGAGCAGGTACAGGGTGGGGCGCGGGACCGAGGCATCGGCGGGACGCTGTACGTCGACGATGATGTTCTGATCCATGGCCGCCGAGTACACGTGCAACCGCAGACTGCGCGAATCCTTCACCTCGGCCTTGACGATCTTGGACCCGTCTTCTGAGACGGGGTTGGCGAGCAGGCTCTTGGAATCGATGATCGGGTCAGCCGAGGCCGGACTTGTGCCGATGCCGGACATCAGTCCCGCCGCCACTGCCGTTGCCGCGATCATCGCCGCGGCCCGTGAGCCACGACGCCGGGTGTGCCGACGCATCAATTTCGCACCTTCGCTTCGTCTCGAATTCCGATTCGGTCCGTGCTCCCCAACAGGGCACGAAGTTGCAACAG
>JACIXH010000400.1 GCA_014360565.1 Nocardia sp.
AGTGACCGTCCGACCGTCATTTCCGCCTTGGGTGTAACTCACTTCGTCGACCCTTCTCCCTGTGGTAACTGGTCTGCATCGTGGCGCGCCTGGTGCACACGTCCTCGGCGCAACAGTAGCGCCGATCCGATCAGCGATGCTGCCATCGAGGTCACCAGAACGGCGGCCTTGGCAAGATCGATGGCATCGCCGCCGACGTCGGCGAGTGCGAGTTCCGCCACGAGAAGGCTAACGGTGAACCCGATCGCGCCGAGTACCGACAGGGCGAACATGTCGCGATACTCCAGTCCGGCTGGGCGTTTCGCCCAGCCGAGTTTGATGACGACCCAGCTCACGCCGAAGATCCCGATCGTCTTGCCGAGCAGCAGCCCGAGGATGATCGCCAATGCGAGCCGGTCGGTGAACAGCGATCCGAACACCTCGCTGTTGAGCGGCACACCGGAGGCGAACAGCGCGAACAGCGGCACGCAGAACCCGGCCGAGACGGGTTGCACCACATGCTCGAGGTGGGTGGCGGGGGCGATCTTCTCGCCCGGATCCTTGCGCACCCGGGTGAGCAGACCGAGTGCGACACCGGCCAGCGTGGGATGGATGCCCGCCTCGTGCAGCGCGTACCAGCACACCAATGCGACCGGGATGTAGAACAGCGGCGTGTGCAGCCGCAGCTTCTGTGCCAACGCCCATGCCGCGCAGCAGGCGACGGCGGCGACGAGCCACAGCAGCGACAGCGAGGCGGTGAACAGCACGGCGATGAGCACGATGGCGAGCAGATCGTCGACCACAGCCAGGCTGAGCAGGAACACCCGTGCGCTGGTGGGGATTCGCGAACCCGTCATCGCGAGGATCGCGAGCGCGAACGCGATATCAGTGGCGACGGGGATCGCCCAGCCGTTATCCATTCCTGGCACGCCGTGCCCGACCGCCAGCGCGATGGCGGCGGGGGTGATCACGCCGCCCACCGCGGCGATGATCGGCAGCGCCGCCCGTTTCGGGTCGGCCAGCTCGCCGACGGCGAACTCGCGTTTGAGTTCGAGCCCGGCGACGAAGAAGAAGATCGCGAGCAACCCGTCCTTGGACCAGTCGGCGAGGGTGAGGTCGAGGTGTAGCGCGGGGATGGCGAGACGGGCGTCGATCATCGTCTGATAGCTCGCGCCCCAGGGTGAGTTCACCCAGATCAGCGCTACTGCGGCGGCGACGAGAAGGAGGGCGCCGCCGATGGTTTCGGTGCGTAGATAGCGAGTGAGCTCGGAGCGGACACGGGTGATCAAGGGCAGACCTTTCGGCTGGGATCGACAGGGCTGCGGGCGCTCATCCCATCCTGTTTGTCGGTGGTTCACGACCGCATGCCGACCAGACTTCCCGGCACACCTCGGGCACGATCCTAACGGACTCAGGCCGGTGGCACTTGGTGCCACCGGCCGGGATTCGTCAGTTGCTACCGGTGCGAATCGCTTCGAAAACGCCCGGGTCGACCAGGGTGGAGGTGTCGCCGAGTTCGCGTCCTTCGGCCACATCGCGCAGCAACCTGCGCATGATCTTGCCGCTGCGTGTCTTGGGCAGTTCGGGCACGATGTGGATCTCGCGCGGTTTGGCGATCGGGCTGATCTCGGTCGACACCGCCGACTTCAGCTCGCCGACAAGATCCGGTCCCGCCGCCGCCGCGGCCTCCCCGGTGAGGATGACGAACGCGACGATTCCCTGCCCGGTGGTCGCGTCGGTGGCACCGACCACCGCCGCTTCGGCGACCGCCGGATGCCCGACCAGTGCCGACTCGACCTCGGCGGTGGAGATGCGATGGCCGGACACATTCATCACGTCGTCGACTCGGCCGAGCACCCACAGGTCACCGTCGGCGTCGAGTTTGGCGCCGTCGCCCGCGAAGTACCAGCCCTGCGCGGCGTAGCGCTCCCAGTAGGTGGCCCGGTAGCGATCCATATCGCCCCAGATGCCGCGCAGCATCGACGGCCACGGCTTGTCCAGCACGAGGTACCCGTTGGCCTCGGTCTCGCCGAGCTGCACCGGCTTGCCCTCTTCGTCGACGACCATCGCGGAGATGCCGGGCAGCGGGCCCATGGCGGCGCCCGGTTTCGTCGCGGTGACGCCGGGCAGTGGCGAGATCATGATGGCGCCGGTCTCGGTCTGCCACCAGGTGTCGACGATCGGGGTCTTGTCGGCGCCGAAGACTTCCC
>JACIXH010000401.1 GCA_014360565.1 Nocardia sp.
CCGTGGGCACCGCGATGACCATGGTGGCCGCCGTGAAGTAAGCCTGCGTGTTGACCGACATGCCGACCGTGTACATGTGGTGCGCCCACACGATGAAGCCGACGAAGCCGATCGCGACCATGGCATAGGCCATGCCGAGATAGCCGAAGACGGGCTTCTTCGAGAAGGTCGAGATGATCTGGCTGATGATGCCGAAGCCCGGCAGGATCAGGATGTAGACTTCCGGGTGGCCGAAGAACCAGAACAGATGCTGGAACAGGATCGGGTCGCCGCCGCCTTCGGCCGTGAAGAAGGTGGTGCCGAAGTTGCGGTCGGTCAGCAGCATGGTGATGCCGCCTGCCAGAACCGGCAGCGAGAGCAGCAGCAGGAAGACGGTTACCAGCACCGACCAGACGAAGAGCGGCATCTTGTGCAGCGTCATGCCCGGCGCGCGCATGTTGAAGATCGTGGTGATGAAGTTGATCGAGCCGAGGATCGACGAAGCGCCCGCGATGTGGAGCGAGAGGATCGCGAAGTCCATCGCCGGTCCGGGTGCGCCCGTGGTCGACAGCGGCGGATAGACCGTCCAGCCGCCCGAGGCGCCGGTGCCGCCGGGGGCGCCGGGTACGAACATCGAAATCACGAGCAGGCCGAGCGCGGGCGGCAGCAGCCAGAACGAGATGTTGTTCATGCGCGGGAAAGGATGGGTCTCGACCCGCAGGTCGCCCAGGCGGTATTTCATGTATCGCTCCTCACGGTTGAACGCGGTGGCGGGGTGTACCCCGCTCAGTTCTTGATGAAACGCTCGGGTGGCTGGTGCAGGCTGATGCCGGCATCGAACAGCAGGTTGACCAGTTCGACGATCATGATCGCCGACAAGCCCCAGATCTTGTAGTCGCCGTAACGGTAGCTGGGCACGTACCAACTGCGCCCCTGGTAGTCGATGCGATGGGTGTGATCACGGGGATCCTGACGGAAGAACGCCAGCGGCACGGTGAACACTGCGGCAATTTCGGCGTCATTGGCGCGGTACTCGACATAGTCGGGGATCAAACCGACGAACGGTGTCACCTTCAGGCCGTGCAACGAGATCACCGGGCTCAGCGGCCCGATCACCTCGACCAGCCCGGGCGGCAGGCCGATTTCTTCCTCGGCCTCGCGCAGGGCGGTGAACACCAGGTCGGGGTCTTCCGGATCGCGCCGACCGCCAGGAAAGGCAACTTCGCCGCCGTGGGTCGACAGGCCTTGGGCGCGCAGGGTCAGCACCAGCTCCGGCTCTTCGCTACGGGTAATGGGCAACAACACCGCCGCTTCTGGGAAACGGCGGTCCGTCTCCAGTGACGCGGGGGTATGGTTGCTCATTCGGCGAAGAAGCTCATCCAGCATTACGCACTCTCGTGTCCAAGGCCTGCCTTGCATGATGCACCAAAGCCGCGAGGCACCCAAGCCCCGCCCGCAGGCCGCTTGCGGTGGGCGGGCCGGGCGCGCCAAGATAGTCAGACCCCATTGGAATGAATGTAAGCATGAAATTCTGCAGCGCGTGCGGCCAACCGGTCACCCAGCGGATCCCCGAAGGCGACAGCCGCCTGCGGTATGTCTGCGACCATTGCCAGACCATCCACTACCAGAACCCCAACATCGTCGCCGGGGTGCTGCCCACCTGGCGTTCCCAGGTGCTGCTGTGCCGCCGCGCCATCGAGCCGCGCCGGGGCTTCTGGACCTTGCCCGCCGGGTTCATGGAGAACGGCGAGACCCTGGATGCCGCCGCCCGTCGCGAAACCGTCGAGGAGGCCTGCGCCCGGGTCGCCGAGATGAGCCTGTACCAGCTGTTCGACCTGCCGCACATCAACCAGGTACACGTGTTCTTCCGTGCCGAGCTGGCCGACCTGGACTTCGCCGTGGGCATCGAGAGCCTGGAGGTGCGCCTGTTCGAGGAACACGAGATCCCCTGGGGCGAGCTGGCTTTCCGCACCGTCACACGCACACTAGAATGCTATTAT
>JACIXH010000402.1 GCA_014360565.1 Nocardia sp.
GGGTCCACTTCCTTGCATCGCGCCTGGGCAACCCAAGCGATCCTTGCCTCGGCCTGCTCTACATCCAGTCGAGCGATGGGGGTTGTGATGTGCATTTGATGTGCCCCTTTGCAGTCCGAACACCGTTGTGCGGCGCTCCAGAATCGCGAGCGCGGATCACAGCAACCCAACTACCGCTGCGTCCCGCACCACATTCCACTTTGAGTGTTAGCTCTATCACACTGGGTTCTCAATCTAGGTAAAGGTATGGCGGTTACGCAAGACCGTGCCCCGATTTTTTGGTACGACCGTCCCTTCAAATCGGGGCACAACCGGGCACTCGTGCTGTTCACCGGCGTGGCCGGTCGCGACACGCCGATGTGATCATTTTGTTGACACGCCCGAGCAATCCCCCTGGCACCGGGCGGACATTCCCTGTCGAGCAGCACAGCCGTGAACCTCACCACCCCACCCTCTAGTCTGGGATCGTGCCGATCACTCAAACGCTCGCGAGGCTGGCCGGCAGCTGCGCGCTGGCCGCCGTGCTAGTCGCTGGGCTGTTGTTCCCCTTGGCCGGTGGATTCGGATTCATCTCCAACCGCGCCGCCGATGCCGTCGACAATGTCTCCGCCGAACTGGTGGAGGGCACGGTTCCCGCCGTGTCGACCATGGTCGACGCGAACGGGGCGCCGATGGCGTGGCTATACGAGCAACGCCGCTTCGAAGTGCCCAGCGACAAGATCTCCAACAACATGAAGCTGGCGATCGTGTCCATCGAGGACAAGCGCTTCGCCGACCACAAGGGCGTGGACTGGCAGGGCACCCTGCGCGCGTTCCTCACCAACACCTCCTCCGGTGCGGTGCAGCAGGGCGCGTCGACGCTGGATCAGCAGTACGTGAAGAACTTCAACCTGCTCGTGGTCGCCAAGACCGACGCCGAGCGGCGCGCCGCGATCGAGACGACACCGGCGCGCAAGCTGCGCGAGATCCGGATGGCGCTCACGCTGGACCGCGAACTGAGCAAGGACGAGATCCTCACCCGCTACCTGAACCTGGTGCCGTTCGGCAACGGCTCCTACGGCATCCAGGACGCCGCCCAGACCTACTTCGGCATCGACGCCTCCGAGCTCAACATCACGCAGTCGTCGATGCTGGCGGGCATGGTGCAGTCCAGCTCCAAACTGAACCCGTACACGAACGTGCAGGGCGTCACCGACCGCCGTAACACCGTGCTCGACACGTTGATCCAGAACATCCCGCACCGCGCCGAGGAGTTCCGCAAGGCCAAGACCGAGCCGCTCGGCGTGCTGCCCGAGCCCAAGGGCCTGCCGCGCGGGTGCATCTCGGCCAACGACAAGGGCTTCTTCTGCGACTACGCGCTGCAGTACCTGGCCGAGGCCGGAATCAGTCGCGAGCAGATCGACAAGGGCGGCTACCTGATCAAGACCACCCTCGATCCGGTGCTGCAGGAATCGGTGAAGCGCTCGGTGAACGAGCAGGCCGACCCGAACCTCGACAACATCGCCGAGGTCATGTCGGTGGTCGCGCCCGGCCAGGACTCGCACC
>JACIXH010000403.1 GCA_014360565.1 Nocardia sp.
GCGGTCGTCGCGGCGCCCTTGCTCGATTCGTCGTCGGGGTGGGCGTGCACTGCCATGAGGCGAAGGCCACTCACTTCTCGTTCACCGTCGCTCTCGCTCGCGGGTGTCAGATGTCGTTACCTATAGTTCCATCCGACCCCCTGTTTGTTCCGACCACCCCCGGGAGCGCGAAACCGATGACCGAGCCCGCACCCGACTCCGCCGCGGCCTCGGCCGCCGCAGCAGCCCGACACGCCGATCGTTATGGCACAAAACCACCTGTGCGTCGCCTGTGGCTGATCGCTGTGCTCGGTATCGGCGTGGTGGTGGCCGGCTTCGCGGCGGCCTATCTCGGATTCCAGAAATATGGACCGAAGGCGATCGAGACCGAGCAGTTGGGCTATGTCGTCGTCGACGACACCACCCTCGATGTGCGGATCAAGGTCACCCGCGACGATCCACAGCAGGCCGTGGTCTGCTTCGTGCGAGCGATGGATCGCGACGGCGCCGAGGTGGGACGGCGCGAGATACTCGTGCCCGGCTCGAAATCGACCAGCGTGCAGGTGAGCACTACAGTGAGGTCGTCGGCACGAGCTTCGGCGGGCGATATCTATGGTTGTAGCGACCAGGTTCCGGGGTATCTCCGTACCAGTGCTCAGTGATCCCGCCGCGTAGGCGCCGATGATTCTGCTTCTACGGCGATCATGATTCTGCGTGCCGACAGCGCCGAATATGCATCGAATAGCCCGTCTGACCATGCCTGACCTGCATATTTATGAGACATGCTAAAATGGTCTGATACACGGTTCCGGGGTTCGGAGCCGTGTTTGCTGCATTGGCGGCCAGCGGTGCTGTGTATGGGTATCGGGTTCACCCCCAGGATCGCTCCAGCCGTCGGGCTGGTGCATGCCCTTCTTCGGAAGGGCCCGCGCTGGTTTCAGGGAATCCCGGTGCGCCGGGAACAACTACTAGGGAGTGATCGAGATGACCGAGAATGTGACCTGGCTTACCCAGGAGTCGCACGACAGGCTCAAGGGTGAGTTGGACTCGCTCATTGCCAATCGTCCGGTCATTGCCGCCGAGATCAACGAGCGCCGCGAAGAGGGCGACCTCAAGGAGAACGGTGGCTACCACGCCGCGCGTGAAGAGCAGGGTCAGCAGGAGGCGCGTATCCGCCAGCTGCAGGAACTGCTGAACAACGCCAAGGTCGGCGTCGCCCCCACCAAATCCGGTGTGGCACTGCCGGGTTCGGTCGTCACCGTGTACTACGACGGCGACGAGGGCGATACCGAAACCTTCCTGATCGCGACTCGCGAAGAGGGCCTCGGCGCCAGCGGACTCGAGGCATACTCGCCGAACTCGCCGCTGGGCGGCGCGCTGATCGACGCGAAGGTGGGCGAGACCCGCGAGTACACACTCCCCAACGGCAACACCATGAAGGTCACGCTCGTCAGCGCGGAGCCGTACCACAGCTGAGCGCGCTGAACCCGAACGACCAGAACCCGAACGCAAGCGGCCGCATCCGGATACCGGATGCGGCCGCTTCGTCATGTGTGGGTC
>JACIXH010000041.1 GCA_014360565.1 Nocardia sp.
GAATCTCGGTGAACACCGCGGCCACCCGCATCTCGAGATGGGTACGCGGCGCGCGTGATCCACCACCGACCACGAATTCCGGTGCGGGCAGCGCCTTGCGGTCCAGTTTGCCCGCCGGGGTGATCGGCATCGTATCGAGCACGGTCAGCGCGGCGGGGACCATGTAGCCGGGCAGCCTGCCGCGGGCGGTGTCGAGCACGGCGGCCGGATCGATCGGGCCGTCGGCGGTGACGTAGGACGCCAGCCGCTGCTGTCCTTGCTCGTCGACGTGGACGACGGTCAGCGCGGACCGGACACCTGAGTGTTCGCGCAGCACATGGTCGATCTCGCGTAGCTCGACGCGGAAACCACGGATCTTGATCTGGTCGTCGGCGCGGCCGAGGAAACGCAGGCGGCCCGTCATCTCGGCCACCACGAGATCGCCTGTGCGATACATCCTCTCGCCGACCCGGCCGTGCGGGTTGGCGACGAAACGCTGCGCGGTGAGTTCCTGTTTGCCGAGGTATCCGCGAGCCAGACCGGGCCCGGAGACATAGAGCTCGCCCGGAGTCCCCGGCGGCACCGGGTTCATCCGGCCGTCGAGGACGAACAAGCGCATGCCGCGCACGGGGCCGCCGAGCGGCACCGGATCTCCCGGCACCATGGCCGCGCTCGCGGTGACCGCGACCGTGGCCTCGGACGGGCCGTACATGTTGTGCATCCGGTACTTCGAGGCCCAGGCTTCGACGAGTTCGTCCGAGCAGGCCTCACCGCCGACGATGACCGTGCCGAGGTCGGGGAACTCCCCCACGGGCACGGTGGCCAGCGCGGCCGGGGTGATGAAGGCGTGGGTGATGTGTTCCGAGCGAAGGAAACCGGCCAGTTCCGCCCCGCCGTACAGGTCGGCCGGGGCGACCACGATCGTGGCGCCGGCGGCGAAACCGAGCAGCAGTTCGAGCACCGAGGCGTCGAAACTGGGCGAGGAGAAGTGCATGGTGCGCGCGTGTTCGGTGACCTTGAACAGCTGGGTCTGCTCGCTGGCCAGCGAGGCGATACCGGCGTGGGTGACCACGACCGCCTTGGGGGTGCCGGTCGAGCCGGAGGTGTAGATGAGATAGGCGGGCTGGCCCGCACGCATCGGCCGCCTGCGATCCGCGTCGGTCAGCGGGGCCGCCGACCGGACGGCGCAGTCGGCTTCGAAATCGGCGGTTCCGAAGACCATCCACTCCGGGGCCGACCGGTGTTTGCCGGTGGCCGTGGGCAGCCCGGCCAGATGTTCGGGCAGGGTGAGCCCGAGCGTGGCGCCGGAATCACCGATCATGTGCGCGATCCGCTCGGCCGGGTAGGCCGGGTCGATCGGCACGTACGCGGCGCCGGTCTTGGCGACCGCCCAGATGGCGACGATCGACTCGAGGCTGCGCGGCAGCGCGACGGCGACCACCGACTCGGGTGCGGCGCCGTGGGCGATGAGGCTGCGCGCCAACCGGTTCGAGCTCTCGTCGAGTTCGCGGTAGGTGGTGTCGAAGCCGAGATAGCGCACCGCCACCGAATCGGGCAGGTGTTGTGCGGTGTCGCCGAGCAGCCGGGCCAGGGTGCCCGCCGGTTCGGCAGGCGCACCGGCCACGGGCACCAGACGCGCGATCTCGCGGCGGTCGAGCACGTCGAGATCACCGATCGCGGTGGCGGGACCGGCGACGGCGGCGGCCAGCAGGGTGGTGAATCGCCGGGCGATGGCCTCCACCGTGGCGCGATCGAAAACGTCGGTGGCGAAACCGAATTCGGCGAGCAGCGGTCCGTCGTCGTGATTGTCGCGGACCTCGAGCTGCAGGTCGAACTTCGCGACACCGATCTCGACCGGCACCAGTTCCGCTGTGACGCCGGGCAATTCGACGCGCAGTTCCGGGGTGCGGTCGTAGGACAGCATCACCTGGAACAGCGGGTGGCGGGCGGTCGAGCGGTCGGGGTTGACCAGTTCCACGAGCCGCTCGAACGGCACGTCGGGGTTGGCGAAGGCATCGAGGTCGGTCTCCCGAACCAGGTCGAGCATGCGCTCGAACCCGGCGCCGAGGTCGACCTCGGTGCGCAGCACCAGGGTGTTGACGAACATGCCGACCAGCTCGTCGAGCGCCGGATCGGAACGGCCCGCGATGGGCGTGCCGATGGTCACGTCGGTGCTCGCGCACACCCTGGCCAGCAGGGTGGCCAGCGCCGCGTGCAGCACCATGAACATGCTGACGCCGCGACTGGTCGCGAGTTCGGCTGCCGCACGCCGTGTTTCGGCCTCGATGACGAATTCGACCGTGTCCCCGCTCGTGCCGCGCTGCATCGGCCTGGGCCGGTCGAAGGGCAGGTCGAGCTGATCGGGCAGCCCGGCCAGTGCGCCACGCCAGTGCCCGAGCTGGCGCGCGATGGGCGCTTCCGGATCGGTTTCCTCGCCGAGCAGTTCTCGCTGCCACATCGCGAAATCGGCGTACTGCACCGGCAGCGCCGTCCATTGCGGTGCGGCTCCGCCCGCGCGCGCCGACACCGCGACCATCAGATCCCTGGCCAACGGGGCGACCGACCAGCCGTCACCGCTGATGTGGTGCAGCACCACCAGCAGCAGATGGTCCTCCTCGCCGATCCGGTACAGCGCGACCCGCAGCGGCGTCTCGGTCCGCAGATCGAAACCGCGTCCGGCCATCTGGGCGGCCAGCGTGGTGATCTCCTCGGCGTTCACCTCGATCGGCGCGAGCTCCGGTTCCACGCTCGCTGCCGGGTGGACGAGCTGGTACGGGCCGTCCGGGCCCTCGGGGAAGCTGGTGCGCAGGCTCTCGTGACGGTCGAGGACGTCGCGCAGACCCGCGCGCAATGCGTCGAGGTCGAGTCGGCCGGTGAGCCGCAGACCCAGGGGCATGTTGTAGGCCGCGGCGTGTTCGGCGAAGCGGTTGAGGATCCACAGCCGCTGCTGTGCCAGCGACAGCGGCACCCGTTCGGGCCTGCGCACGGGAACCAGTTTCGGCGTCGACTTCTCGGATCGATGGGTGCTGACATAGCCTGCCAGCGCGGCGATCGTCGGCGACTCGAACATCTCCCGGATGGTCACGTTCGCGTCGAGGGTGGTGTTGATCCGCGCGACCGCGCGGGCCGCGATCAGGGAATTGCCACCGAGGTCGAAGAAGCTGTCCTCGACGCCGATCGCGGTGCCGTCCAGGGCCAGTACCTCGGTGAAGATCTCCGCGAGCGCGCATTCCAGTTCGGTCTGCGGTGCGGCGGCGCCGGTGGTGACGCGCACCCCCGCGTCCGGCGCGGGCAGCGCGGCGCGGTCGACCTTGCCGTTGGCGCTCAACGGCAGTTCGTCGAGGACGACCAGGGCCGAGGGGACCATGTAGGACGGCAGGCCGCGCCGCAGCGCCGCGAGCAGGGCGGCGGGCTCGGGTGCCGAGGCGCCCGGCGCGGCGACCACGTAGGCAACGAGCTCGTCGTCACCGGTGCGGGCGGCGCGGGCGAGGCAGACCGCGCGGGCGATGTCGTCCTGGGCGAGCAGGGCGGACTCGATCTCGCCCAGTTCGATGCGCAGTCCACGGATCTTGACCTGGAAGTCGGTGCGGCCCAGGTATTCCAGGACGCCGCCGGTGATCTGCCAGCGCGCCAGGTCACCGGTGCGGTACATCCGCAGGCCCGGCGTGAACGGGTTGGCGACGAACCGGTCGGCGCTCAGGTCGGGGCGGCCGAGATAGCCGCGGGCCAGCTGCGCGCCTGCCAGATACAGCTCACCGACGACACCGGGCGGCACCGGTTGCAGCTGCGGGTCGAGCACGTAGGTCTGGGTGTTCCACACCGGGGAACCGATCGGCACCGTGGTGGCATCGGCCGGGCAGGGCCAGTAGGTGACGTCGACGGCAGTCTCGGTGGGGCCGTACAGGTTGTGCAGTTCCGGTCCACCGTCGGGTCCGTGCAGCGCGGCATGGAAATCGGCGACGGTGGCGCCGGGCAGCGCCTCACCGCTGCAGAACACCCGTCGCAGGCCCGCCCCGCCGCGCACCCGGGGGTCGGTGACGAACAGCGACAGCATCGACGGCACGAAATGCGCTGTGGTGATGGCTTTCTCGGTGATGATCCGGGCGAGATAGGCCGGATCGCGATGGCCTTCGGGCGCGGCGACGACCAAGCGGGCGCCGACCTGCAACGGCCAGAAGAACTCCCACACCGAGACGTCGAAGGTGGCCGGGGTCTTCTGCAGGACCGCGTCGGTGTGGTCGAGCGGGTACTCGGCCTGCATCCAGCGCAACCGGTTCACGATCGCGGCATGGGTGACGCCGACGCCCTTGGGCTTACCGGTGGACCCGGAGGTGAAGATGACGTAGGCGAGGTGATCGGGCCGCAGCGGTGCGCGCCGGTCGGCATCGGTGATCGGCGTGATGTCGTTCCCGCTCACGTCGAGGGTGTCCAGATCGATCCGGTCAGCGCCTGCCGGCAGCCGGACCCCGTCGCGGTCGGCGGTGAGCACACACACCGGACGCGCCTGCGCCACTATCGATTCCATGCGGTCGATCGGATGTTCCGGGTCGATCGGCAGGTAGGCGGCGCCGGTCGCCAGGACCGCGTAGATGCCGACGACCAGATCGATGCTGCGATGCAGGCACACGCCGACGGTGGTCTCCGGGCCTGCGCCGCGGGCGATGAGCTCGCGCGCCAGCTGGTTCACCCGGTCACCGAGTTCGGTGTAACCGAGTGTGCAGTCGCCGAATTCGAGAGCGATGGCGTGCGGGCTGCGGTCCACCTGATCGCCGAACAGCGAGACCAGTGTGGCGGCCTGCATCGGCATCTCGGTGGCATTCCACCCGTGCAGCACCCTGTCGTGCTCGGCGGCGGTGATCGCGGTGAGCGTGTAGGTGGGGGTGGTCGGCTCGGCGGCCAGGAAGCGCGCGAGGAAGTCGAGGTAGCGGGCGTGATGAGCGGCGTTCTCGGTCTTGCCGTAGAGCTTGGGGTTGGCTTCGAAGTCGAGCTGGATCCGGCCGCCGTCGCTGTTGTAGATGTTGATCGAGAGGTCTTCGACGGGCCCGGTCGCGAGCACGTGCAGCTGACCGGCGATGTCGTCGAACTTCAGCTCGTCGTGGAAGAGCATGATGTTGACCATCGGCCCGAAGAAGCCGCGCGCGTCGCGGGAGTAGCCGCAGTCGCGACGGATGTCGTCGGAGCGGTAACGCTGGTGGCGCAGCGCGCCGGTGATCTGCAGTTCAGTCTGGCGCACCACGTCGGCGACGGTGGTGTGCTCGTCGAACCGCAGCCGCAGCGGCACCACGTTGGAGACCACACCGGCCGACCGGCGCAGCGCCACGGTGGTGCGAGCCGAAACCGGAAGACTCAGCACGACATCCGGGTTGCCGGTGACCGAGCGGACGTAGGCGGCCAGCGCGGCGACGATCAGCGCGGAGTTGGCCGAGCCGTGGGTGGCGATCGCGTCGGTGAGGAGCTTGTCGAGGTCGGTGTCGAGCACCGTGGTGGCACGGTGGCGGCCCGCGTCGTTGGTATCGCCCGCCGCGGTGACCGACGACAGCGTCATCGGTTCGCCCACGCCCGCGAGCTGTTGCATCCAGTACTCGCGATCGGCGCGGAACCGGCTGGACTCGCGGTAGCGGGATTCGTCGGCGTAGAGGTCGACCAGCGCGGCGGCCCTGGAGACCGACGGTTCGCGCTGCTCGCCGACGGCGGTGTAGATCTCGGCGGTGCGGGCCAGAGCGTTCATCGCACCGTAACCGTCGATAACGATGTGGTGACCGCGCTCGTACCAGAACCAGTCCCGGTCACCGATGCGCAACACCACGTTGATGGTGAGCGGCTCGTGCTCCATGTCGATCGGGGTGCTGGCGTGGGTGTTCATCCAGGCCAGCGCGGCAGCCCGCGGGTCGGATTCGCCACGCAGGTCGAGCCGGGCCCAGCCCGGCCGCCACGTGGGGTCCACCCGCTGGTGGGGCACGCCGTCGATCTCGAGCAGGCGCACGTGTCCCACCTGGGATTCCGCGCCGTATCGCTCCACCGCGTACAGCAACCGGCCGACGTCGAGATCGCCGTGCAGCTCCACGTAATGAGCGATGGTGAGCGGAATATCGGGCCGGATCCGTTGCGCATACCACAGTGCTGTCTGACCGGGCGAGAGGGCGAACGGTTGGCCCGGGTCCTCGTCGGTGACGCATGAGCTGACGTGGTCGGTGGCCAAAGAACTCATCAAGCACTCCGTTTCTGCCTTGTGTCACAACTCCCCGAGCAGCGCCCGGGCACACGACGGCCCAGGGCGTGGCTTTTCCACGCCCATGATTCGGAGTACTACGGCAGCCGGATGGCTACCAATGTGAATTTATTTCGAGCTCAACGAATTACGCCCCTGAAGCAGCAACTTTGTGCCGCTTCCCCCCGGTTGAAACAAACCGCTTATTCAGAATTGTCCGAACTTCGCACAGGATGCGTCGGATTCGCGCGGCGCCGCCGAAGTAATAGCAATCCGACACCGATCGCGGTCAGGATAACGGACGCGAGTTCTGGCCATGCACCGATTCGGGTTGCGACTGTCGTCGTGTCGCGCAACGGTAGCTGGGCCACCAACGCCGCGGGGACGACCTGCTCGGTCTGCTGTCTGAGCACGCCGTCCGCGGTGATGATCCCGCTGACTCCGGTGGTTGCTGACACCACGAGCGCACGCCCGTGCTCGACCGCCCGCACCCGCGACATGGCCAGTTGCTGGTAGGTCATCTCGCTCTCGCCGAACGTGGCGTTGTTGGTGGGTACCGTCAGCAATTGGGCCCCGGCGGCGAGGGAGTCCCGAAATGCCCGATCGAACGCGACCTCGTAACAGGTGGCCACGCCGACCGGCACACCGGCGGCCGTAACCGTTCCGTCACCATTGCCGGGCACGAAATAGCCCGCGCGGTCGGCATAGGAAGAGAACAAACGGAAAAAACCACGCATCGGCAGGTATTCGCCGAACGGCTGGATGATCTTCTTGTCGTGCCGCTCCCCCGGGCCCGCCGTGCCGTTCCACACGATCACCGAGTTGGTGGTCGTGCGGTCACCGTTCACCAGGACTGCGCCGACCAGGATCGGGGCACCGATCCGCACCGAGGCTTCGGTGATCTCGGCCGCGGCGTCGGCATTGCGCAGTGGGTCGATATCGGAGGAGTTCTCCGGCCAGATCACGATGTCGGGCCGCGCGGCCTGTCCGCGGGTGACGGCGTCGGCCAACTCCTCGGTGCGCCGGACGTGATTGTCCAGCACGGCGCGGCGCTGGGCGTTGAAGTCGAGCCCGAGCCGCGGGACACTGCCCTGGATGGCGGCGACCGTGATCGTCCGGGTACCTGCATCCGGGGCGGGCAGCGTCGGCCGGAGGATCACTCCGGTCAGGGGCATGATAGCCACGGCCACCACGGCGGTGGCAAATCCGGTGCGCACGGCGCGGGTGTTCGCGCGCGGCGCGGGCGTGCGCGACCACGCGAACAGACGCAGTGCGAGCGCGGCGAGACCGGCGCCGGTCAGCGCGACGGCGAAACTGACGAGCGGAGCACCGCCGTAGGCGGCCAGCGGTAGATACCAGCCATCGGCTTGACCGAAAGCGATACGCCCCCAGGGGAACCCACCGAACGGGAAGCTCGATCTGAGCCATTCGGTAGCGGTCCACGCCAGCGCGAGCCAGACCGGCCATCCCGGCAGCGTGCCCAAGCACCGAGCGAGTACACCCCAGAGTCCGAAATACACCGCGCAGACCGTGGACAGTGCCAGCCACGGCACCGGTCCGACATAGATCCCGGTCCACGGCAGCAGCGGGACGAAGAACGCCAACCCGCCGAGCATCCCGTACCCGAACCCACCGCGCAGCGTGCCCGGCCCGCGCACCGCGACCGTGAGCAGTGCCACGGCCACGGGTGCCAGGAACCAGAACGGGCGGGGCGGGAAGCTGGCGAACAGCAGTAGTCCACCCGCGGTAGCAGCGAGCATCCGCAGCAGCATCAGCGTCGCTGCGGTGGGCGCCGGATCAGCCGACGCACCGGGATCGGGGTCGCGGGCGGGCGATGCCTGCTCGTCGGTGCCGTCGGCTGCGGGATCGGGACGCTCGCCCGTCGCGGGGTCGATCATGATGTGCTGCTCCGTGATTCGTTGCTGGCGCGGTGCGGGCGGCTGGTCAGGCGGTGTAGATCGTGGCGCCGTTGTGCACAGTGCGCAGGCAGGTCGGCAGGACCGCGCCCTGGTCCAGACGTGGGAGACCGGGCACGCGTGAGCGGGGATCGGTGGACCAGCGCTGGACGGTGTCGGCCGCCGCGGCGACGACGAGCTCACCCGCGTCCCAGACGGCGTAGGACGCGGGTGCGCCGGGCACCAGGGTGCCTGCCATGCCGTCGCGCACGCCGCCCGCGCGCCAGGCGCCACGGGTGGCGGCGGCGAAGGCCGCGCGCGGCGACAGCCCGTGGCCGGGCGTGCGGTGATGGACCGCCGCGCGCACCTGTTCCCACGGGTTCATGGCGGTGACGGGTGCGTCGGAGCCGATCGCCAGGGAGATGCCCGCCGCGGCCATCGCCGAGAACGGGTTCAGGCTCGCGGCGCGTTGCGCCCCGAGTCGCGCGGCGTACATCCCACCGGGTCCGCCCCATGCGGCGTCGAAGCCCGGCTGCACCGACACGATCACGCCGAGCGCGGCGAGCTGTTCGATCGCGGCGGCATCGGTCATCTCCGCGTGTTCGACGCGGTGCCCACGTGCCGCGATCGCCGGGCCGCCGAGTTCGCCGGCGACACGGGCGAATCCGGCGACGACGGTATCCATCGCGGCGTCGCCGATGGCGTGGAAGCCCGCCTGGATCCCGGCCTCGGTGCAGGCGCGCAGGTGCGCGGTGACAGCGTCTTCGTCGAGGAAGCTCTTGCCGCAACCCGCCGCGTCGGCGTAGGGCTCGCGCAACAACGCGGTGTGCGAGCCGAGCGAGCCGTCGACGAACAGATCGCCGCCGAGCGCGTGCACGCCGAGTTCCTCGATCAGCGCCCGCGCTTGTTCCGCGGTGCGCACCGCCTGCCCCCAGTAGGCGCGCACGGCCACACCGTGCTCGAAGGCGAGCAGTTCACCGATGTCGTCGCGGCCGGAGATCTCGGGCCCCGCGCACTCGTGGACGGCGACGATGCCGTGCGCGGCAGCCGCGTCGAGAGCGGCCGCGCGGGCCGCATCGCGCTGTGCCCGAGTCAGTTTCGCGAGCGCGACCGTCCGCACCCGATGGTGGGCGTCGGCGCGCAGCAGCTCGTCACCGTGATGCCGGTCGCCGGGTTCGCCCGCGGCGTCGAGCAGCGCCGAGGACGCGACGGCCGAATGGGCGTCGACGCGCGCCAAGTAGACGAGCCTGCCCGGCCCGGCGGCCTCGTCCAGTTCCGCGACCGTCGGCGGGCGTTGTTCCGGCCAGGCGGTGTCGTCCCAGCCTTCGCCGATGATCACCCCGTCCGGCCGGCGCGCCGCGTGCGTGCGCACCGTCGCGAGCAGTTCGCTCAGCGATCGGGCGCCGCTGACGTCGAGCCCGGTCAGCTGGAGTCCCAGCGCGGTGACGTGGACGTGCGGGTCGACGAACGCCGGCGCCACGAACGCACCGTCGAGGTCGATGATCTCGGCATCGGGATGCATCGCGCGTCCGGGCGCCTCGGCGCCCAGCCACACCACGGTGCCGTCGGTCACCGCCATCGCGGTCGCGTCCGGGGAACTGGAACTGTAGAAACGACCACCGATCAGCAACTGGGTACTCACGGTGCCCCAGTCTGCCGTATCGGCGGATCGTCACCTCGGCAGGGACAGTCTCAGCTCGGCGGTGACGGCATCGGACGGCAGCCGGTTCTCAGGTGGGTAGCGACAGTGCGGCGCGCACTTCGGCGTCGCCGAATCCGGCGGGACCGTGCCCGCCCGCCTCCACGGCGATCAATTCCAATCGCCATGCGGCGGTGGTGAAGTCCGACATCGACTGTCCGGCAGCGGTGCTCGCTCTACGCACCGCGTCGGCCAGTTCCTCGCTCACCGTCACGGTGATCTGCTCGGTGGCCATGCCGGTACTGTAGACCCTTCCCCGCCCTGGCGGGCAGGTCGGTTGCGGCGGCCTCGAATCACGCCTGGCCGAGCGCGCGCGGGCCCGCGGTGTGACCGTCGTCGTACCACTGCCCGACCACGGTGCCGTCGACCACATCGCCGTCGGCGTCCACGACCATCCCGCGGTACGGCGACGGCGCGAACGAGGGCATCGGACCGAAGCGCCGGGTGCCGAGCTTCTCCAGCGCCGGGCGCAGGATCGCTCTGGTCGGCGGGAACAGCGCCAGCAGCCCGACGAGTCCGGTGACCAGGCCGGGCACGAACAGCAGCACCGATCCGGTGGCGACGATCACCCCGTCGGCGACCGCGCTCTCGGCGGTCACCTCACCGCGCGAGGCCCGCCGGAATCGGTCGAACACCCGCCTGCCCTGACGTCCGAGCAGCACCAAGCCCACGCCCGACACCGCGACGAGGGCGACCAGCGCCCAGCCGATGCCGATCAATTGGGCCAGACCGACGAGGGCGGCGATCTCGACGACGAGATAGAGGACGAACAGCAGAGCGGTCATGGCGATCCTTTCGGACGATCTATCCCGTCAACGTACGAGCGGCCGATTTTTCTCCCGCGTGGGCCCGCTCGCTCAGGCACCCGGACGCACCAGCCCGGTTTCGTAGGCCAGGACCACCGCCTGTACCCGGTCGCGCAAGCCCAGTTTGGTGAGCACCCGGCCGACGTGTGTCTTCACCGTGGCCTCCGACAGGAACAGCGCCGCGGCGATCTCGGCATTGGAGCGGCCTGCCGCGATCTGTTCGAGCACTTCACGCTCGCGGGTGGTGAGCACGTCGAGGATCTTCGGGTCGCGCAGGCTCGTCGGGTCCTCGGCCACGAGCCGGTCGAGCAGCCGCTTGGTGACCTTGGGCGAGACCACCGCGTCACCGCCGGCGACGCTGCGGATGGCGGAGACGAGGTCTTCGGGCGGGGTGTCCTTGAGCAGGAATCCGCTCGCGCCGGCGCGCAGAGCACCGAGCGCGTGTTCGTCGAGATCGAAGGTGGTCATCACGAGTACGCGCACGCCGTCCCCGGCGACCACGATCCACGCGATGGCGGTGACCCCGTCGACGACCGGCATCCGCACGTCCATCAGCACCACGTCGGAACGCAGTTCGCTCGCGCGCCGCACGGCCTCGTCGCCGTTGCCCGCTTCGCCGATCACCTCGATGTCGGGATGGGCGCCGAGCACCATCTTCAGGCCCATCCGCATGAGTTCCTGATCGTCCACCACGAGCACGCTGATCGGCATTGCCCCACCCTAGTGGGCACGAACACGCGGCGTGCCGCAGCCTTTTTCCCGCACCGGCCGCGGCTGCGCCGCCGCGATCGGACGGTCGGCAGACGAAAGCGGAGCCCAGGCGTATCAGTCTGTTTCGGTGCGCAGCGGGAGGTCGGCCCGTACCTGCCAGCGGCCGTCGTCGAGCCTGCCCGCGTGCAGAGTGCCGCCGAGCACCGCGACCCGTTCGCGCATCCCGACCAGGCCCATGCCCGTGCCGGGGATCTCCGCGCCCGCGCTCACCTTCGCAGGCACTCCGCCGCTGTCGGTGACTTCGACGAGGATGTCTTCCTCGCGCCGGTGCACCCGGACCAGCGCCTTGGGTTCCGCTCCGGCGTGACGCAGGGTGTTGGTGAGCGATTCCTGCACGATGCGGTGCACGCCCAGGCTCACCTCGGCGGCGATGTCGTCGAGTTCACCGGTCAGCTCGAGATCTACGGCCAGGCCCGCCTCACGCATCATCTGGGCCAGCTTCGCGATTCCCGCGCTCCCGTGTTGTGGGAGCAGTTCCGGTGCGTGTTCGGTCCGCAGCAGGGCGACGGTGCGGCGCAGTTCGCGCAGGGCGTCGCGACCGGTCCCCGCGATGGTGGCGAGCGCGCGTTCGGCGGTCTCGGGGTCTTGGCGCAGGGCGTATTTGGCCCCGTCGGCCTGCACGATGATGACGCTCACCGCGTGGGCGACCACATCGTGGAGTTCGCGGGCGATGCGGGTGCGTTCGGCGGCGACCGCGTCGTGCGCGCGACGCTCCTTGTCGTAGTCGGCCACCGCGAGCCGAGCCGCGACCTCGGCGTCGTAGGCGTGGCGGGCGCCGTTGAACTCGGCCAGCGTCCAGCACAGCGCGTAGATCAGTGCGGCCATCGCCAGATCTCCGCCCTGGGGCTGACCGAGCAGCGCCACCGACAAACCCAGGTCGCCCACCATGAAGACCAGGTAGACGAGTCCGTCCCGGCGCCCGACGTAGGCCACGAGCGTGTAGAGCATCACGCCGAGCCCGATCAGCGCGACATGGTCGGAACCCAGATCGTGGATCAGGTACCCGATCAGGGTGTTGAGCAGCGACAGCACCACCAGCACGGCCGCCACCGCGCGCGGATACACCCGCCGCAGGATCAGCGGCAGCGGCAGGATCACCGAGAACGTCAGGAAGAGGACTTTGTGGCGTTCGTCGCCCACGCCGAGAGCATCGAGGAACAGGAGCAATACCGCGAGAATCGAGTCGGCGACGATGGGTCGTCCGCGGAGCCACAGGCTGAACCGGCGCACGGGCCAAGCGTAGCCCGGCTGGCTTTCGCGCCGCGATCTTGATTGCCTTGACGCGTGCACTTCGGAGACTGGACGGTCCTGCTGGCGGCCGCGGCGGCGGCGGGCTGGGTCGACGCCGTGGTGGGCGGGGGCGGGCTGATCATCCTGCCGACGCTGCTGCTCGTCGTCCCCGGCATCACGCCTCAGGCCGCGCTCGGCACCAACAAGCTCGCCGCGCTGGCGGGCACCGCGACCGCGGTGGCGACCTTCGCGCGCAAGGTGCCGATGCAGTGGAAGGTGCTGCTGCCCGGTGCGGTGATCGCCGCGATCACAGCCGCGTGCGGCGCGGCGGCGGTCTCACTGATCGACCGCGAACTGTTCATCCCCTTGGTGATGGTGGTGCTGATCGGGGTCGCGGTGTTCGTGACCGCGCGGCCCACGATCGGCCTGACCATGGCCACCCATCCGCCCACGCGCCGCAAGGTGATCCTGGTCGTGGCACTCGCCGCCGGTCTGATCGGCCTCTACGACGGGCTGCTCGGACCGGGCACCGGCACCTTCCTCATCATCACCTTCGCGACGCTGCTCGGCACCGAGTTCGTCCGGGCGGCGGCGATGGCGAAAGTCATCAACTGCGGATCGAACGTGGGCGCGTTGCTGTTCCTCGGCTCGACCGGTCACATCCTGTGGGGCCTCGGCGCGGGCATGGCGGTGGCGAATGTGGCAGGCGCACTGGTCGGTTCGCGGATGGCGCTGGCCAAAGGCGCCGGGTTCGTGCGGGTCGTGTTGCTGGTCGTCGTGGTCGTGATGGTGATCCGGCTGGGCTGGCAGCAGTTCGGCTAGTACACCGGTTCAGGGGGCGCGGTGGCGGCCAGCCAGGGCTGCAGGACCCGCGAGGTCGTCTCGTGGATCTTGCGATGCAGGCGTTCCCCGTCGTCGATACCGTGCTGCGGTTGCTGGAACAGCACCGTCAGCGCGCCCGACACCGCGCCGACCACAGCCCCGACCAGCGCCGCCGCGCCGACCTCGTCGAGTTCGTTCGGAAACGCGATGTGCAACTGGTGCGCGATCTCGCGCTGGGCGATCAGCTGCGCGTGGGCGGCGCGACCGCTGACCGAGGGAACCGTCCGCGAGACCCGGGCTCGCAGCGCCGCCACCCGCGACCCCACATCGTCGACGAGGTGTTCGCCGGGGTTGTCGCCGGCGGCGCGCAGGGCGCGCAGCAACACCTCCACGGGTCGCTCACCGGGACGGCGGGTGGCGATGGCGGCCACGGCCGCGCGCACCCGTTCGTCGGGCTCGGGAAAGAGCAACTCTTCTTTACTCGCGAAGTAGTTGAAGAACGTCCGGGTGCCGACCTCGGCCTCGGCCGCGATGTCGGCGACGGTCGTCTCCTCATACCCTCTGGCCTCGAACAATTCGACGGCGGCCACGAGGATCGCACGTCGGGTTCGTTCCCTTTTTCGATCGCGCAGGGCAGATGGCGGCACGGCGGGCACCCTACGGCATTTCCGGCACCGCTCGCGGGAGGACCGCGGTCCGCGCGTCACGGTAGCGACTGCCGGAACGGGGTTTTCGCACACCGTGCGACGCAACGTTTTACACACTGCGACAGTGCGCGCCGGGCGAACGGGCAGTGGATGCGTCCGCCGACACGACGGTGGATCCGGTTGCCGCACACATGTGTCGGTGGCACCCGATAGCGTGAGCCCGGTGAGTACCACGACTTCCAGAGATGTGGACGAGGAGTTCCGCGCGCTCGGGCTCGGCGCACTGGCCGAGGCCGCGCTGTCGGCAGCCCGCGCCGCCGGCGCCGAGCATGCCGATCTGCGCGTGCACCGTCTGGTGACGCAGTCGATCCGGTTGCGCGACGGGCGCGTCGAGGCGGTCACCGACGCGACCGAACTCGGACTGGCGGTGCGCGTGATCGTCGACGGCACCTGGGGTTTCGCCTCGCACGCCGCGCTCACGCCCGCGACCGCCGCCGAGGTGGCGCGGCGAGCGGTCGAGGTGGCACGTGCGTTGCGCGCGCTGAATCGCGAGCGCGTCGAGCTGGCCGACGAGCCACGCTATGACGATGTCTCGTGGGTCTCGGCCTACGACCTGGACCCGTTCACGGTGCCGACCGCCGAGAAAGTGGCGTTGCTGCAGGACTATTCGGAGCGCCTGTCCTCGGCCGACGGCGTCGACCATGTCACCGCCTCGGTCCTGCAGGTCAAGGAGCAATCCTTCTACGCCGACACCGCGGGCTCGTCGATCACGCAGCAGCGGGTGCGCCTGCATCCCCAATGGGAGGCTGTCACTGTCGATTCCGCCTCGGGGGTCTTCGAGACGATGCGCACCCTCGCCGCGCCCGCGGGCCGGGGCTGGGAGTACGTCACCGGCGCCGACGGAATCTGGGACTGGACGGGCGAGCTCGCGCAGATCCCGGGCTGGCTGGCCGAGAAGGTGAAGGCGCCCAGCGTCGTCGCGGGCCCCACCGATCTGGTGATCGACCCCACGAATCTGTGGCTCACGATCCACGAGTCCATCGGTCACGCCACCGAGTACGACCGGGCGATCGGTTACGAATCGGCTTATGCCGGTACCTCGTTCGCGACGCCCGATCAGCTCGGCACGCTGCGATACGGCACGCCGATCATGCATGTCACCGGTGACCGCACCCAGGTCAACGGCTTGAGCACCGTCGGCTACGACGACGAGGGTGTGGCCGGCCAGCAGTGGGATCTCGTTCGCGACGGCATTCTGGTCGGCTACCAACTCGACCGCGTGTTCGCGCCACGTCTCGGACTCGACCGCTCCAACGGTTGCTCGTACGCCGATTCGCCGCACCATGTCCCGATCCAGCGAATGGCCAACGTGTCGCTGCAACCCGACCCCGAACGCGACACCAGCACCGCCGAACTGATCTCGCGGGTGCAGGACGGCATCTACATCCTCGGCGACAAGTCGTGGTCGATCGACATGCAGCGCTACAACTTCCAATTCACCGGCCAGCGATTCTTCCGCATTCGCGACGGCGAGCTGGCCGGGCAACTGCGCGACGTCGCCTACCAGGCCACGACCACCGATTTCTGGGGGTCGATGGAGGCGGTCGGCGGCCCGAGCACCTGGCAGCTGGGCGGCGCGTTCAACTGTGGCAAAGCGCAGCCCGGTCAGGTGGCGGCCGTGAGTCACGGCTGCCCGTCAGTGCTGGTACGCGGGGTCAACATTCTCAATACCCGAACGGAGGGCGGTCAGTGAACGAGGGTCTGTTCCCGGCGGGCGCGGTGGTCGAGCGTGCGCTCGCGGCGTCGAGAGCCGACGAGGCGATCGTGATCGTCACCGATGCGCACGAGGCGTCGCTGCGGTGGGCAGGCAACTCGATAACCACCAACGGTTCGTCGATCTCGCGGGAGTGGGCGGTGATCTCGGTGTTCCGCGACGGCCCCAACACCGCGCGGGTCGGCTCGATCAGCTCCACCAGCGTCGACCCCGGCGAGATCGACGCCGTGGTGCGCGCCAGCGAGGCCGCCGCGCGCACCGCCGCCGCGGCCCGCGACGCGATGCCGCTGGTCGAACCCACCGACGACGACACCGCCACCTGGGATCGAGCCCCGGGCGCCACCGGCATCGACGTCTTCGCCGACTTGGCGCGTGAGCTGTCCACCGGTTTCGACGGCACCGACCGCCTGTACGGCTTCGCCCACCACCAAGTGCACACCACCTGGCTCGGCACCTCGACCGGTGTTCGCCGGCGCTTCAGTCAGCCGACCGGTTCGGTGGAGATCAACGGCAAACGTGGCGAGGGCAACGCGCCGGCGAGCGCGTGGGTGGGGGTGGGCACCGCCGATTTCACCGATGTCGACACCCCGGGCCTGCTCGCCGAACTCTCCCGTCGCCTCGACTGGTCCCAGCGACGCATCGAACTGCCCGCGGGCCGCTATGAAACCCTGCTTCCCCCGTCTGCGGTCGCCGACCTGATGATCTATCTGGCGTGGAGCATGGAGGGCCGCGGCGCCCAGGAAGGCCACACCGCGTTCTCCCGTGCCGGAGGCACCCGGATCGGTGAGCGGCTCAGCGACATCGCGCTGACCCTGTACTCCGATCCGTTCGCCAGCGGTCTCGAGTACCGGCCGTTCGTGGCGACGGCGTCGTCCTCGGAATCGCTGTCGGTGTTCGACAACGGACTGTCCGCGCGACGCGTCGACTGGATCGGCGACGGTGTCATCGAATCGCTGGTCTACCCACGCGTGACCGCGGCCGAATTCGGCGCCCCCGCAACGGTTCCCGCCGGGAACCTGCTGCTCACCGGCGGCGGCGAGGCAGCACTGGACGACATGATCGCCCGCACCGAGCGCGGTCTGCTGCTCACCTGCCTCTGGTACATCCGCGAGGTCGACCCCGCCACCCTGCTCCTCACCGGCCTCACCCGCGACGGCGTCTACCTGGTCGAGGACGGCCGGGTGACCGGCGCGGTCAACAACTTCCGCTTCAACGAAAGCCCCCTCGATCTGCTACGCCGCGTCTCCGAAGCCGGCGCCACCGAGATCACCCTGCCCCGCGAATGGAAAGACTGGTTCACCCGCACCGCCATGCCGCCACTGCGCATCCCCGACTTCCACATGTCCTCGGTCAGCCAAGCCACCTAGCGGGGCGACGGGCGCACGGTGCCGCCGTGCTCGCCCGGCACCGGCCAGGACGCAGACGGACGCCCGCCCCGGCCCGATTGTCGGCGCGGTGCATGACAGCATGACCAGGTGACCCGTATCCGGATGTTCGCCACCGACCTCGACGGCACCCTGCTGCGCTCGGACCGCACCGTCTCCGGGCGCACCGCCGCGGCGATGGCGAGGGCGCAGGCGGCGGGCATCGAGGTGGTGTGGGCGACGGCGCGCGCTCGGCATTCGGTGCACGAGCTGGCGCAGTCGTGTGGTTTCCGCGGCAAGGCGGTGTGTGCCAACGGTGCGGTGCTGCTCGATCTCGCCGACGGCACCCCGGAGATCATCGAGACGGTCTCGATCGACAACGGCGCGGCCAGTGCGGTGATGGAGCAGATCCGCGGGCTGATTCCCGGTGTCGTGTTCGCCAATGTCGGCGCCACCCGATTCGTCGCCGAGCCCGCCTATGCCGCGCTGTGCAAGTTCAGCGATCATCACCGGCATCCGCACGAGATGGCCTTGTCGCAGACGCTGCCCGCGGGCCCGGAAGCGTTGGTGAAGATCGTCGCCCGTCATCCCGAGTTGCCGGGTGCGCAGCTGTATCGGACCGCGGTGGCACTCGGGATCACCGGCGTGGAGCTGACCCACTCCGGTGCCGCGTATATGGAGATGGCCGCCGAAGGTGTATCGAAAGCCACTGCGCTGGAACGGTTGTGCGCACTCGACGGCATCGACCTGGCGGAAGTGGCGGCCGCGGGCGACGCGCTCAACGATGTGGCCATGCTGACGTGGGCGGGTACCGCGCTGGTTCCGGCCAACGCGGCACCCGAGGTCATCGCACTCGCCGACCGGGTGCTCCCGACCAACGACGAGGACGGCGTCGCCTCCTACCTGGAGGAATTGGCGGACTCCGCACAGCGCGGCTCGGTTACCCGACAGGCGCCTGCGCGCGACCCGCGTTGAGGTGCAGGATCGTATCCGTCACGGCCAGGGTGTCCGCGTCGAGCGGGAAGTAGCCCTGTTCCTGGGTGGCATCGGTGCGTGTGTGCCCCGGTCCGAGTTCTGCCGCCGGGGCCAAACCCCACGTCCCGATGCGGTGCTGCAGCGTGTGCTCGAAGGTGCCCGGCTCCGGTTCGGCCAATTCCAGGCCGTCGCTGCGTCCCAAACTGCCCAGGATCACCCCGTACCGCTGCCCCAGCAGCGATCCGACGATCGCCCCCGCGCCCGCCCAGACGAGTTCCATCGGCCCCATCTGCATGACGCTGGTGTTGCGCCGCAAGTGCAGGTTGTGGGAGTACACCAGGGTCGGCCCACGGCGCGCTTCGCCGGCGCGGATGTCGAGGAGGTTCTGTGCCATGAGCGCGTCGCGAGCGGCGGCCAGGCTGTTCCATCGCACGCCGTCCTCGGTCGGCGCGGCCGCCTGCCGGTGATAGCGGAGCAGACCGATTCCAGCAGTGAGATGGATTGTCGCGCGGTGCCACTCGGCGAGGGAAGTGGCGGCGATCCGCTCCGGCGCGCGGGTGTAGAGGAGGGTGAGCATGTCGTCTGCCAGCACCCGCAACCGCTCGGCGTCGGGGCCGGCACCTGGTGAGACCTTCGCGTCCAGGACGGCTTCGGTGCGGCTCCAGCGCTCGTCGCTGCCCGCGGGGCCGGCGATGTCGACGTCGAGTTCCAGGTAGTCGCGCGCGAATTCGAGGTAGGTCCGAGGGCTGGGAGCACTCATCGTCTCCATCGCGGCGTCGAATCCGTGGAAACCGACCTGATCCTCGGCAGCTCGACCCGCGTTGTGGTCGCGCAGCCAGGCGACCAGTTCCCGATTGCCGGTGAGTTCGCCGAACTCGTGGGAGAAGCCCGTGCGCATCACCTCGTCGAGGGTGCCGTGGCCGCCTCGAACGAACTCGTCCACGGCGAGCGCGGCGACGCGATCCGTTTCCAGGGCGATCGACCGGAACCCACTCGCCACCAACTCGGCGAACAGCTCGTTACGGATCGAGGCGAAGCCGGGTTCTCTGTGCGTCGGTTCCCCGAGTGCGAGCAGCTCACAGGAAGAGGGGACGAAGTCGCTGATTCTCTGGCTCATGTCTGTCAATCGTATCGTTGAAAGAACGGTGGAGACTCGACCAGGAGCTTTGGTGACGACGTGGCGTAAAGTCTCAAATCAGTGAGAACCCTGCGACCATCCGACCTGGCCCGCGAGCACGGCCTGTCGACCCAAGCGATTCGCAACTATGAACAGGACGGCTGCCTGCCGCCGGCCGAACGCACCCCGACCGGCTACCGGATCTACACCGACCTGCACGCGAGCGCGCTGCGCACCTACCTCACCCTGATCGCCGCCTACGGACACGCCACCGCGGGTCAGATCATGCGCGCCCTCCACGACGACGACCTCGACAAAGCCCTCACGATCATCGACCGCGGACACGGCCAACTCCTGCGCGACCGCGAAACCCTGAGTTCGGTGCGCCGGGCCGTCGACCACCTGATCGCCGAATTACCCTCTGACACCAGGCTTTCCGTGGACACCAGGACCATCGGCGAACTCGCCCGCCATCTTCGGGTCACCTCCGCCACCCTGCGAGCCTGGGAAGCAGCCGGAATCCTCGCTCCCACCCGCGACCCCGCCACCGGCTACCGCCACTACAGCGCCACCGACCGCCGTGACGCCGAACTGGCCCACATCCTGCGCCGAGGCCACTATCGCCTCGCCCACATCGCCGCCGTCATCGAGCAGGTCCGCGCCGCGGGCAGTACCGAAGCGCTGGCGCACGCCCTCGCCGACTGGCAGGCGAAGATCACCGCACAGGGCGTCGCCATGCTCGACGGCGCCGCGGCGCTCAGCCGATATTCCGCCGCGCTACGCCGCTAGGCTGGAACGACCATGCCCGATCTCCTCGGAATCAATCACCTGACGCTGACCACCGTCGACCTCGATCAGCTCGTGCGGTATTACACCGAATTCCTCGGCGCGACACTGGCTTTCGAGCGCGCTGCCACCCCGGACGATCCGCGGATCGCGATCGTCGACGTCGGCGGCGCCGACCACCTGATGCTCGTGGAGACCACGACTGCTCCGCTCACCGATCGCGATCCCCTCGGGCGCGCTGGATGGGGTTTGCGCCTGGGCACCCTGGAGCAACTGCGTGCGGTGCGCGAGCGCCTCGCGGACGCGGGCTTGCCGGTCGGCCCGATCGAGACCCTGCCCACGCAGTGGACGATGACGGCCGTCGACCCCGACGGACGCCTCGTGGACATCCGGGCGCACCGTCCCCGCCGCGGTGCGCCCACCTGACCTCCGCTAGACGCGTTCGAGCACCGCGGAAGCGCCGATGCCGCCTGCCGCGCAGATCCCCAGCAGCGCGGTCTCTTTCCCGGTGCGAGCCAGTTCGTTGGCCATGGTGGTGACCATGCGAGCGCCGGTGGCGCCGAACGGGTGGCCCAGCGAGATCGAGCCACCGTGCACGTTCAGCTTGTCGATGTCGACGGTGCCGACCGGCTCGTCGCGGTCGAGGCGGGCCTTGGCCCAGTCGGTGCTCTCCAGCATCCGCAGCACCGAAAGAGTCTGTGCGGCAAAGGCTTCGTGGATATCGACCAGGTCGATGTCGGCCAGCGTCATGCCCGCTTTGTCGAGGGCGCGCGGCATCGAGATCGCCGGGCCGATGAGCACCTGATCGGCGGGGTCGACGCTGACGAAACTCCAGGAGCGAAACGCTGCCTGCGGGGTGAAACCGAGAGCGCGCGCCTTCTCCTCGCTCATCAGCAACACCGCCGAGGCCCCATCGGTGAGCGGGCTGGCATTGCCCGCGGTGACCGTGCCGTTCTTCTCGAACACCGGTTTCAACGTCGCGAGCTTGTCGATGCTGGTGTTCGCGCGAACGAGTCCGTCGGTCTCGATCAGCGTGCCCGACGGCGTGGCGACCGGCACGACCTCGTCATCGAAGCGTCCCGAGGCGATCGCCGCCGCGGCGCGATGGTGCGACCGGGCAGCGAAGGCGTCCTGATCGGCGCGGGAGATGCCATTGATCCGCGCCATCTTCTCCGCGGACTCACCCATCACCTCGCCGGTGGTGCGCTCGGCGATCTTGGGCTGGCGCGGCAGGATGTCGGTGAACGGCGCGAGCTGACGGACCACATCGAGATAGTCCATCGCCTTGGGCTTGCCGAGCGCCACCGGCGCGACCGCGTGCACGACCTTCTGCGGCAGCTTGATCTCGGCGTTGCTGGTGGAATCGCTGCCACCGGCGATCATGATGTCGTACTCGCCGCGTTCGATCGCCGCTGCCGCCGAGGTCACCGCCTGCAGACCGGACGCGCAGGCACGGGTGACCGTGTACCCCTCGCAACCGAAGTCCAGGTTCAGGTCGAGGGCGATCTCGCGCGCGATGTTCGGCGCGTGACTGGGCAGGACCACGCCGCCCCAGACAATGGACTGGATCTCGCCGGGTGCGATTCCGGTTCGTTCGATCAGCCCGCGAACGGCCGCACCGGCCAGTGCGATGCTGTCGAGGCGGGTGAAGTCGGTGAACGCGCGCACGAACGGTGTCCGTGCGCCCGCGACGACGACGGCTCGGTTGCGTTTCACGGCCATGTGAGTCCCTTCGGAAGTGCTGCCGAGCCCTCACAGTATCCGATACCGGCGGTTCTACATAGTGGATCGCACCGACTCAGGCGGGTGTGATCTCGATGCCGATCGTGCCCGCCTTGCCGCGGCGCAGATTGCTGCCCAGGATCACGAGCGGGCCGGTGAGCCAGTATTTCCGGCGAATCGCCGAGCGGACTTCGTCGGTCTCGCCCGCGTCGAGCAGCCGGGCCGTGCCGGTGACGACGGCACCGCGTGCCTCCCCGCGCGCCGAGCAGGGCTGCACGGTCACCTCCGGGTTGCGCCGAATGCGTTTGACCTTCCAGCTGTCGGTGACGGTCCAGACGAGCAGCTTGTCCTCGCGCGCGACCGCCCAGACGGGCGTCCCCACGGGAGTGCCGTCCTTACGGAAGGTGGTGAGCAGGACATAGTTCGCGGTCGCCAATTCGCCGAGGCCGTGTGTCATGCCCGCAGCTTAATGGGCGCAGCGGTTCTCAGCTGGGCCGAAACTTTCCATGGGCGCGTAGGAGAAATCGTTCGTAGGCTCGAATCGTGACTGATCTCGCGGTACCGATGTTGTGGGGTGGCGACCTGACGAGCACGCTCGAGTTCTATCGAGCGCTCGGCTACGCCGTCACCTGGGAACAAACTCGCCCCTACATCTACGGCGCGGTGGAAAAGGACACCCACGCACTACACTTCGTCGCCGCCCCACCCGGCATCACCCTGCCCGCCGAGCACGCGGCCGCCCTGCTGCTGGTCGACGACGTCGCCGCCCGGCACGCCGAATACACCGCCGCGCTGCGCGCGCACTACGGCAAGATCCCCGCCAAGGGCTGCCCCCGCATCACCCGCTTCCGCCCCGGCCAGACCCGGTTCACCCTGGTCGACCCGGTCGGCAACTGGATCACCGTCATCCAGCGTGGCGAACCGGATTTCGACTACGGCGGCTCACGCAAGCTCGAAGGCCTACCCAAGGTCCTCGACAACGCCCGGATTCTGCGCGAGTTCAAAACCGATGACAGCGCCGCCACCCGCGCCCTCGAAACCGGCCTGCGCCGCTTCGGCGCCACCGCAACCGCAGCCGACCGGGCACGCGCCTACGCCGCCCTCGCCGACCTCGCCACCGCCGCCGAGGACACCGACCGCCTCGCCCACTGGAAAACCGAATTCGACGCCGTCGAACTGACCGCCGAGGAGCGCACGGCGATCGCCGCCGACGCCGGCGACCTACTCTCGACCTGGCTCACCGCGACCGACTGAACCTCGCTCGGCCCGGGATTCCACCGTATTGAGGCTCACCGGCGGTGCGTTCGTCGACCAGCGAGCACCCGGTGACGCCCGGCGACGGCGCCGGTCAGCTCTGCAGGGTGAGGATTCGCGGGCCGTCGGCGGTGACGGCGATGGTGTGTTCGCTGTGCGCGCAGCGGGAGCCGTCGGCGGAGCGGATCGTCCAGCCGTCGGCGTCGGTGTAGACCTCGGTGGTGGTGGCCGCGAACCACGGTTCGATCGCCACCGTGAGACCGGGCCGGAGCCGGAAACCACGACCGGCCCTGCCGTCGTTGGCGATGTGGGGGTCTTCGTGCATGGTCCGCCCGAGACCGTGCCCACCGAACTCGGTGTTCACCGGATACCCGTATCCGCGTGCGACATCCGCGATCGCGGCGGAGATGTCGCCGATCCGGTTGCCCGGTTGCGCGGCGGCGATCCCGGCAGCCAGCGCCTCCTCCGTGGCCCGCACCAACTGCTCGTCGGCGGTCGCGCAGGTGCCGACGATGAACGAGATGGCCGAGTCGGCGACCCAGCCGTCGATCGACACGGCCAGATCCGCCGTCAGCAGATCGCCGTCACGCAGCCGGTAGTCGTGCGGGAGACCGTGCAGCACAGCATCGTTCACCGCCAGGCAGACCGTGTTGCGGAACGGGCCCCGCCCGAACGACGGCGAGTAGTCCCAATAGCACGACACCGCTCCCCGCTCGCGAATCCGTTCTCGCACATACTCTTCCAGCTCGAGCAGATTCACCCCGACCGCCGCGCGGTCGCGCACCCCGGCCAGCACGTCGGCAACGAATCGGCCGGTCACCCGCATGCGCTCGATCTCCGCGGGCGATTTCAACTCCACCATGACGCCTCCGATTGGTATTTTCATACCGACACTAGCCGCGCCGGTATAAAAATACCAAAATCAGCGGTTCAGGTTACCCATGTCCACGGGGATCTGCGCGCCGGTGATCTGCGAGGCCTCGTCCGAGCACAGCCACGCCACGGTCGCGGCGATCTCCTCCGGCTGGCAGATGTGGCTGGGTAGCGCGTTCATGAAGATGGGCGCGAGAGTGGCTCCATACCTTTCGAACAGCGGTCCCATCTCGTTGATCTGCATGCCGGTCTCCACACCCGCCGGGTGGACGGTGTTCACTCGGATCCGGTGCTCGCCGAGTTCGTTGGCCATCGTCTTCGCCAGCCCCGTGATCGCGTGTTTGGTCGCGACATAGTGGCCGGTGAACGGAATGCCCTTCAGACCCGCCACCGAACTGGTGAACACCATCGCACCGCCCTCGCCCTGCGCGAGCAGGTGCGGCACAGCGGCTTTCGCGGTGTGGAACACGCCCGTCAGGTTCACATCGATGGTCTCCTGCCACTGCTCCAAGGAGATCTCCCACGACATGCCCGCAGAGCAGATACCCGCGTTGGCCACGACCACATCGAGTCGGCCCAGCTGCGCTATTCCTGCGGTGAGCGCCGCTGAGAGCGCGTCGAAATCGCGCACGTCGACCTTGCTCGCGACGATCTTGCCGCCCGCCGCTTCGACCAGCTTCACGGTATCGGCCAGATCCGCTTCGGTCGCGCCCGCGTAGCTCGTGCTGGCGAACTCGGCGCACGCGTCGATCGCGATCACGTCGGCGCCTTCCTCGGCGAAGCGCACCGCCTCCGCCCTGCCCTGCCCGCGCGCCGCTCCCGTGATGAAAACGACCTTGCCGTCGAACCGTCGTGTCATGCCCATACCTTTCGAACTTCGATGTCCTCCCCTGACACCTACCATTGCCACACCCCGAGGGAGGCGGAAACGGAGATCCCTCCTCAGCTCGGCGCACGCTCACCTTGGCCAACGGCTCCGTGACCACCTACCATCGGTCCCATGGTCCGTCTCCCGCTCAGTCCCGCGCAGGTCGAAGCAGGCCGCCGCCTCGGGCGGCGGTTGCGCACGGCCCGCGGCGAACGCGAGCTCGCCGAGGTAGCCCTGCGAGCAGGCATCTCCCCGGAGACGCTGCGCAAGATCGAATCGGGGCGGCTGCCCTCCCCCGCGTTCGGCACCGTCGTCGGCCTCGCCGAGGCCCTCTCGATCCCCCTGGCCGAGCTGGCCGAGTCCTACCGTGCCGAGCAGGTCGCCGAGTCGGCCTGACCGCCCTCGCCGAGTCGTACCGGCCGGCGACCAGCGACCCGCACCGCTGCCCTCACCGGCGGTTCATCGATTCCTCGTTCTCGTACCCCAGCGTCACGTCGTGGGTGATCTCGCCGCGAGTGACCGACACCTGGCTCGCGACGGGCGGATAGCCGCGCGCGACCACCGTGTACTCGCCTTCGGGTAGGTCGGGGACCAGGTACTTGCCCTTCTCGTCGGTGCGCGCCGTCGCCGCCGGATCACCGCCCGAATCCAGGACGGTGATCTGCACATCGGCAACGGGACGGTCGCCGTCCACCCAGGCCGAGCCGAGCAGGATGGCCATCGGTTCGAGGTCGATGTCGCGATGCAGCGAGCCGGTGTCGGGCACGGTCAGCGCGACCGCCGACGGCCGCATGTGATCGGCGACCGCGACCAGGGTGTACGTGCCGCTGACGACGTCGCGGCACACGTAGGTGCCGTCCTCCCCGGTGATCGCCGCGCCCACTACCTCGCCCTCGGGGTCGGTCAGCGTGACTGTCGCACCCCACAACGGTTCGCCGCGGCGGGCCGAGCGCACGATGCCGGTGAGTTCACCCGCGCCGGTCAGCATCAGGTCGACGTGCTGGGCGCGCTCCCCGATCGACACGCTCACCGCCTCGGGCTGATGACCGGCCGCCGCGGCGATCAGCACATAGTTGCCCGGTCGCGGCGCCTCGATCACATACGCGCCGTCGGCGTCGCCGTTGCCGCGGGCCACCTGATGCCCGTGCTGGTCGATCAGGGTGAGCGTGGCGGCGGGGACCGGGCGGTCGTCGTCGCGACGCAGCAGTCCCGCGATCACCCGTCCGGTCGCGGCGGGCCGCAGTTCCCCCGCCATCTCGTGCGCGTCGTGCAGGCTCACATCGCGCAGCAGGGCGACCTCGTCCGATTCCTCGGGCGCCGGATCCTCTTGCAGCGGAATCTCTTTCATGAACACCAGCACCAGGCAGGCCACCACGGCGAGGTCGGCGGCGAGCAGGAACACGCTGTGCATCGAGTCGGTGAATCCGGTGAGGATCGGGATCCGCAACTCGTCGGGCAGGGTGGCGATGCCGCTGGTATCGCTCAGCAAGCCCTCGAGCCGCGCGCCGTCGAAACCGGCGGGCAGGCTTCCGCCGAAGGCTTCCAGGATCGAACCGGGCAGCTGGTCGAACAGCACCGTCAGGAACACCGCGACACCGAGGGTCCCGCCGAGCTGCCGGAAGAAGGTCGCGGCCGCGGTCGACACGCCCATCTCGGTCCGCCCGACCGCGTTCTGCGCCGCGATGATCAGCGTCTGCATGCAGCCGCCGAGCCCGAAACCCATGATCGCGCTGTAGGCCAGCGGCTGCCACAGCGGACCGTCGTAGGTGATCCGGGCGAACAGCGCGCAGCCGATCGCCAGAATCAGCGCGCCGAGCACGGGCAGCACTTTGTAGCGTCCGGTGGCCTTGGTGATCAGCCCGGATATCTGCGCTCCCACCATGATCCCGAGTACCAGCGGCAACATCAGCAGGCCCGCCTCGGTCGGCGAGAACCCACGCACGACCTGCAGATACTGCGGCACCATCGTGATCGCGCCGAACATCGCGACGCCCACCAGGAACCCACCGAGAATGGCGATGCTGAACGTGGAACTGCGGAACAACCGCAGCGGGATCAGCGCCGCGTCCTTCATCAGGAATTCGACCAGGACGAACAGCAGCAGCCCGCCCACGCAGATGCCGTAGCAGAGCAGTGATTTCGGTTCCATCCAGCCCCACACGCGTCCCTGTTCGGCCACGATCAGCAGCGGCACCACACCCACGACGAGCGCGAACGCGCCGAACCAGTCGATCCGGCTGCGTTGGCGAACGTGCGCCACATTGAGCACCTTGGCGACGACGAGGAACGCCAGGATGCCCACCGGCACGTTCACCAGGAACACCCAGCGCCAGCCCTCGATGCCGGCGAGGCTCTCGTAATCGGACAGGAAACCGCCGACCACCGGGCCGAGCACGGTCGCGATGCCGAACACCATGAGGAAATACCCCTGGTATCGGACTCGTTCGCGCGCGGGCACGATGTCACCGACGATGGTGAACGCCAGCGACATCAACCCGCCCGCGCCCAAACCCTGGAACGCCCGGCATCCGGCGAGCTGGTACATGGTGGTCGCGAAGCAGCACGCCGCCGAGCCGATGACGAACAGCGCGATCGCCAGCAGATAGAACGGTTTGCGCCCGTAGATGTCGGCCAATTTGCCGTAGAGCGGCGTGGTGACGGTGGCGGTGATCAGATACGCCGTTGTCGCCCATGCCTGTTCGTCGAAGCCGTCGAGACTGTTCGCGATCCGGACGATCGCGACGCTGACGATGTTCTGGTCGAGCGCGGCGAGGAACACCCCTAGTAGCAGGCCGGACAGGATGGTGAGTGTCTGGCGGTGCGTGAGGCGTGATTCGGCAACGACGGTATCGGTCACGAAATGCCCTGGTTCTGATCGGCTGGCAAGTGGGGGTCGATCATTCGGCCCAACACGAGGGCCGACAACCCCGCTGCGAGGAAAACTTTGCGCCGCGGGTGGAACTCTTCATGCACTGGTGCGCAGAGCTTACCCACGTCGGATTCGCTGCCGACACCGAGGGATCAAGTTATCGATCATTTCACTGGGAAACGAGAGGCACCGGCACTGGGAACTGTCAGTTCGGCGGACGGGAATTCAGCAGGCGAGTTCGGCCAGCGCGTGCAATGTCTGCGAGCAGCCCGCCTCGATTCGCAGGGTGGCGAGTTCGTCGCCCCGTGTCCGCCCGCGATTCACGATCACTACTGGCACACGGTTTTTCGCCGCTCTGCGGACGAATCGCAGGCCCGACATCACCGTGAGCGAGGAACCGGCGACCAGTATCGCCTGCGCGCGATCGACCATGCCGAAAGCGGCTTCGACGCGGTCGGGTGGCACATTCTCGCCGAAATACACGATGTCGGGTTTGAGCATTCCACCGCAGGACAGGCAGTCGACCATCCGGAACCGGCCGGTATCGGTCACCACCGCATCCGCGTCCGGGGCCACTTCGATTCCGGTCGGCCGGGCTGAAATAGATTCCGCGAAACCGGGATTGGCCGCTTCGAGGTGTTCGGCGAGCGTCATTCGGGAGATGAGATTCGCGCACTCGAGACAACGCACCCGCGCGTATGTTCCGTGCAGATCGATCACCCGGCGCGCCCCTGCTTTCATGTGCAGCAGGTCCACATTCTGGGTGATCACTCCCGACACGAGCCCCGCGCGCTCGAGACGCGCCACGGCGCGATGACCCGGATTGGGCCGGGCGGCGTCCATGTGCCGCCAGCCGATGTGGTTGCGGGCCCAGTACCGTTGCCTGAACACCGGGTCGCCGACGAATTGCTGGTAGGTCATCGGGGTGCGCGGTGGCGAATCGGGGCCGCGATAGTCGGGAATGCCGCTGTCGGTGCTCAGTCCCGCACCGGAGATCACCACGGTGCGGCGCCCGCGCAGCAGCTCGGCCGCGCGTTCCACCGCGTCGGTGGTGCTGTGGTCCACCATGGGATCCACTCTACGAGCGGAGCGACGGTGCGGCGTGCGCGGGACGAACACGCCGCGCGGAGTTGCGTGCGGCGGGCGCGCCGCGACATGATGTTTGCTCCGCCCGGCCTCGACCGCTGCAGAGGAAAACCTATGTCCGACACCGCAGAGCACGGCCGTACCGCGCTCAACGCCGCGGTCGACGAGACCATCGTCGCCGTCCGCCGGATGTTCTATGTCCTGGGCGACGAGATCGACCGCACCGAGGGCCCGATCGAATTCACCTTCCACAACGGCGCGACCCTGCTCCTCGACGCCGGTATCGACGGTGCGGAACTGCGCATCGGCGGGTCACCGTGGCGTGACCCGTTCGAGCCGCTGGTCGACCCGGTCAATATCGAATACGTCGCCAACTCCGGCAAATACACCGCGTTCGACGTCACCGAGGAGTCGCCCTACGACGAGCTCGCGGGGCGCCGCGTCGACGCGGTCTCGGTCGTGCCGCTGGCCGACGGCCGTCCCCGCGCGGCAACCCTCTACCTGGGTAGCGGCATGGTGAAAGCGGAGTCCATCGCCGACGAACTCATCGTGACCCTGATCTCGGCCTAGCCGCACCGCGCGCCACTGCCTCGAACACGCGGCACAACCGCCCTGCGCCCGTGTTCGGGGTTCTCGAGGGAGCATGGGGCTCGGCGGTTGTCGGCGGTGGCAGGGAAGGTGTGGGCGGTGGTGCCGGGACAGTATCGGTGGCGGTCGGGGTGGGGTGTATCGGCGGGTTTGTTCGTCGCCGTCTTCGTGCTGGTCCCCGCGACCTTCGCGGTGCAGAACGCATGGCAGGTCCCGGTGCCGCGGACGATCTCGTTCGCGCGGATCGAGCCGATCGCGACGTCGTATTGGCTCAGCTGGGCGTTGACGCTGGCAGCGCTGCTGACGCCCGCGCTGGTGCTGTCGCTGCTCCCCGTGGCCCGGTCGATCGCGCTGGGCTACCTACTCGCCACCACGACGACCGGCGCAGTCCTGTGCGGGGCGACCGTCGCGATGGCGTTCACCGGACTTGCGGCTGCCTGAACGTGTCCGACGCGAACGACTCCGACAGCTCGTCGATGACGTCGCCGCGGATCTGCCTGCGTTCGTTGGCCAGCGCGGTGGTGGTGCAGATGCCGAACGCCCCCTGCTGGTCGTAGAGCACCGCCGCGCCCGCCGCGATCCCGTCGTCGCTGAGGTGGCTCTCCGCCTCGAGACCCATCTCGTCACCGATGGGCATGCGCGAGAACGTGATCGAGACATCGGTGTTGATGAAGCCGATGCCCTCGGTGCCCCAGTTGGTGACCAGGCTGGTCTGCTCGCCGGTCATCGCCGCGTAGCAGAACGGCGACGATTGCTCCCCCGCGACGACCGGGATATTGCGCACCCACTTGCGTTTGCGCGCCTCGTTCTGATGTTCGGTCATATTCATCGACCAACCCTGCCCGTCACTGCCGAACAGGTGCATCGCCTCCTCGAGGGTGGCGAGCACGCTCGGCGGGGGCACCGGCCGATCCCGGTCGAGGCGCCAGACCTCGCCCGGCGGCTGGACCGAACGCTTCAACAGCAGCGCACTGCCGCGGGCGACGATCTCGCCGTCGGCGCGCACGACGATCGCCACCGACCGGACCCGGTTGCCGTCGCGCACCAGTTCGCTGGCGATCGTCAGCGGCACGGCGGGCACGGGACGGTGCAGGTCGACGGTGAATCGCGCGGGGCTGAACCCGTCGGCGCAGTAGCCCGCTTCCACTTCACGCGCCATCAATCCGCACACCGGCGGGCCCGACAGCATGCTCGGCGACCACAGGCTCAGCGAGTACCGCAGCGGCGTGAAGACGCCGTCCGCGTGGGTGAAATAGCCCGGGGAGGTACTCATCGTGTCCCTTTCCTGCGCGCGGGCCGGGCGGGATCGCGTCGGCACGCCATGCTTCAGACTAGAACGTGTTGCAGTTTTGCGGCAAGTGGGATCACTCCAGCTCGCCCTCGGTCTCCAGATAGACCTGCCGCAGTTTGTCCAGCGTCTCCTGTTCGGGGTGCTCCCACAGCTTGCGCTCGGCGGCCTCCAGGAGACGTTCGGCGATGCCGTGCAGGGCCCACGGATTGGACTGCTCCATGAACTTGCGGTTCACGTCATCGAAAACGTAACTCTCGGACAACTTCTCGTACATCCAGTCAGCGACCACGTTGGTGGTGGCGTCGTAGCCGAACAGATAGTCGACCGTGGCGGCCATCTCGAACGCGCCCTTGTAGCCGTGGCGACGCATCGCCTCGAGCCAGCGCGGGTTCACCACGCGGGCACGGAAGACGCGGGCGGTCTCCTCCGAGAGAGTGCGGGTGCGCACGGCATCGGGGCGGGTGGAGTCGCCGATGTAGGCCTCGGGATTCTTGCCGGTCAGCGCGCGCACGGTGGCGACCATGCCGCCGTGGTACTGGAAGTAGTCGTCGGAGTCGGCGATGTCGTGTTCGCGGGTGTCGGTGTTCTTGGCGGCGACCGCGATGCGCTTGTAGGCGGTGCGCATATCGTCGGCGGCGGGGGCGCCGTCGAGGTCGCGACCGTAGGCGTAGCCGCCCCAGGTGGTGTAGACCTGCGCGAGGTCGTCGTCGGTGCGCCAGCTCTTGGAGTCGATGAGCTGGAGCAGGCCCGCACCGTAGGTGCCGGGCTTGGAACCGAAGATGCGGGTGGTGGCGCGACGGGCGTCGCCGTGTT
>JACIXH010000042.1 GCA_014360565.1 Nocardia sp.
CCATGGCGGGGCGATTCACAGTCTCAGTCGTCATTAGGCAAGCCTAACCTATTTTAATGCCAGGCCGGCTGCCCTGACCGAATACCGGCTCCCCGCCTAGAGCTTGCGGAGCCGGGTGATGGTGTAAGCGACGTCGTCCACCATGCGGTCGAACATCTCATCGGGACCGATGCGTGGAACCTCCATGGCTTCGCGCAGGTGCGGCACGTCGAGGTCCGGGAAGTGATCGAGCCAGGCCCGCGGCATCGGAGAGTCGTCGACAACCGGCTGACCGACGTCATGGTGGTAATCGACGAGCAGGGCGAAGGCGTACAGCCGCAGGGTCAGGTCGCGGTGCACGAACAGCGCGTCGGACATGCTCAGGCCGAGCTCGGTCAGGAAACCGAGGAAGGCGTCGGGCGCGGTGAGGCGCCTCGGGTGCAGGCGCACGTCGCCGACGTGCTCGTCGAGCGAGAAGAGCAGCGCGCGCGGGTGCGCACGGTTGGTTTCGCGGCGCAGACGGCAGTACTCGGCGAAGCTCGCCCGCCAATCACTCGCATCGAGTTCGGGCTCGGGCCAAGTCGCCAGCCAGAGCTCGACCGCCCGGTCGACGACATCCTGTCTGTCGCGGACATGGCGATACAGCGCACGCACGGTCACCCCGAGATGCTCGGCGAGCACCTGCATCGTCACCGCACGGAACCCGTCGCGCCCGGCCAACTCGAGCATGGCCGCGGCGATCAGATCGGCGTTGAGCGTCGGCCGCCCGCCGCGGGCGACCGGACTGCGGCGCTGACGCCCTGGCGATAGCTGGTCCGGCACTCCTGCACGATAACCCAGCCGCTTGAGGTTCACACATCATTGACATTAATGCTCACCCGTCGCAGACTAAGAGCCGGTCGCTCCGACCGGCAGCGAAACCGCCGCGCCGAGCGCGCATCCGATCACCTTGTTGCACACAGGTTTTCCACCGAGAAAGGTTGTCCCCGTGACACCGAGCGCATTGCGAAACCCGCACCTCGATCAGCTGATCGCCCAGCTGCAGCAGCGAAGCACCGACCAGATCGCCGATATCGGTGCCCATTTCGCCGCCCGCGCCGACCGCGGCGAAGCGCTCGACCCAGGCACGATCGACGACGACGCGGCCGGCTTCCTCGCCGACAAGCTCGTCGCTCTCGACCACGACAAGGCCATGTTCTGCCACCGTCTCTGCCTCGCGCTGCGTGCGAAATGCGCTGTGGAAGTGGGCACTTCGTACGGCGTCTCCACCCTCTATCTCGCTCAGGCGATCCACCTGGTCGCCACCGAAGACGGCCGACCCGGTGTGGTCATCGGCACCGAACACGAACCCGCCAAGGCCGCGCAGGCCCGCACACACCTCGCCTGCGCCGACCTCGAGCGCTACGTCGATCTCCGGGAGGGCGACCTGCGCGAAACGCTCCAGCACATCGAGCAGCCCATCGATTTCGCCCTGATCGACATCTGGCCGGTCATGGCCCGTCCCGCGATCGAATTGATCGCACCCCACCTTCGCCGCGGCGCCGTCGTCATCGTCGACAACACCGAGAACCGCCCACCGAGCTACCGCGAGCTGTTCGACTTCATCGATGACCCGGCCAATGGGTTCACCACCCAAACGCTGCCGTTCGAGGGAGGTTTGGAGATGGCGGTCAAGCTCTGAAATCGATCGTCCGGTCGACGGCCAGGCCGGAAATGAGCTGCTCGATCACCGCGCGGACATCGGCGACATCGCCCTGCTCGCCCGAATTGGCCAGGTACTGCGCCGCCTCGTCCAGCGCACCGACCACCACCAGCGCCAGCGGCCGCACCGGCTGCTTCCTGATCCGCCCGGCGGCCATGGCCCCCGCCATCGCATTCTCCACCAGGCCGATGGTGTGCCGGAGTTCGATCTCACGCCACCGGCTCCATCCGAGCACCGCCGGCGCGTCGAGCAGCGCGATCCGGCGCACCTCGGTCGCGGTCGAGGCCTGCAACCAGGCCAGGCAGCCCACGATGAGGCTCTCGATCGGGTCCGCAGCACGTGCCTGGGCGACGGCGGTGGCGATCACCTCGACCAGGCTGCGTTCGAGATCCTCGAACACCGCCTCGAACAGCTCGCGCTTCTCACTGAACTGATGATAGAGCGCGCCGCGACTGACCCCCGCCGCTTCGGCCACCGCGATCGTACTCACCGCGCCATAACCCAACCGCCCGAACAGCTCTCGCCCGGCACGGATCACCGCGGCACGGGTGGCGGCCGAGCGTTCGGCTTGGGTCCGACGATCAGGGTTCATAGCGACGTCGAAGTCTAGGGCAGGACGAGGGCCGCGATGGATCCGAGGCCCTTCGACCCTTGACGCGCCCCCTCGGATTCGGGAACATACAGTCATCCTGTTTGTATATTGAAGGGCTTGGCGACCATGTCCGATGCCACCAAGGATTTGTTCGAGCGCTATCACGCCTGCTGGGCCGAGCGCGACCCCGACCGGATCGCCGCGCTACACACGCCCGATTCTGTCTTCCACCTGCACTCCGGGGGCGCACCCGCGCACGGGCGCGCGCAGATCCGCACCGCCGCGGCGGAGACCTTCGCCCTCGTTCCCGACCTGACCTTCACCCAGGTCGACCTGCGCGTCGGCGACGACTTCTGGGTGGTGCGCTGGAAGCTGTCCGGCACCTCCGTCACCGGCGGCGCCGTCGACGTCGATATCGCGGATATGGTCACCGTCGAGGACGGTGCGGTCAAGGCCAAGCACACCTACGTCGACGGCGTGGCCATGCAGGCCGCGCTCAGCGCACCCTCCGAGATCGGCTGACCCACACGCTGGTTCGCCGGATCCCCGCGCGCACCGTGCCGCAGCGCCGCCTCGCGAAGGCGCCGCTGATTCAGGGCATCGGCAGCGGCGGGGTCTTCGGGAATGTCACGGGCAATGCCGCCAGCGACCGGTGAAACGGACCGGGCCGCCACACCAGATCCTCGACGGGTACGGCGAGGGTCAGTTCCGGGAGGGCATCGAGCAATTGGTCGATGGCGTCCTGCACGATCAGGTAGGCCACCGGTTTGGCCGGGCAGCCGTGCGGACCCGCGCTCCAGGCCAGATGCGCCCGATTGTCGACGACGTCACGCCCGGCGATGGCCGGATCGTTGTTGCAGGCCGACATGCTGATGACGACCGGTTCGTGTGGGGGCAGCCAGGTGTCGTCGATCAGGATGGGCTGACGCGGGTAGGTCATGCAGAAGTTGGCCAGTGGCGGGTCGGTGAACAGCACCTCGTCGAGCGCGTCACGCGTGGACAGACTGCCGCTGAGGATATCTCCGGCGAAACGATCATCGGTGACCATCAGCCGCAACGTGTTGACCACCAGGTTCAGCATGGGCTCGATGCCCGCGCCGTACAGCACCAGCAGCTGGTGCACCATCTCCTCGTCGGTGAGGGCGGCCCGGTGCTGGAGCAGGCGGGTGGCGACGTCGTCACCGGGCTCGCGTTGGCGCAACCCCACCAGGTCCGCGAGGGCGGAGGCGAGCAGATTGTTGCCCGCTTCGGCGTCGTCACCTTCGAAGATCTGCGCCATCCCGGTCGCCACCTGCTGCCCGATCTCGGGCGTGCATCCGAGCATCGAGTTCAGCGCCTGGAACACCAGCGGAAAAGCGTACTGGCTCAACAGGTCCGCCGAACCGGTCGCGCAGAAACTGTTGATCAGCGGGATCGCGAACTCTTCGACGGTGCTGTGCATCGCGTACAGGTCGACCCCGGCGATCCCGGCGACGTTGGCCTGGCGGTACCGGGTGTGTTCGGCGCCGGAGGTCCGCAGCGCGGCGGGCCGGAACTGCAACATCGGCAGCACCGGGCAGTCCGCCGGGATGTCGCGCTCCCACATGCGTGGATCGGCCGGGAAGTGTTCGGGATCGTTGAGGATACGCACTGCGGTGTGATAACCGATCACCAACGTGGCCCGGATCCCCGGCGAGAGTTCCACCGGCACCACCGAGCCGAATCGGCTCCGCATCCGCTGGTAGGCGGCCTGCGGATCAGCGGCGAATTCCGGAGCCCACATCGCCACCCGTTCATCGGCGGCGATATCGACCGTCACGACGCTGCTGTTTCCTGTCTACGAAACAGGTACTCCGCCAGGGTGACCAGTGCGCGCAGGCCTTGATCGCGGCGACGCGCATCGAGCGCGATCACCGGGGTGCCGGGCGCGAGGTCGAGCGCCTCGCGCACCTCTTCGAGCGGATACCGGCGGAATCCTTCGAATTCGTTCACCGCCACCGCGTACGGCACGCCACGCTGCTCGAGCGCAGAGAGCACGTCGTCGGCCTTTTCGATGCGACGGGTGTCGACGAGCACCAGGGCGCCGAGGGCGCCGCGAGCGAGTTCCTCCCACAGCGGGGCGAAGCGTTCCTGGCCCGGCGTGCCGAAAAGGTACAGCGCGAGTTGGGGATTGAGCGTGATGCGACCGAAATCCAGGGCGACGGTGGTCGACACCTTGCTTCCCAAACCGGCCAAATCGTCGACGCCGATACTGGCCTCGGTGATCGTCTCCTCGGTGCGCAGTGGCCTGATCTCGGACACTCCGCACACGAAGGTGGTCTTGCCGACGCCGAAATTACCTGCGACCAGGATCTTGACCGACCGTGTCACGGTTTCCGCGACGTAGTCGACATCATCCCGCAATGGCGCGGAGGCCATGCAGCACCTCCTTGATCAGTGCGAGTTCCGGCTTCACCTGTGCCGGGGTGGGGCAGTGCAGGTGACCGCTGTCGAGCAGATCGGACACGATGATCTTCACGACGGAGGCGGGTAAGTCGAGATAGGCCGACAATTCGGCGATGGACAGCGCGCCGCGGCGGCTGGTGAGTGCCAGCAGACGACGCTCGTCGGGACGATGATCGGGGCGACTGTCCTCGACCGCGCGAACCAGCGTCACCAGGTCCAGGTCATGGGCGGCGCGCACCCGGCCCCCGGTGCGCACATAGGAGCGCACCAGGTCGGGATCGCGTCTGCCGCGGCTCAATTCCTCCCGCCAATACGGGGCGCGCTGCCGATCTCGTGACCGACGCGCGAAGCCAGTTCGTTCATCCGATGCGCCACCAGCGCGACGTCGACATCGGAGGTAGTCGCGACTCCGAGCAGGGCGCCCGCGCCCGCGGCGGTGATCATGATCATGCCCTCGTCGTACTCGGTCATGTTCTGGCGCACCGCATTCGACGAGCCGCCGCAGAATTCGCCGAGGGCCTTGCCGAGCGAGCGCAGACCGGACGCGGCCGCGGCGAATCGTTCGGCGTCGTCTTTGACCACGCCACGGGAGTGCGCGATGCGCAGTCCATCCTCGGAAAGCAACACCGCGAAGCGGACGCCGGGGATCTCCAGATCCTCGAGCAGCCACGCCAAACGGTTGGTGCTATCGGCTACCGGTGTGCTCATCGGCTGTTCCTTCCGTGGTTCGCTCCGCCGCAGCGCGACCGCTGCGGGATCCGCTGCGCCAGGCAGCGGCGAGGTCGGGACGCGCCTGTCCCGACTCGGTCGTTACCCCCGCCGAATCCGGGGCAACTGGTCGGCGGCGGCGCTTGGGCAACCCTCCGCTGGTGATCTCGTGGACGTCGGCGCCGGGCGATTCGACCTCGGCCACCGGTACCGGAATATGGGCGGGCGCGGCGAGCTCGGGCTCGGGCAGCCGCGGGGCGTCTCCGCTCACCAGCAGTGCCGAGGGCACGTACACCATGGCCCGCATGCCGCCGAAGATATTGGGCCCGTCGACGTGTACGGAGAATCCGTAGCGCCGGGCCAGCGCCGCGATGCCGGGGAAGCCGACCTTGGGCGCGGGGCCGAGGTCATGGATATCGACGGGTCGTTCGCCGCTGAGCACCAGGCGCGCGTCCTCGAGCTGTTCGGGGCTCATCCGCATCCCCGCGTCGTCGATGATCACGGTGACGCCGTGATGGCCCTCCTGGAAACCGATCTCGACGAACGACGACGGCGGCGAGTAGCGCAGCGCGTTGTCGAGCAGGGTCGCCATCGTGTGCACCAGCGGCTCGACAGCGCGGCTGATCACGATCCGGTCCGACTGCGACGCCCGCACGCGCAGGAATTCGCGCACCCGCCCGGTGGCGCCGCCCGCCACGTCGGTGAGCGACTGCTGTGGCCACCGGCGACCCGGCAGACCGCCGGAGACGATCACATAGGACTGGGCCTGCCGGATCATCTGCTGCACAGTGTGATCGATGCGGGTGAGTGTTTCGTAGATCGCGTCGTCGCGGTGTTCGCGCAGCGCGGCACTGACGACCTGGCCGAGGTCGGTGCCCAGGCTCACCACCGACGTGCCGAAGGAACGCACCGCGGCGCTGGTGGCCGCGCGCGACGACGCCGAGAGCTCAGCGCGAGTCTGCTCCTGCGCGGTCTGTATCTCGTTGAGGCGACGTTGCTCGCCATAACGTTCGACCATCGCCCTGGTCTCCTCGGCGACCACGCGCAGATCCTCGGCATGCCCGGTGGCGATCCACTGCAGGGCCTGACCGAACTGCGAATCACCCAGTTCCCCCGGCAGTTCGACGACCACCGACGGGATCTCGTGCCTGCGCACGGCCGTGGTGATGGCGGGCAGCGTGACCTGCGCCAGCTGCATCAGCGCGTTCTCGCAGGCGAGTCGTTCACGGATGGCGGCGTCGGCACGCTGTCGCTGCCGGCGCTCGTTGCGCATGGCGAAAACACTCACCGCGATCGCGAGCAGTAACAGCGGCGCACCGATGACGAGCAACAGCACCGCGATTCCTGAGTTCATCAGATCTTTCGTCGTCCTCGACCACACGACGCCTCCGCCGGGGGCCCTCGCCGGCCGACCCGCCGAGGCATTTCGCCTTCTATCCGCGAGCATGTGATTCGGGTATTCGAATCACATGCCCCGGTTCCGGCGACCCGCACACACTAGCAGCAAACGTAACGATCGCGACACGGATCACGCTGTCAGACATCATGATTCCCAACCGAAACCGTCCGCGCTACTGGACGGCTGATCTATTCTGGTTCGTGATGCCTCGAGCCGGTGCTCACAGAACCCCGGGTACCGGATAACATCGCCGACGTGGCGAAACTGAAGCTCTCCGTCGATGTCCCCGTCCCGCCGGACCAGGCCTGGGCGCACGCGTCCGACCTCCCACACCTCGGCAATTGGCTGACCATTCACGAGGCGTGGCGCGGCACGCTGCCCGAAGAGCTCACGCCGGGCACCGTTCTCATCGGCATCGCCCGCGTGAAAGGTTTCCGCAACAAGGTGACCTGGACGGTGCGCGCCGCCGAGCCCCCGCGCAAGCTCGCCCTCACCGGCACCGGCATCGGCGGCACCAAGTTCGGCCTCGGCCTGCTCGTCGAGCCGAGCGGCACCGGTTCCAAGGTGAGCGTCGACATCGATCTGGGCGGCGCGCCGCTGTTCGGTCCGATCGGTTCGGCCGTCGCCAAGGCCTTGCGCGGCGATATCGAACGCTCGCTGGAAAACTTCGTCAAGCTCTACGGCTGAGCCGCGACGCCGAAGCCCGGGCGCGAGACGATCTTCGCACCCGGGCTCGCGAGGCGCTGGATCAGGCCGGCGCCACCGCTTCGGCGTCGATCGGCGCCTTCGGCTTGGTCCGCGGCAGGAAGAACGCCGGGACCAGAGTCAGCAACGCCAGCACCACGGTGACCCAGTAGGTGTTGCTGAACGCTGTCGCTGCCAGGTCCAGGCCCCGCTCGAGCACCGACGGCGGAATCTGCGCGGCGAGGTCGGGCCGGGCATTGGCGCCGATCGCGACCTTCGCCTCCGGATGATCGTTGAGCTGTGCGGCCAGCACGACCGACATGGTCGCCGTGCCGATCGACGCCGCGGTCTGGTTGATGATGTTCATCAACGTCGAACCCCGCGCGACCTGTGCGCGCGTGAGCGTCTGAATGGCCGCGGTCATCACCGGCATCATCGTGCAGCCCATGCCGAGGCCCATCACGAACAGCGCGCCACCGATCCACAGATACGAGGTGTCGGCGCCCAGCTGGGTGAACCCGGCGAGGCCGAGGGTGATGAAGGTGATGCCGAACATGACGATCTTGCCGGGACCCATCTTGTCGACCAGGAATCCCGCGATCGGCATCGTCAGCATGGCGCCGATCCCCTGTGGCGCCATGAGCAGGCCGGAGTCGAAGGCCGTCTCACCGCGGACCTGCTGCAAGTAGTTCGGCAGCAGGAAGCCGGCGCCGAAGAACGCCGTCGCGAACAACGACATGGTCAGCACGGAATAGCGCAGCGACGGGTTGGCGAACAGGCGCAGGTCGATCAGCGGATGTTCGGTGCGCAGCGCGTGGAACACGAACGCCACCAGCAGCGCCGCTCCGAGGATCGCCGGAATCAGCACGCCCGCGGCCATGACAGTGCCCTTCTCCGGAATGGAGGAGACACCGAACAAGAACAGCGCCAGGCCCGGCGAGGCCAGCAGCATGCCGAGGAAGTCGAACGATTCCGAGGGCTTGGGCTTGTCGGGCGCGAACACGACCCAGGCCAGGATCAGCGCGATGATGCCGAGCGGCAGATTGATCAGGAAGATCCAGTGCCAGCTGAAGGCGTCGATGAGCCAGCCGCCGAGGATGGGGCCACAGATCGGGCCGAGCAACATCGGTACACCGAGTACCGCCATCACGCGGCCGATCCGCTGCGGGCCCGCGGCGTGGGTCATGATCGTCATACCCAGCGGCATCAGCATGCCGCCACCGATGCCCTGGACCACCCGGAACGCCACCAGCGACTCGATACTCCACGCCATCGAGCACAGCACCGACCCGAGGATGAAGAAGGTCAGCGCCGCCATATAGAGGCGTTTGGTGCCGAAGCGGTCGGCGGCCCAGCCGGTCATCGGGATGACCGAGGCCAACGCCAGGGTGTAGCCGGTCATGGTCCAGGCGACTACCTCGACGGAGGCGTTGAAGTCCTGCATGAACGTCGGGATCGCCACGGTTACCACGGTGATGTCGAGAATCGACATCACCGCACCGAGGACGACGACGCCCGCCACCTTCAGTACGGCGGCATCCAGCTTGTCAGGAGTGCGATCGGGCGCGGCGGCACCGATATCCGGAGGTTTCGTCACCGGTTAACCCAAGCACTTTTGAATTCCGATGACCAGTGAAATCAATTGTTCGTGATCCGGGCCCGCGCCGGCACCGTCGATTCCGAGACTTCGCTGTCATACCCGCGTGATCGTTGCCGCCGCGGCACAGGCCTCGGCCGCCGCTGTGGTCGCTGCGCTCGAGGCGGGCAGCATGGGCAGTCGAACTGCCGAGCTCGGAATCTGGCCACGCTCGGCGAGGACCGCCTTGATGACGGTGGGGTTCGGCTCGGCGAACAGGGTCGCGCCGACGGCGTCGAGGCTGTTGCCGATGGCGCGGGCCCTGATGATGTCGCCGTCGCGCCAGGCCGCGATGAGGTCGGCGTATTCGCGCGGCGCGATGTTGGCCGCGGCCAGGATCGCGCCGTGGGCGCCGAGGCCGAGCAAGGCGGAGGCGAAGCGGTCGTCGCCGCTGAGTACGGTCGCCGAAGTCCGCGCGGCCATCAATTCGACACTGGCCGCGTCGATTCCGCCGACGGCATGTTTGAAGCCCGCGATATTCGGTGTGTTCGCCAGCCGGATCAGCGTGCTGCCGCTCAACGGCCGCCCCGTGCGGTACGGCACGTCGTAGACGAGCAGCGGAGCGGGACTGAGCGCCGCCAGTTGCGTGAAGTGCGCGATCACGCCCTCCTCGCTCGGCCGCACGTAGTACGGCACCACCGCGAGCACGGCCGCGACGGGATGAGCCAGTTCGGTGACAGCCCTGACCGATTCCGCGGTGGCGTTGCCGCCCGCGCACGCGATCAGCGGTGCGCGGCGGTCCGCGCACACTCCCGCGCAGATATCGAGCACTCGCGCCCGCTCGGCAGTGGTGAGCGCGGAGGGTTCGGCGGTGGTGCCGAGTGCGACGAGTCCGGTCGCGCCCGCGTCGAGGACGGCGTGCGCGTGCCGTTCCAGCGCGCCGGGCGCGAGTGTTCCGTCGGCGGTGAACGGGGTGATCAGGGGGACGAAGAGGCCGTGTAGCGATGTCATGGGTCCATCGTCGATCCCCAGCGATCATCAGGTCCAGTTCACATTCGTGAAGCCGACCGTAAGCTGAACTGATGCTCGATGTTCGCAAACTTCGCCTGCTGCGTGAACTCGCCCACCGCGGCACCATCGCCGCGGTCGCCGAGGCGCTCAGCTACACGCCCTCGGCGGTGTCCCAACAGCTCACCGCGCTGGAACGCGAAGCGGGCGTCACGCTGCTCGAACGCTCGGGCCGCCGCGTCGCGCTCACTCCCGCGGCCCAGCTCCTCGTCGGTCACACCGAGACGATCCTGGCCGCGCTCGAACACGCCGACGCCGAATTGTCGGCCACCCGGGGCGAACTGGCCGGAACCCTGCGTATCGGCACCTTCCCGACGGCGGCCCGCACGCTGCTGTCCCCCGCTCTCGTCACGCTGAGCACCGACCACCCACGCCTGGAACTCACGGTCACCGAGATCGATCCCGCCGACATCCCGAATGCCCTGCGCGCGGGCACCCTGGATATCGCGCTCACGCACGACTACGACCTGGTCCCCGCCGACGCGGACCCTTCTTTGCAAACCGAACCCCTCCACACCGAAACCGTTTTCCTCGCCACGTCGGCCCCCGTGCCCGCCGAGGACCCCCTGGCGGCGCACCGCCTGTCCCCCTGGATCGCGGGCACCCCCGGCACCCTGTGCCACACCCTGACCATCCGAGCTTGCCAGGCAACAGGATTCACCCCCCACATCCGCCACCACGCCGACGACTTCGACACCGTCCTGACCCTCGTCGCCGCGGGCGCCGGCACCGCGATAGTCCCCGCGCTCGCCCTCTTCGCGCCCCCTGAACAAATCACCCTCACCCCCCTGCCCATCCGCCGCCACACCCAACTCGTATACCGCAACGGCACCGGCCTGCACCCGGCGATCCGCGCCGCCCGCACCGCTCTCCACGGCGGAACGTAGAGCCGGCACCGTCCCCGCCTGTTCGACCAGTCGAGTAGGCCGCCATCGCGCGGCTCACCTCGATGACTGCCCCGTGGGGTGCGCGAACGCGCATCGCGGCCGGCTGGCCGGTTCCGCTGATCATCGAGCCGAAGCCGCAACGGTGCTGCGGCGAGAACAAGTCCCCGAGGCCGATGGGTGCCCGCCACCGTGACGGGGGCTCGATGTGACCGTTGCCGGCCGTCCACGCACCTCGTCGCGCCGGGTCCGTCAGGCTGTCCTGCCCCGTTGGCGGCTGCGAGTGGCCGAAACCGGGTCGATGTCGGGCATGGACCATTGGGCCGAGAGCGCGAGGCTGGGTTCTCGGCCGGAGGCCACGTGGCGATAGGCGATTTCGGCGGCCGCGTCGGGGTTGTTGGCGGCGATGGCGGCGTAGAGGGCTTCGTGCTCGTCGCATTGGGTGCCGGGATCGCGTTCTTTGGTCAGGTGGAACAGCCATCGGACCCGGGATTCCAAAGGCCGCAGCAGCGATTGCAGCAGCGGGTTGCCCGAAACTTCGACGATCACGGCGTGGAAGCCCGCGTTCGCGGCGGCGATCGCGGCTCGGTCGCCACGGTCGGTGGCCCGGCGGGCCGCGGTCAGCTGCGCGCGCAGCGCAGCGAGGCCGGCCGGTACGGCCCGTTCGGCGGCCAGGCGCGCCGCCAGGACTTCCAGGCTCTCGCGCACATCGAAGAGGTCGCGCACGTCGGCCACCGTGAAAGGCGCCACGATCGCGCCCTGGCGCGGCACGATCACGACCAGCCCTTCGCGTTCGAGCATCTGTAGCGCCTCGCGCAGCGGGATCCGCGAGATGGCCAGTTCGGTGGCGAGGTCACGTTCCACCAGCCGCTGACCCGGACTCAAGCGCAGATCGATGATCCGGTCACGCAACTCCTCGAAGGCGCGATCCCGCAGCGACTTCTTCGCCGGTTCGGCTGCCACCCCACCATCCTTCCGCTCCCGCACGCCATTACGGTAGCCCGCGCACCGCACGCGACCGTTTCTTACGTTTCGGTAATCCACCTGTCATCAACGAGCCCCAGGCTGACACCTAACGGTATACCGCTAAGTGAGCGGTTCGTTCGATCAAGGAGTACCCGTGCACAAGTCCACTCGGCGCGCGATCGCCGTCGGCTCGGCCGCCCTCGCCGCCGCTGCCCTCCTGTCGGCCTGCGGTTCCGGCGACACCACGGCGTCGGACGGCAAGCTGAAGGTCGGTGTGTTCTTCCCCGGCTCGCTGTCGGATACCGGCTTCATGCAATCCGGGTATCTCGGCTACCAGCGCATCGCCGACGCGCTGGGCGACAAGGTGGAACTCAGCAAGGTCGAACAGGTCGCGGCCAGCGACTATCAGCAGGCGCTGGTCCGTTTCGCCTCGACCAACGACCTGGTGATCTCACTCGGCGGCCAGACCGACGCCGACCTGCGCAAGGTGGCGCCACAGTTCCCGAACGTGAAGTTCGTCGAAATCGGCGGACCGGCCGACGCGAAGCCCCTGGCCAACCTCGCCTACTACGACCCCGAGCAGGCCGAGGCCGAATTCCTCAGCGGCGCGGTGTCGGCGGCGGGATCGAAGACGGGCGCGGTGGCCTTCGTCGGCGGCGTGGAATTGCCCGCGATCGTCAACGCCGCCAATGCTTTCGGCAACGGGGCGCGGTTCGCGCGGCCGGACGTGAAAGTGCTGACCCCGCAGTACGTCGGCGACTTCAACGACCCGGCCAAAGCCAAGCAGGCCGCACTGGCCGACTACGGCGCGGGCGCGGGCACACTCGGCCAGATCGTGAACCTCGGTAAGTCGGGCATGGAGCAGGCCGCGACTCAATCCAACGCCACGATGGTCGGCGGTCCGATTCCCGGCGACTGCACCGACCCCGCCTATCTGGGTTACGTGCACACCGACATCGGCGCCGAGGTCGAGTTCGCGGTGCAGGCCGTGCTGGACAACTCGTGGCAGGCCGAGAACGTGCGCTTCGGGCTGACCACGCCCAACGACGGCACCGATTTCGTCTTGTGCAGCAAGGACTCCGGGGTCGCCGACGCACTCGCGAAGGCGAAAACAGCCCTGTCCACCGGTGCGGTCGAGCCGTACTGATCCACGATGAGCACTCCCGCATTGACCCTGCACGGGGTCGGTAAGCGCTTCGGTGACGTGCAGGCGCTGCACGATGTGCGCGTCACCGTCGAATCCGGCACTGTCCATTGCATTCTCGGCGAGAACGGCGCAGGCAAGTCCACGCTGTGCAATCTCGTCTTCGGCGGCTACCGACCCGATACCGGACGTATAGAGCTGGGCGGCGAAGCCTTCCGGCCTGACTCCCCCGCCGCCGCGATGGCATCCGGGGTCGCCATGGTGCACCAGCACTTCAGCCTGGTCACCACCATGACCGTCGCGGAGAATCTGCTGCTCACCCAGCACGGCCTCCGGTCGCGCCGCACGGAGCTGACCGACCGGCTCGACGAGATCGCGCAGCGCTACCGCCTGCGCGTGGACCTCGACCAGCAGGTCGCGACGATGCCGGTCGGCGCCAGGCAGAAAGTCGAGATCGTCAAGGCGTTGTTGCGCGATCCCGCGCTGATCCTGCTCGACGAACCGACCGGAGTGCTCGATCCGGCCGAGATCGACGCGCTGATCGACACCTGTCGCGCCATCGCCGCCGACGGCAAAGCGGTAGTTCTGGTGACCCACAAACTCGGTGAGGTCGCCAGGGTCGCCGATGCCGCGACCGTGCTGCGCCACGGCACGGTCGCCGGCGGCGGGCCGATGTCGAGCACCACCATCGCCGAGTTGCTCACCGCGATGGTGGGGCGTCCGGCCGACGACCTCGACCCGACCCTCGCCGCGACCATCGGCCTGGATCCCGCCGACGCGAGGCGGCCCGCGAGCGTTCCGGTCTTGGTCGCCGAATCAGGTTCGCCAACAACAGATCTCACAGGCCGACCCGCCATCGACAACGGCACCGAATCGGCCCCACCGAACAATAGCCCTCGGTCGTCCGCCGATTCCGGTTTGCCCGCGGCGGTTCTCACCATCGACCGGGTCACCGTGCATCGCACCGACGGCAGCGTCGCGCTCGACGATGCGGGTCTGCTCGTGCAGCCCGGCGAGATCGTCGGGATAGCCGGCGTCGAAGGCAACGGGCAGAGCGAGCTCGTCGCGGTCCTCGCGGGCAGTACCCCGGTGAGCAGCGGCAGCGTGACGCTGGCCGGTACCGATATCACGGCCGCGAGCCCCGCGACTCGAACCGCGCTCGGACTGGGCATCGTGCCCGAGGACCGCCACCGCGATGCGATGGTCGCCGAGATGACGTTGGCGGAGAACCTCTTCCTCGGCCGATTGGGCGGCTTCCGGCGCTTCGGCCTACTCGACAAGCAGGCCATGGGCCGCGCCGCCCAGACCGAACTCGACCGCTTCGATGTGCGTGCGGCCGGGCCATGGGTGCCGATGGGCTCGCTCTCCGGCGGCAATCAGCAAAAGGTGGTGCTGGCTCGCGAACTGTCCGCCGCGAAGCTGCGCTGCCTCGTCGCCGCCCAGCCGACGCGCGGATTGGACATCGGCGCCGTCGATTTCGTGCTCACCCAGCTGCGTCGCGCGGCCGCCGACGGCTGCGGGGTGCTGGTGGTCTCGAGCGAGGTTCCGGAGCTGCTCGCGCTGTGCGACCGGGTGTTCGTGGCTTATCGCGGTGCGCTCGCGGGGCCGGTGGAGACCTCTGATCCCACAGCGGCACAACAGATCAGCGAACTGATGATGGGAGTCGCGGCATGAGCGGTCAGCGCCAGTGGGCACACCACCCGATCGTCGTCGCCGTCGCGGCGATGCTCGCGGCGGGGGTGATCGGGCTCATCCTGGCCGCCGTCGCCGGCGCGGCCCCCGGCGCCACGATGACAGCGCTGTGGGAGGGCATGTTCGGCAGCGACTACGCGATCGGCGCCTCGCTCAATGTCGCGGCCACCCTGATGCTGGTGGCCGTCGGCTTCACCATCGCCCACCGCGCCGGGCTGGTCAATGTCGGTGGCGAGGGCCAGATCTGTGCCGGTGGCATCGCCGCCACCGCCATCGGCACCACCCTCACCGGCGCACCGGCCGCGATCACCCTGCCCGCGGTGCTGATCGGGGCGGCGGCCGCGGGCTGGCTGTGGGCCGCCGTCGCGGCGTATCTGCGGGTCGCCCGCGGTACCAGCGAGATCATCACCACGCTGCTGCTCAACTTCGTCGGACTGGCGCTGGTGCTGCTCGTCGTGCACGAGCCGGCGCTGCTGCGCCAACCGGTGACCTCCTCGGAGACCCTGCCGCAGTCCGAGCAGCTCACCGCGGCCGCGCAGCTGCCGCTGCTCGGCATCGAACGCTCCCCCGCGACCATCGCCCTGTGGATCGCCGTGGCGGCCGCGATCGGCACCGCGATCCTGGTGCGACACACCGCGCTCGGTACCCGATTGCGCGCCGTCGGGCTCAATCCCGATGCGGCGGCGCGGCTCGGACTACCGGTGCAGCGGCTGCGTTTCCTGAGTCTGTCGGCGGCAGGCGCGTTCTCCGGCATCGCGGGTGGGCTGCTGGTGGCGACAGCGCCGTTCGTCCTCGCCGAAGGGTTCTCCTCCGGATACGGGTTCTCCGGTCTGGTCGTCGGCCTGCTGGCCCGTGGCTCACTGGCCGCCGTGGTCGCGGTGTCGCTGCTGCTCGGATTCCTCGTCTCGGGCGGGATCAATCTGCAGCTGGCCGCGAATGTGCCCGCCTCGACCATCTCGGTCGTGGAGTCGCTGATGATCGTGTTCATCGCGGGGGCCGCCATCTGGACATATCGCAGACGTGAAACCGGGCCCGCCGCACCACAACCGGTTTCCTCGGTGGACACCGGCGATCTGGCAGGAGCGCCACGATGAACCTCGACACGCTCACCGATATCGCCACCAGCGGAATCGGTTTCACGCTACCCATCCTCGTCGCGGCCGGCGGCGAGCTGGTCAGTGAGCGCGCGGGCGTGCTCAATCTGAGCTTGGAGGCGATGATGCTGACGGGCGCGTTCGCCGGTGTGCTCGGCGCCGTCACCACCGGTTCGCCGGTGCTCGGTGCGGCCACCGCGGTGATAGCGGCCCTGCTCTTCGGCGCACTGCAAGCGATCTGGAGCGTCGGCCTGTGCGCCGACCAGATCGTCGTGGGCATCGCGAGCAACGCGTTGGCGCTCGGCGCCACCACCTACGGCGCGCGACTGCTGCTCGCCGACGGCAGCGGCCACAGCGTGCCCGGTTTCGACGCGCTGAGAATCCCGCTGCTGCATCAGATCCCGGTCATCGGTCCCGCCCTGTTCGGCCAGACCGCGCTCGGCTATCTGTGCATCGCGGTCGTCGCCGTCCTGGCGTTCGTGTTCTCCCGCCGCACCAAGGTGGGTCTGGTGATCGACGCGATCGGTGAAGACGCCGTCGCCGCCGACCGGACCGGGCTGCCGGTACGCGCCGTCCGCTACGGCTGTGTGCTGCTCGCCGCGTTCGCCGCGGGCCTCGGCGGTGCGCAATTGGCGCTGTCGGAGGTGCACTCGTTCAGCGACAACATGACCGGCGGCATCGGCTATCTCGCGGTGGTCGCCGTGATCGCGGGCCGCTGGCGCGCGCTCGGGGTGATCTGGGCCTCGGTGTTCTTCGGCATCGCCCAGGCACTGCAGTTCGCGTTGCCCGCCCTCGGTGTCGATGTGCCGTTCGCGTTGCTGGTGATGCTGCCCTATCTGATCGCGATCGTCGCCGTCAGCGGCTTGGTCGGCAACAGCCGCTCGCCGCGTGATCTCACCGTCGCCTTCGCCCGAACATCCTGACCCGCCGCTACTTTCGCAGGAGCCACCGTTGACCCTGATCCTGTCGCACTCCGATGTGACCGCCGTCCTCGATCGCGGCGAGGTGCTCGCCGCCGTCGAGCGCGCGCACGCCGACCTGGCGCTGGGCACCGCGTTCTGCCCCGCGCCGCCGGCGATGACCCTCGGCGAGGCCGCCTTCGTACCCATGGTGGCCGCGGCCGAATCCGCCGGTGCCGCCGCGGTGAAATTGCTCGCCGACCTGCCTGCCAATCGTGAGCGGGGACTGCCCGTGCAGCGGTCGGTGATTGTGGTGACCTCGGCCGCCGACGGTTCGTGCGAGGCGATGATCGACGGACGCCTGGTCACCGCCGTCCGGACCGCCGCCGCCAGCGCGGTGGCGACGAAATACCTTTCCCGACAGTCGAGTTCGGTTCTCGGAGTGATCGGCGCGGGCAATCTGGCCGTCGAGCACACCCGCGCGATCGCCACCGTGCGCGAGCTCGAGGTCGTGCTGGTGTGGTCGCGCACCAGCACCACGATCGACCGATTTCGCAGTGCGACAGCCGATCTCGGCATCGAGGTGCGGGCCCTCGACAGCCCGGAAGCAGTCACCCGCGCCGCCGACGTGCTGTGCACCCTCACGCCCTCACACGAGCCGATCATCCGCGGCACCTGGTTCGGCGAGGGTCTGCACATCAATGCGGTCGGCGCGCCGCCGAGGGCGGATCACCGCGAGGTGGACGGCCAGGCCATGCGCCGGTCCAGGGTCGTCGTAGACTCGATCGGCACCACGCTCACCAAGTCCGGGGACACCCTGATGGCCATCGCCGAAGGCGCGATCACCCGCGACGCGGTGGGCGCCGAACTGGGCGAGGTGATCACGGGCCGGGCGCCCGGCCGTCGCGACGACCGCGACATCACCCTGTTCAACTCGGTGGGTATCGGTCTGCAAGATCTGGCCGCCGCCCGTCTGCTCATCGACAAGGCCCGCGCCAACGGCATCGGAACGGAAGTGGATCTCACCTCATGAGCGAGCTCACCGATATCGACACCAGCCACCTGCGCCGCACCATCGATCTCGCCCGGCACGCGAGCGCGCTCGGCGATCGTCCCTTCGGCGCGGTCGCCGTGGCCCGCGACGGTGCGATCCTGGCCGAGGGCGTGAACGCGGTGTACAGCACCGGTGATGTCACCACCCACGCCGAACTGGTCGCGATCACCCTCGCGACCGCCGCAGGCCACGCGGCGCAACTGCGCGGCGCCACCGTGTACGCCAGCGGCGAACCCTGCCCGATGTGCGCTGCCGCGATGGTGTGGGCAGGGGTCGGCCGCATCGTCTTCGCCGCGGCCGCAGCCGAATTCGGGCCGATCCTGCCCTCCGACACCACCTTCGGGCTCACCTGCGCCGAAGTCGTGACGAGTTCGAACGTGCCGGTCGAGGTCAGCGGACCGCACCTCGGCGAAGAAGCTCTCGCCGTCTTCCGCGTGGCCGCGCAGAAGAACTAGCCCGAGGACACCGAGGGCGCGGCGCCGGATCGACGCCGCGCCCTCGGTGCACGGTTCACTTCACCGCGACGACCTCGATGGGATCGCCCAGTTCACGCTGCTCCTCGATCGCCTCCGGCGTGCCCGGCACCTGGGTGCCGCGCAGCGAGACGCCCTTGGTCTCGATGAGGAAGAAGGACGCGATCAGGCCGACCGCGCACGCGCCGAGCATGTAGTAAGCCGGAATCATGTTGTCGCCGGTGGCGCTGATGAGCGACTCGTTGATCACCGGGGCCGTGCCGCCGAAGATGGAGGTGGCGACGTTGTAGCCGATCGCCACACCGGCGAAGCGCACGATCGTGGGGAACATCGCGGGGAAGGTGGCCGAGATCGTCGCCAGCTGCGGAGCGTAGAGCATGCCGAGGATCGCGAAGCCGACGATCGCACCGGTGAGCGAGGAACCGATCAGGTGGTAGACCGGGATCACCGCGATCATCATCGCCGCGCACGAGAACATCCACATCGGTTTGCGCCCGATCCGGTCGGAGAGGGCACCGAGGAACGGCAGGGTGCACAGCATCGCGATCTGTCCGATCAGCGGCACGAGCAACGCATCGGATTTTTCCATCCCGAGCGCGGAGCCGAGATAGGTCGGGGTGTAGCTGATCAACGAGTAGTTGACCACGTTGAGCGCGATCACCAAGCCGAACAGGGTCAGCACCGGGCGCAGATACTTCGTCGCCAGATCGCGGTAGACCCCGGAAACCTCCTCGGTCTCGTCCTTGCTGTCGACCTCGCGGAACACCGGGGTCTCCTCCACCCGGCTGCGCAGGTACATGCCGATCAGGCCGAGCGGACCGGCGATCATGAACGGAATGCGCCAGCCCCACGAATTCATCGACGCGTCGTCGAGCACATTCACCAGCAGCAGGGCGACCAGATTGCCGAGGGTGAATCCGGCGAGCGTGCCGACCTCGAGGAAACTGCCGTAGAAACCACGTTTGCGATCGGGCGCGTATTCGGCCATGAATGTCGCGGCGCCACCGTATTCACCACCGGCGGAAAGTCCCTGGATCATGCGCAGCACATACAGCAGAATCGGGGCGGCGATGCCGATCGTCTCGAAGCTCGGGATAAGGCCGACGGCCAGAGTCGAGGCGGCCATCAGAATAATGGTGGTGGCAAGTACTCGTTTGCGCCCGATACGGTCGCCGAGCGGGCCCCAGACCATGCCTCCCACCGGCCGGATCAGGAAAGATACGGCGAACCCGAGCAGCGTGTAGACCATCCCGGACTCACCGTCACCGGGGAACAGCGACTTCGCGATATAGGTCGCGAGATAGGCGTAGACACCGTAGTCGAACCATTCGACAGCATTACCGATCGCCGACGCACCGATGGCACGGTGCAGCACAGTTTTCGATTCCCTCGACATCCCACAACACCTCTCATCGTCGCCTTTCACGGATACCCGGCGCCTTGGCGAGCAAACGTTACGACCGCGCGAAGACCTGCCATTATGGCTTCTACGCTGCGAATACGGTCTGGCGACACGGAGGTATATCGGTCACCGTTCGGCGAATCGACCGACCTGCTGAATCGCGGCCGAACCGCCCGCCAGCAGCGACCTCAGGCGAGGGCCGCGAGTTTGCCGGACAGGACGGTCTTCTCCCGTTCGTTGCCGCACCGGCGGATGGCTTCGGCGAACTCCGCGCGCGCCTCGGCGACACGGCCGAGCCGGGCGAGCAGCTCGCCGCGCACGCTGGGCAGCAGATGCGAGGTGGACAGGGCGCCGGAGGCGGCGATCTCCTCGACGATCGGCAAGGCCGAGGCCGGCCCGCCTGCCATCGATACCGCCACCGCCCGATTGAGGTCGACCACCGGCGAGGGCGCGAGCCTGCTCAGCGCCTCGTACAGCACCACCACCCGTTCCCAGTCGGTGCGCACGACCGACGGTGCGACGGCGTGGCATTCGGCGATCGCGGCCTGCAGACCGTAGGCGCCGAGCCCACGTCCGACCGCACCGGCCTTCACCAGCGCCGCCCGGCCGCGCCGGATCGCGGAGCGGTCCCAGCGATGGCGATCCTGCTGTTCGAGCAACACCGGCGCACCGTCGGGGCCGGTGCGGGCGGGGAACCGCGCCGCGGTCAGTTCGAGCAGCGCCAGCAGTCCGTAGACCTCGGGTTCGTCGGGCATCAGCCGCGACAGCACGCGGGCCAGCCGCTGCGCTTCCCCCGCGAGATCGAAGCGGATGAGGTCGTCGCCGGTGCTGGCCGACGATCCCTCGGTGAAGATCAGGTAGATGACCCCGAGCACCGAGCCCAGCCGCGCCCTGCGCTCAGCGGCGGGCGGTACCTCGAAGCGGACTTCGGCCGCGCCGAGCGTCTTCTTCGCCCTGGTGATCCTGGCCTGCACGGTCGCGGTCGGCACCAGACACGCCTTGGCGATCTCGTCGCTGGTCAGACCGCCGACCACGCGCAGCGTCAAGGCCAACCGCGCCTCCCGCGAGAGCACCGGGTGACACGAGATGAACATGAGCGCGAGCACGTCGTCGTCGATCTGATCGGGATCCCACAGCACATCATGTCCAGCACGTACGGGGTCACCGCCGGTGAGCGCGTCGCCCTCGCCGAGGTCGGCGGCGAGGGCGGTGTAGCGGTCATCGAGGGCGGCGCGACGCCGGAACGCGTCGATGGCCCTGCGTCGGCCGACGGTGAGCAACCACCCGGCCGGCTGACGTGGCACGCCTTCGCGCGGCCACGTCACCAGCGCCTCCGCGAAGGCCTCCTGAGCCAGATCCTCGGCCATCGCGAAGTCGCGGGTGTAGCGCGCGAGCGCGCCGACGATGCGGGCCGATTCGATCCGCCAGACGGCGGCGACGGCCTCACGGCCGGTGTGGTCGCTCATCGAGGTTCAGAGCTGGCCGCTGGCCTCGCGCCACGCGCGTTCCCTCGCGACATAGACGTTGTCCTGCGGGAATTCGTCGATGCTCGGGACCCGTCGGATCTCGGTCTTGGTGCCCGGCACGACGACCGGCATCCGTTTGGCCCACTCGATCGCTTCCTCCTTGGAGGCCACGTTGAGGATGTAGAACCCGCCGAACAGTTCCTTCGTCTCCCCGTATGGACCGTCGGTGACCACGGGGGTTTCCGACGAGTAGTCGACGACCACGCCCTCGGCCGCGTCGTCGAGCCCCTCGGCGGCGACCAGCACCCCGGCGCTGATCAACTCGTCGTTGAACTTGCCCATGGTCTCGAGCATCTCGTTGAAATCGATATCGGCCGCGGCGGCCCAGGCTTCGTCGGTGGCGCGCATGATCAGCATGTACTTCATGGTTTCGTCTCCTCGGATCGGTGTGGACCCGCCTGCCGGGCCCTGCGTTCATCCCTAGGTCGAACGGGCACCGCTGCGGATCGACACCCGGCCGAAAATTCTTTTCGCGAGTGTTGGGCAGCCTACGACGAGTGCGGGATCCGCGCGACGACGGCGAACACGAATCCCCGATTCGGGTATTCGCGATCGTCGGGCGTGATACAGATCGACGTGGTTTGTCATGCTGGCAGCCATCTAGCGAAGGAGTCACTCGTGAGCGCAGTTCTCGTCGAGCAACGCGAGCATGTGCTCGTGATCGTGCTGAATCGGCCCGAGGCCATGAACTCGGTCAACGCCGAAGTGAGCGCGGGGGTCGGCGAGGCGCTCGAGCGTGCCGAAGCCGACCCGCAGATCCGCGCGGTGGTTCTCACCGGCGCGGGCGAGCGGGCGTTCTGTGCCGGCGCGGATCTGAAGGCGCTCAGTCGCGGTGAGTCGATTCTGGCTCCGGGACATGAACAGTGGAACCTGGCCGGGTACGTACGGCACCCGATCAGCAAGCCGACCATCGCCGCGGTGAACGGTTTCGCGCTCGGCGGCGGCACCGAACTGGTCCTGGCCAGCGATCTCGCGGTCGCCGCCGAGACCGCCACCTTCGGCCTACCCGAGGTGGCCCGCGGCCTGTTCGCCGCGGCAGGCGGCGCGTTCCGCCTGCCCGAGCAGCTCCCGCGCAAGGTCGCGATGGAGATGATCCTCACCGGCGAGCCGATCACCGCGGCCCGTGCGCTGGAGCTGGGCCTGATCAATCGGGTCGTGCCCGCTGCCGAGGTGCTGGATGCGGCGTTGGCGCTGGCCGGTCGGATCGCCGAGAACGCGCCCCTGGCGGTACAGGCGAGCAAGCGAGTGGCGCTGGGCATCCTCGACGGCAAGCTCGCCGACGACGGCGCCTGGGACCAGACCAACCGCGAGATCGTGACGGTCGCCCAGACCGAGGACATGCGCGAAGGCGCCATGGCGTTCGCGCAGAAGCGCAAGCCGAACTGGCAGGCGCGCTGACACGATGCGGATCCTGATCCTCGGCGCCTCCGGTTTCGTCGGTAGCGCACTGCACGCGCAGTTCGCCGCGAACCACGAGGTCGTCGGGACCAGCCGGGGCGGGCACAGGCTCGCCCCGGTGGATCTCGCCGACACCGGCGCGGTGCGCGCACTCGTCGGACAAGGGTTCGACGTCGTCGTCCACACCGCCGGCGTCGTGGATCTCGGTGCCGCGCAACGTGATCCCGCCGCGGCCTATGCGGCGAACGTGGCCCCGATGGTGCCGCTGCTCGACGCCGTCGACGAGACGGGCGCCAAGCTCGTCTACCTGTCGACCGACAATGTTTTCGACGGCACGGCCGAGTACTACGACGAAAGCGCAACGCGCACACCGATCAACGTCTACGGCGAGACCAAGGTGGCTGCCGAGGATCTGATTCTCGTACGCGACCGGCACCTGGTCGTGCGCCTGCCGCTCGTGTACGGGGCCAGCCCACTGTCGAACAAGTTTTTGGCCCGCTTCGCCGCACCCGAGCTCGAGGCGCGCACCGATATCGTCTGCAATCCGCTGTATCTGCCCAGCCTGGCGCCCGCGCTCGAGCAGCTCACCGACGAGTCGGGCGTCGTGCACCTCGCGGGCGCGGAAATCCTGAGCCGCTACGAACTCATGACTCGGGTCCGGGACCACCTCGCCGCACCGGCGCGCATCGTGGCAACCGATCGCCGCTCCGCCGTCCAGGACTGCCCGCGACCGTTGCGGCTGGTCATGCGAAGTCGTCGACACGATCTGGTCGGTCCGGACGTGGACACCGCTCTGGCCGATCTGCGCTGATGAGCCTGCCGGTCGTTGACGCCCGCCGAAGAGTGAGTGTACAGTCACTCACATGACCAAGCGCGGCGCGACCCTCTCCACCTCGGACGTCCGGCGCGACGCGGTCGTGAACGCCGCGATCATCGAGTTCGCCAAGACCGGCTACCACGGCACCCCGATCAATACCGTCGCCGCGCGCGCCGATATCTCCCCCGCCTACGTCTTCAAACTCTTCCCCGGCAAGGTCGCGCTGTTCGTCGCCGCGCTCGACCACTGCTTCGAACTCGTCGAACGCGCGATGTCCACGGGCGCGGCCGATTCCACCGCGACCGACCCGGCCGGCCTCCTGCACGACATGGGCGGCGCCTACGCCGAACTCATCGGCGACAAGAGCCTGCTCATGTTGCAGGTACACGCCCAGTCCGCCACCGACATCCCGGAAATCGCCGACGCGTTGCGCCGAGGCCTGGCCAAGGTGACCACGTTCGTGCAGCGCCGCTCCGGCGGCACCCCGGAACAGATCCAGCACTTCATCGCCTACGGCCAGCTCTGCCACCTCGTCACCACCCTCGGCCTCGACGGCAACGACAGCACATGGGCCACCGCCCTCACCACCGGAATGCGTCACCCGAAGGCCCACTGACCACTTCGCTCCAGCCTTTTCAGGGTGGAGCTTTCTTTTCGACCAAGAGTGATTGACCAGTCACACACCATGGAAGGCAGACCCTGATGAACACCACCACCGCCACCGAGATCGTCCTGCCGGGGCGCGTCGACCCCAGCGGCCTGCTCGTCACCCGGCGCGAACTCCCCGCGCCCGGGCCCGGCCGCGCGCTGGTCCGAGTCGATGCCTCCGGGGTTTCGTTCGCCGAGCAACAGATGCGCCGCGGCAAGTACTACGACCAACCCCCGTTCCCCTTCGTGCCCGGCTACGACCTGGTCGGCACGGTGATCGCCGCCGATGACGCGACGCTGATCGGCAAACGGGTCGCCGCGTTGACCAAGACCGGCGGCTGGAGCAGCCACGTCGACCTCGACGCCGCCGACCTGATCCCCGTGCCGGACACCTTGGACGCCGCCGACGCGGAAACCTTTGTCGTGAACGGCATTACCGCGTGGCAGATGCTGCATCGGGTCGCCGAGGTCGCACCGGGCGAGACGATCCTCGTCCACGGCGCCAACGGCGGCGTCGGCTCGACCCTGGTCCAATTGGCCCGCGCCGCGGGCATTCACGTGATCGGCAGCGCGTCCGCGCGCCATGCCGACGCGGTGACCGCACTGGGCGCCACCTGGATCGACTACCGCGGCGATGTGCCACACCAGGTTCGGGCCATCGCGCCCGGCGGTGTCGATGCGGTGTTCGATCATGTCGGAGGCCCCGGCATCAGCGATTCGTTCGGCCTGCTCGCCGACGGCGGCACCCTCGTCTCCTACGGAACGGCGGCCACCAAGAACGACGAGGGCGATTCCCGGCTACCCGTCCTGAAACTGTTCGCCCGTCTGCTGTGGTGGAACACGCTGCCCAACAAGCGAAGTGCGCACTTCTACAATCTGTGGGCGGGCAAGCGCAATATCACCCGCTTCCGAGCCCGGATCGCCGAAGATCTGGCCCAGGTCTTCTCGCTCGCCGCCGAGGGCACCCTCACCGCCCAGGTCGCGGCCCGTTTCGCCCTCACCGATGCCGACCGAGCACTGGAGCTCGCCGAATCCGGCACCGTCACCGGCAAAGTCGTCCTCGTCAGCGCCTGACCCGCTCACACCCTGGCGATCGATCAGGTCCGTGTCCCCGCACGTGCCCGTCCGGAATTGCGGGCGGGCACGATCGGCGTTCAGCCCTTCGGCTGCGCGCCGATCGCCGATCCCATCCATCGGTGCAGGTAGCGACGCAATTCCTCGTCGGAACGTGCCGGGTTGCCCGGCGACAGGAAGAACGACTGCATCGTGCGCAGGACGTATTCGACGAGTTCGCGCAGCGCGGGCTCGTCGTAGCCGTACGCGGCCCAGTCGACGTCGAAGCGGCGAATCATGGTCATGCCGAAGGCTTGCGCCTCGTCGGAGGTCATGGTCTCGGGGTGGGCGTTGGAATACGAGCTCGACAGCAGAATTCCCAGGTGCGGGGTGCGGCGAACGTCGGTGAGGGTGAACACGACGGCCTCCGTCATCGCTTCCACGGGGTCGCCGAGACCGCTGACCTGACGAGTGAGCCGATCGAGGAAATCGTCTACCGAGGCGATCGCCGAGGCGGTCATCAGCGCGTCGGCGCTGGGGAAATACCGGTAGACCGTCTGACGGATGACCCCGAGCGACTCCGCCACGTCGGCGATGCTGATCTCCGCACCGGTCCGGCCGATGAGTTCCACTGCGGCAGCGATGATCCGGCGCGTCGCCTCCGCATCGTCACCCGGCGGACTGCCGCCCCACCCACGTCTACGCGCCACCAGGTGGACGCTAGCACAACCCCAGGTCAGGGCGAATTCCTCGAAAGTTATCATACACAGAACGACCTGATCGTATGATGGCTTTATCAACCGTGGCCGACCAACGAGGTAACTCACCGTGACCGACCTTCACGTCCGCAAAATGGATTTCGCGTTCTCCGACTACGACGTGCCGTTTCTGTGGAATCCGCAGAACCCGGCGTTCTCGTCGATGGCCAACGCCGTCTCGTTCCTGGCGATCGGCTTCGAGAAGATGATCGTGCAGCTGATCACGCAGGCGAAACCGCAGATCACCGACCCCGAAGTGGCCGAAGAGGCCGATGCCTTCATGCGCCAGGAGGGTCAGCATTCGACGGCCCATCGCCAGCATGTGAAGGCGTTGATCCGGCGGTATCCGGGCCTGCAGCAAACCCTCGACGCGGTGATCGGCGAGTTCGACAAGCTCACCGCCGAGACCCCGGTCAAGTACCGCCTGGCCTACACCGCCGACCTCGAGGCGACGTTCACGCCCGTGTTCAAGCTGATGCTCGACAACGACAAGAATCTGTTCGCCCCCGGCGACGATCGCGTCGCGTCCCTGTTCATCTGGCATTTCGTCGAGGAAGTCGAGCATCGCAGCTCGGCACTGATCATCTTCAATTCGGTGGTCGACAGCGAGCTGTACCGGATGCGGGTCGCGGCGTCGATCTTCAAGCACGTACTGCAGGTGATCCGGGTGGCGTGCGAGGGCTTCAACGAGCACGTGCCGCTCGAGGACCGCCAGGTCGACGCGCTGTCGATGTTCGCCAACTATCGCCGTGGTCAGACTCTGCGCCGCTGGCTGCCGTTCCTCGAGCCCGCCGACAACGGCACCATGCCGCGCGCGTTCGACGATCTCGGGCTCGGCGAACAGCTCGTCGCACTGGGCGGCATCATCCGCAGTCAGATGCCGCGCCACAATCCGGCCCACGAGAAGCTCCCCGAGCTCGCCAACGAGTGGTTCCGCCGCTATGACGACGGCTACGACGTAACCCGTTGGTACACCGCCGATTCCGTCAGCTCGTAGAAGGTAGCTCCCATGGCCGACCATTGCTCCCCCACCTTCGCCGAGCTCGCTCACGAACTCGGCTTCTCCTGTGAGGAGGCGGGCGGACTCGTCGAGTTCCGCAGCCCGTTCGCCCTCGAGAACTGGACCCTGCCGGTCCTCGAACTCACCATCGTCGTCGGTGCGATCCTCGCGCTCTGGTACGCGATCGTGCGCCTGCGCCGCCACGGCGACCCGACCAATCTCGTTCTGTGGTTCGGCGCGACGGCCTACCTGTTCGTGATCGAACCGCCCCTGTACTTCCCGGCGGCGTTCGGCATCGAAGACCACGTCGACACGATGTTCGCGCACAACGTGTTCACCGTGGACTTCCTCTGGGGCCGACTACCCATCTACATCATCGCGATCTACCCGCTGATGGCGACGATGGCGTTCGGCATCGTCGGGATGCTCGGCATCTTCCGCCGCTACGGCTCCCTGATCGGGGCCACCTGCGTCGGCTTCGTCCACCACGCCTTCTACGAGATCTTCGACCACCTCGGCCCCCAATTGCGCTGGTGGGAATGGTCTGTCGACAACCCGATCAACCAACCGATGTTCGATTCGGTCCCGATGGGCAGCGTCGTGGTCTTCGCGGCCCTGTGGCCGATGTCGCTGGCCTTCTGCGTGCAGTATTTCGTGGGCCGCCACGTCGACAACGACCGGCATTTCTCCGGTATCGAATTGACCTGGCGCACCATCGTCATCGGCCTGCTGGCCTCGCTCGGCACGTTCCTGCTCCCCCTGCCCGCCACCGTCATCGGCATGAGCAGCAATACCGTGCGCGGCGTCGTCTACGCACTGGAACTGGCCGTCCTCGCGATCGTCGCCGGAGTCGTCATGGTCCGCCAGTGGACCGAACTACGCCGAGGAACCGCCACACCCCCGCAGTACCAAGACCCGTTCGTCCAGCGATTCGCCACCCTCTACGTCGTGGTGTTCGCCGGCCTCTGGATCGCCTCCCTGCCCGACTTCTTCGCCGCCGTCAACGGCGAGACAAGCAACGGCGACCCCATCGGAAACCTCTGGTACACAGCGGCTTGCTTCATCGTCGCGATCGCCTCGATCCTGGCCACATTCACCATCCCCCGCTCCCCGAAAACCCCGAACGCCCCCGTTTCGACAGCTGCGAACGTCCCGAGCTGACCCGCCCCCTCGGTACCGCACCCAGCGGTACCGAGGGCACTCCGATCCGAGCCTCGGAAAGTCCCTACAACTGGGCAATCTCACGAGCCTTGGCGATCGCCCACAGCAGCAGATCAACGGAAACCTCATTGACGTCAGGGTTGATGCGCACCACAGCGTCGTCCCATGGCCCGTCATCTGGGACCACAACAGCGAAGTGCGAACCGAATGCGGATATCGCCGGGTCGGTGAATTCGAAGGCCCACTGATCAACGCTGAGATCGTCGAACTCGACTATCTCGATCTGTCGCCCTTGAAAGATGTTGCCAGTCATGTGTCAGTCCTCGATCAGTCCACTGCCGTGGGGGCGGTCCCGGCGAACCGCCGATTCGTCGATTCAATACCTCGAGGTCCTCGGCCGCGAACGATTTTCTTGGGGCCCCATGCGGACCGCACCCGGCACTCCGCGTGGGCGTCGCCGCCGAACAGCTTCGGGTAGGAGGCGTTCATTTTCGCGGCGACCACATGGGAGCAATGTCTCCGAGCTGGTCGATCGACACGTGATAGCACCCTTGCCGAGAGATCCGGGTACTCCCGCGTGCAACTCGATGCTAGCGACGTGCCGCCCATCCTGGTCGTGGGCGATTTGCTTTGAGGTGGCAGCCCAGCCGCCAGAAGGGCCAACTCACTGAAATGCCGCTGGGCGTACACCTCTGGTGATCTGGTGGCCGTAGCCCCGAGGCTACGGACGCCGCATCCATCGAACACTCGCCCACCGAATCGATCCAATGCCTGGGTGGCTGCATCGACCATTTCGGGCTTCGATCCGGCTCGTGGTTGTCAGACCCGGCGGTAGTGCAGGGAAACGGTGCTGGTGTCGGGAAAGGTGGTGGCGGTGGCGAGTTGCCAGGTCGAGGCGTAGTGCTCGGGGAGCAGTCGCAGGCCGGCGCCCAAAGTTTTGGGGACCATGGTCAAGTACAGGTCGTCGACCAGCCCTGCCCGGAGCAGACCTTGGATGATGCTGGCGCTGTTGAGGATCAGGATGTCGCGGCCTGCGGTCTGTTTGAGCGCCCGCACCTCTGCCTCGAGGTCGCGACCGATTCTGGCGTTGGTCCATGCGGTCTTGTCGAGGTCGGCCTGCGCCAAGGTTTGGGTGAAGACGACTTTCTCGACGGTGGCCAGCCATTGGCCGAGTTCTCGGGTGCGGAGGGAACTGGCCGGGTCCTCGGTCAGGCCCGGCCACACCGCGGTGAAGCCTTCCCAGTTGGTGCGGCCGAGGAGCGCAGTGCTCGCGCCGCGCCAGATGCCTTCGTAGTAGAGCTCGCTGTGGCCGCTCAGAATGTGTTCCATGCACCAGCTCATGTCGTCGTCGGGTCCGGTGCTGCTGTACCCGTCCATCGACACGGTGACCTCGGCGGCGACTCTGCGAGCGGTGCTCTGCGGGTTGTCAGACATCAGCGATATCCGTTCTTCGTCCGGTGTAGTGGTTCAGGTGAGTAGACGAAGCGCCGTCGTCGAACTCATCGGGTGAACGGTGCGAGTGACACGCTGACGGAGTACCGGCCGTGAACCGAAAGTCCGATCGGCGGACATGGGCTTGCAGCCGACGGTTCCACCGCCCGGTGCGCGCATTCACTGCGCCAATCGGTCGGCCATCGTGGTCAGGTTGTCGGCAAAGGTCAGCACGAATTCGACGCACAGGTTGATCAGTTCGTCGCGACTGATGTCCATCCCGCCGTCGAGCCAGGCCAGCACCAATTCGGCGGCGCCACCGGTGATCATCAGAGAGACCGCACGGACCAGGGTTTCGCTGCCGGCCGGTGGGGCGAACAGTGCGCGTTCCTGTTCGGCGACGACGTCGGCGATAGTGCGCATGGCGGCGGCGCGACGGCGCATCAGGATGTCGCTGCCGTGCGCCTCGGCGAAGGCGATGCGGGCGCGGCGGGGGTCGTCGACGACGGAACTGAGGATGGCGGTGACGGCGGCCCGTGTTTTGGCCGCGATGTCATCGGGTGCGGCGGCGAGCGCGTCCAGTGAGCTGCGGATCGCGGTGTCGATGATCTCGTCGTGGACGGCGGCGGCGAGTGCGTCGAGGTCGGCGAAACTCTCGTAGAAGAACCGCGGACCTACCTTGGCCTGTTCGCAGACTCCGCGCAGGGTGGTCGCGGTCCAACCCTGGGTGCCGATGATGTCGAGGGCAGCGTCCATCAGCCGCCGGCGGCGTTCGTCGCGTCGCTGTACGGCCGAGGTGCCGCGATAGATGCCGGTCGCTGCCCGTGTCACAGCGCTCAGTATGCCGCATCAAAATCAGGAATCAACCGTGTACGGAAACGCTTGATTCCTGTATGGTCCAGGTCACACCATCGCAACGGTGCGAGAGGACAACGAACATGATGTCGACCCTGAGCCGACGGGCCAAATCTGCCGTATCCGCTGTTGCCGAGCGATATCCCTCGCGGACCCGCGCTCTGGCAGACCCGCTGCCCGGCAGCGGATTACGTCCGATCATGGGCGATTACGGTGTCCCGCTCATCGGGCACGCCATCCCCGCGATGAGCGACAGTCTCGATTTCGCCCGCCGCCGCTTCGACAAATACGGTCCGGTGCACTGGGCCGGACTTGTCGGGCGACGCGTCGTCATGGTCACCGGACA
>JACIXH010000043.1 GCA_014360565.1 Nocardia sp.
GGCTAAAGAGCTCGGTGTCACAAGCAAGGAACTACTCGCGAAGCTCAAGGAGCAAGGCGAGTTCGTGAAGTCGGCGTCCTCGACGGTGGAAGCACCCGTCGCACGTCGTCTGCGCGAATCTGTCGCATCGAAGTCCGCCCCGGCGGCCGATGCCAAGTCGGCGGCCCGTCCCGGCCCGTCGTCGGCAGCAGCGTCAGCCCGTCCGGCTGGTGCCAAGCCCACCCCCGGTGGCCCCCGCCCCGGTCCGCGTCCGGCTCCGGCCGCACCTGCTCCGGCAGCCCCTGCCGCGCCGGTCGCGCCCAAGGTCGAACAGGCCGCTCCGGTCGAGGCGAAGCCCGCAACCGCAGCGCCCGCGAGCCCCGCTCCGGCCGCCGCGCAGTCGGCTCCGGCCACCAAGCCCGCAGGCGCTCCGGCGCCCGGCCCGCGTCCGGCTCCCGCGCCGCGTCCGACCCAGGACCCCGCCGCCGGTCAGACCCGTCCGGGTCAGGCCACTCCCGGCGCAGCAGCACCCGGCCCGCGTCCGGCCGGTCCCGGCCCGAAGCCGGGGCCGAAGGCTCCGCGCGTCGGCAACAACCCGTTCAGCTCGGCCCCCGATCGTGAGCGTCCCGCGCCGCGTCCGGCCGGTCAGGGCCAGGGTCAGGGCGGTCCTCGCCCGACTCCGGGTCAGGGCGGTCCCCGTCCGGCTCCCGGTCAGGGTGGCCCGCGTCCGGCTCCCGGTCAGGGCGGTCCCCGCCCCGGTCAGGGTGGTCAGGGTCAGCGTCCGGCCGCCGCGCAGGGCGGTGCCCCGCGTCCCGGTGGTCCCCGTCCCAACCCGGGTTCGATGCCTCCGCGTCCGAACCCCGGTGCCATGCCCGCACGTTCGGCACGTCCTGCCCCCGGTGGCGCGGGTCGTCCCGGTGGCGGCGGTCGTCCCGGTGGCGCTCCCGGCGCCGGCGGCGCAGGCCGTCCCGGTGGTGGCGGCGGTGGCGGTTACCGCGGTGGCGGTGGCGGTGCCCCCGGCGCTCCCGGTGCCGGTGCTCCCGCGGCTGGTGGTTTCCGTGGTCGTCCCGGTGGCGGCGGCGGTCGTCCCGGTGGTCCCGGTGGCCGTGGTGGCGCAGCCGGTGCGTTCGGTCGTCCCGGTGGCGCGGTTCGCCGTGGCCGTAAGTCGAAGCGGGCCAAGCGCGCCGAGTACGAGAACATGCAGGCTCCCGCCGTCGGCGGCGTGCGTCTGCCCCGTGGCAACGGTGAGGTCATCCGCCTCGCCCGTGGCGCCTCGCTGTCGGACTTCGCCGAGAAGATCGACGCGAACCCCGCTGCTCTCGTGCAGGCTCTGTTCAACCTCGGCGAGATGGTCACCGCCACTCAGTCGGTGAACGACGAGACCCTCGAGCTGCTCGGCGGCGAGATGAACTACGTCGTCCACGTGGTCAGCCCCGAGGACGAAGATCGCGAACTGCTGTCGTCGTTCGACCTCACCTACGGCGAAGACGCCGGCACCGAGGACGACCTCGAGCACCGTCCGCCGGTCGTGACCGTCATGGGTCACGTCGACCACGGTAAGACCCGACTGCTCGACACGATCCGTAAGGCCAACGTCGCCGAGGGCGAGGCCGGTGGCATCACCCAGCACATCGGTGCCTACCAGGTGCTCACCAACCTCAACGAGGAAGAGCGTCTGATCACCTTCATCGACACCCCGGGTCACGAGGCGTTCACCGCCATGCGTGCGCGTGGTGCGAAGGCCACCGATATCGCGATCCTCGTGGTCGCGGCCGACGACGGCGTCATGCCGCAGACGGTGGAAGCGATCAACCACGCACAGGCTGCTGACGTGCCGATCGTCGTCGCGATCAACAAGATCGACAAAGAGGGTGCGAACCCGGACAAGATCAAGCAGCAGCTCACCGAGTACGGCCTGGTCACCGAGGAGTACGGCGGCGACACCATGTTCGTCAACATCTCGGCCAAGCAGGGCACCAACATCGATCAGCTGCTCGAAGCAGTGCTGCTGACCGCGGATGCCTCGCTCGACCTGCGGGCCAACCCGGACATGGACGCCCAGGGTGTTGCCATCGAGGCGCACCTCGACCGCGGCCGTGGCCCCGTTGCCACCGTGCTCATCCAGCGCGGCACCCTGCGCGTCGGTGACTCGATCGTGGCGGGCGACGCCTACGGTCGCGTCCGTCGCATGGTCGACGAGCACGGCGCGGACGTCCACGCGGCAACCCCGTCGCGCCCGGTCCAGGTCATCGGTTTCACCTCCGTCCCCGGCGCTGGTGACAACCTGATCGTGGTCGAGGAAGACCGCATCGCCCGTCAGATCGCCGATCGCCGCAATGCGCGCAAGCGCAACGCACTGGCCGCTCGCAGCCGCAAGCGGATCAGCCTGGAAGATCTGGATGCCGCACTGAAGGAGACTTCGGAGCTCAACCTGATCCTCAAGGGCGACAACTCCGGTACCGTCGAGGCCCTCGAAGAGGCCCTGCTCGGTATCGAGATCGACGACGAGGTGCGTCTGCGCGTCATCGACCGCGGTGTCGGTGGCGTCACCGAGACCAACGTCAACCTGGCGTCGGCCTCCAACGCGATCATCATCGGCTTCAACGTCCGCGCGGAGGGCAAGGCCACTGAGCTGGCCAACCGCGAAGGCGTCGACATCCGGTACTACTCGGTCATCTACCAGGCGATCGACGAGATCGAGAAGGCCCTCAAGGGCATGCTCAAGCCGATCTACGAAGAGGTCGAGCTGGGCCGCGCCGAGATCCGCGCGATCTTCCGTTCGTCCAAGATCGGCAACATCGCCGGCTGCATGGTCACCTCGGGCTCGGTCAAGCGCAACGCCAAGGCGCGCCTGATCCGTGACGGTCGAGTGGTCGCGGAGACGATGACCATCTCCTCGCTCAAGCGGGAGAAGGACGACGCTCCTGAGGTTCGCGAAGGTTTCGAGTGCGGTATGACCGTCACCTACAGCGACATCAAGGACGGCGACATCATCGAGGCTTACGAGCTTCGTGAAAAGCCGCGCGACTGATCAACGCAATATCGTTGCCCCACGCCGCACCCGATTCGTCGGGTGCGGCGTGGGGTCTTGCGGTAACCCCATCTACCAGGAGGTGAGCACCGCTGTATATCGGTGCGCTCGAATTCGATCTACTGCTCGGTGACGTGCATTCGCTCAAGGAGAAGCGGTCGGTGATCCGGCCGATCCTCGCCGAGCTACAGAAGCGCTTCGGCGTGAATGCCGCCGAAGCGGGCGATCAGGACCTGCACCGCCGGGCACTGCTCGGCGTCGCGATGGTCAGTGCGGAAACGGGGCACCTGAGTGAGGTGCTCGACAAGTGTGAGCGGCACGTTGCCGCGCGTCCGGAGATAGAGTTGCTGGCAGTACGCCGCCGGATCTTCGGACCCGAAGACTGAGGCTGCGGCACGGGTGTCAGGCACGCAGGCGCAAGCCTGCGTAACCATCAGGGCCTGACCGGTGCCGCCTAAGAGAGGAGCACCGCCATGGTGGATCAAGCCAGGGCACGTCGGCTCGCCAAGCGGATTTCCGCGATCGTGGCCACCGCGATCGAGTACGAGATCAAGGATCCGCGACTGCGGTTCGTCACCGTCACCGATGCGAAGGTGAGCGGCGATCTGCGCGAGGCGAACGTGTATTACACGGTGATGGGCGAGACCATCGACGCCGAACCCGACTACACCGAAGCCGCCGCCGGTCTCGACGCGGCCAAGGGTGTGCTGCGGTCGAAGGTGGGCGCGGGAACCGGAGTGAAGTTCACTCCGATCCTGTCTTTCACTCTCGACAAGGTGCCCGAAGTGGCCCGCGAGATGGAAGAGCTGCTCGCCAGGGCTCGCGCTATCGATGACGAGGTGGCCAAGGTCGCCGCCAACGCCAAGCACGCGGGCGAGGCCGACCCGTACAAGGTCGATCGCGACGACGAAGACGAGTAGGCAGGCATGTCCGGTCAGTGCCCGGTAGCTCGAGCGACCACCCACGGCGCCGAGTCCTGCCCGCTGGGCCTCGCGGTGTTCGGTCGACGGCCGGTCTGCGGCCTATGACCAGCGTCCGCGACGGGACAGAACTTGGCGCGGCCGTCGCCGCATTGGCGGCGGCCCGTTCGGTGACGATTCTGTGCCACGTCCAGCCCGACGCCGACACCGTCGGCAGCGGGCTGGCGCTGGCATCGGCGCTGCGCCGACGTGGGGTCCCGGTGTGTGTGTCGTTCGCCGAACCCGCGGGCCTGCCCGCGTCCCTGCGAACGCTGCCCGGTGTCGAATTGATCGTGCCGCCCGCTGAGGTTCCCGACGAGGTCGATCTGCTGATCGTCGTCGACTGTGGCGCGCGTAGCCGTCTCGGCGCGCTCGCCGACCGATTATCCGGTGCGGCAATGACATTGGTGATCGATCACCATCGCGCCAACGACGGCTTCGGCGCCATCGACCTGATCGACGAATCCGCGGCCTCGACCACCGAACTGGTGACCCGGCTGCTCGACGCCTGGGGCGTGGAGATCGACGCCCCCATCGCGCACTGTCTGTTCGCGGGCCTGGTCACCGATACCGGCTCGTTCCGCTGGGCCCGGCCCGGCAGCCACGCCATGGCCGAGCGCTTGCTCGCCACCGGCATCGACGGCACCGAGATCACCCGCGGTCTGCTCGACACGCACCCCTTCGCCTGGCTCCCGATGCTGTCGAAAGTGCTGTCCACCGCCGTGGTGGTGCCGTCGGCCGCCGGCGTCGGCCTGGTCTACGCGCTGGTCCGCGCCGCCGACACCCACGATGTGGGCCCCGAAGAAGTCGAAAGCGTCATCGACGTCATCCGCACCACCTCCGAAGCGGGCATCGCCGCCGTCTTCAAAGAAGCCCGCGGCCACAACGACCGCTGGACGGTCTCGCTGCGCTCGCGCGACTCCGCCCCCGGCCGCACCGACGGTATCGACGTCGCCGCGATCGCCGCCGGTTTCGGCGGCGGCGGCCACCGCTTCGCCGCCGGTTACACCACCTACGGCAATGCCGAAGATATCGTGCAAGCGCTGATCACCGCGCTGGGCTGAGTTCCCGGTATCGCGCTTCTCCGCCGGTCTCTGGTAGCTCTACTGTGTCGTTCCCGAGGTGTCACGTGGTCGGGACGGAGTCGCGGCGTAGGCGTAGGGCGAGGGGGACGCCGAGGATTGTGGTGGTGGCGCAGAGGGCGAAGGCCAGGGGTGGGTGGTCTACGAGGAGGCCGGTGAGGCCCGCTACTACGAGGCCGCCCAGGTTGCCGGTCATCCAGATGAGCCCTGCCGCGGTGCCTTCGGCGACGCCGGTGTGGCGTTCGGCCATGGCCAGGACGATCGGGAGGGCGGGGAGCAGGGTCAGGCCGATGAGGACGAAGGCCGGCAAACCTGTGGCGAGGCCGGGGGACAGGGCGACGAGGAGGCAGGCGGCGGCGCTGGCAGTGAGGCCGACGATGACGGCGGGGAGTTCGACGCCGCGGCGCAGGACCGCGACCGGTATCACCGCGCAGCCGACCACTCCGGCGAGAACGTTCACCAGCAGCACGATGCTCGCCGCGTCGGCGCTGACGCCCGAGGGTTCCAGCAGCGCCTGACCGAAGGTCGCCAGCGCGACGAACGTGCCGAAGGGGAAGAACACGGCGACGCAGAGGCGGCGTACATACCGGTCGCCGAGCGTCGCCCGAAGCGCGGCGAGCGAGGTCGAGGTGCTCGCCGCCGGTCCGCCGCCAGCACGCAGCAGTTCGGCGGTCAGCGCGATCGCGGCCACGGTGGCGAAGACCGCGCCGATGGCCGCGAGCGTGGTGAGCTGGCTTGGCGAGGGCAGCGCGGCGCCGATCACGAACGCGGCCGCCATGCCGGCGAAAGTGCTCGCGGTGCCGATCGCGATGCCGGTCGGCCGGTCCTTCTCGTCGAGATAGTGCCCGGCGATGCCGGTGATCGCGTTGAGTACCAGCGGTTGCGCGATCGCGACGATGGTCTGCCCGATGAGCACGATCGCGAAGCTGCCGTCCAGCAGACGCAGCGCGGCGCCGATGGCGGTGAGGACGGCGCCGGCGATCAGGCTGGGCCGGAACCAGCGATCGAGCGCGATCCCGGCGGGGACGGCCAGCACGACGTAGAGCAGCGGGAACATGTTCGCCAGCCACCCGATCGCGGACTCCGAAACGCCGAAGTGTTCCGCCGCCACGGTCGTCACCGGAGCGTAGGTGAGCCACACCAACTGCGTCGCCGCACCGACCAGGGCGAACGCCGTGATCACTCGCCATCGCTGCACAAACACCATCGTCGATCCTGAGTTGTCCGGGCGAACGGTGTCCGCGGCGAAGCGCCGTTCCACCCAGCTGGGCAGGCGACCAGTACTTGCGGTTCATCCTGCCTGCTGTCCGCGCCGCACACCCGCGATTTCACGCGGATTCGCGAGTGTGCGGGCAAGCCGGATGTGACCGGCGCGCCTTACCGGTGTGGCCATCGACGCCTCGCTCCGTGGAACACCTCGGAAACGGCGAGTCGGCGTCGTGGCACCGGTCGGCCTCGTGGCCGAGGGGCAGGCGCATCATCGAGACCGAGAGCGCTACCTTCGCCGCGGTGAATGTCTCCCTGGTTGCCCGACGCCGACGAGTTCCTGGCCGTCGAAGCGTGGATCGGCTTCGGCGGGTGTGCCGATGTGCGTGGTGCGGCCGAGTGTCGGTGGCGTGTGCCACCATCGGCAGGTCGACACTGCGATGGGCGCCAATGCTTCGACACGACGGTGGGAGGTCGGTGTGGGATCCGTTGAGCCGGTGAGCGAGGTCGCGACCGGTGGTGACCTCGACCAGGCAGGTCCTCGGCGCATCCTCGGTATCGCCGTGCCCACCCTCGGCGTCTTGGTCGCCGAGCCGCTCTACCTTCTCTTCGACATCGCGGTCGTCGGCCGGCTGGGAGCGCTGGCGCTGGCCGGGCTGGCCGTCGGCGCGGTGATCCTCGGGACGGTGAGCACCCAGTTGACGTTCCTGTCCTACGGAACGACAGCGCGCGCCGCCCGCCGCCACGGTGCGGGTGACCGCTTGGGTGCTGTGGAAGAGGGTGTGCAGGCCAGTTGGGTGGGCTTGGCGGTGGGTGTGGTGATCGTGGCGGTCATCCAATTACTGGCGGTGCCTTTGTGTTCGGTACTCGCCGGTGGTGGGGAGATCGCCGATGAAGCAGTGGTCTGGGTGCGGGTCGCGCTGTTCGGGGTGCCGTTGATCCTGCTGTCGATGGCGGGCAACGGGTGGATGCGCGGTGTACAGGATGTGCGCAGGCCGCTGGCCTATGTGGTGGTGGGACTGGCGCTTTCGGCGGTGCTGTGTCCAGTGCTGGTGTACGGACTGCTCGGCGCGCCGCGGATGGAACTGGCCGGTTCGGCGGTGGCCAATCTGGTCGGCCAGTCGGTGTCGGGGCTGTTGTTCGCTTACGCCCTGCTGCGCGAACGTGTTTCGCTGCGCCCGCAACTCGCGGTGATGCGCGCTCAACTGGTTCTCGGCCGCGACCTCATCGTCCGCAGTCTGTCCTTCCAGATCTGTTTCGTCTCGGCAGCCGCGGTGGCAGCCCGTTTCGGCGCCGCGTCCGTCGCTGCCCACCAAATCGTCCTGCAACTGTGGAACTTCCTCGCGCTGACCCTGGATTCGCTCGCCATCGCCGCCCAAACGCTGGTCGGCGCGGCCCTGGGTGCGCGAAATGTGGGCGGCGCCAAGGTTATTGCCCGACGAGTCACGCTGTGGTCGGAGATCTTCGCCCTGATGCTGGCCGCCGCCTTCGCCGCGGGCGTGAGCGCGATCCCCCTGCTGTTCACCGACGATCCCGAGGTCCTCGACCGCACCCGGGTCATCTGGTGGTTCTTCGTCGCCATGATCCCGGTCGCCGGTGCGGTGTTCGCCCTCGACGGTGTTCTTCTCGGCGCGGGCGACGCGGCTTTCCTGCGTACCGCGACGCTCGCCGCCGCCCTGGCCGGCTTCCTCCCGCTGATCTGGCTCTCGCTGATCTTCGACTGGGGCGTGGCGGGAATCTGGTCGGGACTGGTCGTGTTCATGTTGCTGCGATTGATCGCGGTCCTGGCCCGGGCGAGATCGGGGCGGTGGGCCCGGGTGGGCGCCGATATCCCGCGCGGGGCGGCCTGACTCAGCCGGGGTAGGGGCTGAGCATGTCGATCCAGCGGATGTCCAGATCGCGGGTCAGGTAGTCGAGGCGGGAGTTCCAGAAGTCCTGCATGTGGGGCAGGGCGAGGTGACGGTCGAGATCGGCTCTACTGCGCCAGAGCTCGTAGAAGACGAATACCGACGGGTCGTCGCTGTCGACGTGGAAGTGGTATTCGAGGCAGCCCTGTTCGGCACGGGTCGGTTCGACGAACGAGAGCAGCAGCTCGCGCAGATCCTCGCGACGTTCGGGTTTCGGGTGGGCGAACCCCACCAGCGCGCAGGTGCTGGACATGAATGCTCCTTAGGTACGATGTTATACGTACCTAAGAACCGTATTCGGCCCTTAGGTACGACGCAATTCGTACCTATCTGGAGGTGGGCGAGTGGCCGACGAGCTCGAACTGGGAGCGGTACTCGGCGCGCTCGCCGATCCGCTGCGGCGGCGCGTGATCACGCTGCTCGCACTGGACCGCACAGACGGGGATCGCAGCTGCTCGTCGTTCGACTTGCCGGTGACGAAGGCGACCCGCACCCATCACTTCCGGGTGCTGCGCGAGGCGGGGCTGGTCCGGCAGGTGAATTACGGCAATCGCAGCACCGTCGTCCTGCGCCGGGCCGATCTCGACACGCGGTTTCCCGGGCTGCTGGATCTGCTCGTCGCCGAGGCCGCGGACGCGCAGGGGTGAACCCGCCGATGTCGCGTGCCCGCGGTGTGCCACTGTGGACAGGTGATTCCGAAGTTGATGGCGGTCAGCGATGTGCATGTGGGGCATCAGGGGAACAAACCTGTGGTGGAGCAGATCGTCGCCGATTCGCCCGAGGACTGGTTGATCGTCGCCGGTGACGTGGGGGAGAAGGCCGACGAAGTGCGCTGGGCGCTGGAGCTGTTGCGCGGGCGCTTCGCCAAGGTCATCTGGGTGCCGGGCAATCACGAGCTGTGGACCACGCCCAAGGACCCGGTGCAGATGCACGGGGCCGCGCGCTACGACTATCTCGTCGCGATGTGTCGTGACCTCGATGTCGTGACCCCGGAGGACCCGTTCCCGGTATGGACGGGTTCGGGCGCGGAGAAGTACGGCGGCCGGGTGACCCTGGCCCCGATGTTCTTGCTCTACGACTACTCGTGGCGACCGGCTGGTACCTCGACCAAGGCGGAGGGTCTGGCGCTGGCCCGCGAACGCAATGTCGTCGCGACCGACGAATTCCTGCTCACTCCCGACCCGTATCTTACCCGGGACGCCTGGTGCCACGCCCGAGTCCAGTACACCCAGCGCCGCCTCGACGCTCTGCCCGCGGAGACCCCGCTGGTGATGATCAACCACTTCCCCCTGGTCCGCCAGCCCACCGACATCCTGTTCTACCCGGAGTTCTCACTGTGGTGCGGCACCGACCTGACCGCCGACTGGCACACCAGCTACAACGTCGTGTGCTCGGTCTACGGCCACCTCCACATCCCCCGCACCACCTACTACGACGGCGTCCGCTTCGAAGAGGTCTCCCTCGGCTACCCCCGGGAATGGAAACGCCGAGGCATGCCGGACCCTCTGCTCCGCCAAATCCTCCCCGAACCGATCTACGCCGAAGGCGACCTGAATGCCTGGGGCGGCCACTTCAAGGTCACCCCGGAGATGGAAGCCGCGGCAACGGAAATGCGCGAGAAGGCAGAGCGCAGACGAGGCATCTGAGAGCCCGATTTGCACGAGAACGCACCACCTGATTTCGTAACAACATCGGTAACTCACCGGGCACGAGCAAACCCGCCCACCCCGGTGCCGCCAGACGCCAACGCTGCCCGCAGCAGCTGAGTCTGGTCTTGAGTACACGCAGAGGCGGAGGAGCACGGCTTGCTGGAGAGGATTTTGCCGCGCAGTGTGGCGTCGGCGGAGCTGCTGGTGTTCCCGGAGGACTTGACGGCGCACCCCGCCGAGGAACACCTCATCGCCAAGTCCGTCGAGAAGCGCCGCCGCGACTTCATCGGCGCCCGCCACTGTGCCCGGCTGGCCCTCGAAGAGCTCGGTGAGCAGCCCGTCGCGATCGGCAAGGGTGAGCGCGGCATGCCGCTGTTCCCGCGCGGCATCGTCGGCAGTCTCACCCATTGTGATGGCTACCGGGCCGCCGCGATGGCGCACGCGCTGCGCTTCCGCTCGGTCGGGATCGACGCCGAACCGCACGGTCCGCTGCCCGAAGGCGTGCTCGATTCGGTCAGCCTGCCCGCCGAACGCGAGTGGCTGTCCGCCACGCCCGGTGAGGGCCTGCACCTGGATCGGCTGCTGTTCTGTGCCAAAGAGGCCACCTACAAGGCGTGGTTCCCGCTGACGTTGCGCTGGCTCGGTTTCGAGGATGCCCACATCAGCTTCGAGATCGATTCGCGCACCTCCGATGCCGGTTCCGGCACGTTCCACACGAAGCTGCTCGTACCCGGTCTGACCAACGACGGCGGCGCCCCGCTGACGGAATTCGACGGCAGTTGGCTGATCGCCGACGGGCTGATCCTGACCGCGATCGCGCACGGCTGATGGCGGGGCGGGTGTCGAGGGTCGGCGAGCTCGGCGGTCTGGTGATCGTCGACAAGGACAGTGGGCTCACCAGTCACGATGTCGTGGCGCGCAGCCGAAAGCTGTTGCAGACCAAGAAGGTCGGCCATGCGGGCACGCTCGACCCGATGGCCACCGGTGTGCTGGTGCTCGGGGTGGAGCGGGCCACGAAGCTGTTGGGCCAGTTGCTGCTCACCACCAAGGCCTACACCGCGACGATCCGGCTCGGGCAAGCCACGAACACCGACGACGCCGAGGGGGACGTCACCGCGACGACGCCCGCGCTGCACGTCACCGACGACCGGATCGCGGTCGGCGTGGCGGCGCTGACGGGCGATATCGAGCAGGTGCCCGCCACGGTGAGCGCCATCAAGGTCGACGGCGAACGTGCTTACGCGCGGGTGCGCGCCGGCGAAGAGGTACAGCTGGCCGCCCGGCCCGTCACGGTGTCGCGCTTCGACATTCTGGCCCGTCGCGATGTCGTCGAGGGCGAATTCGTCGACCTCGACGTGGAGGTGGAATGCACCTCCGGCACCTATATCCGGGCGCTGGCCCGTGACCTCGGCGTCGCCCTCGGCGTGGGCGGCCACCTGACTGCCTTGCGCCGCACCAGAGTCGGCCCTTTCACCCTGGAGCACGCCCGCACCCTCGCGGAAATCGCGGTTGCCGCCGAAGCCGGACAGCCACTGCTCAGTCTCGACGTCGACACCGCCGTCAAAACCGCGTTCCCCCTGCGTGACATCGACGAATCCCAGGCCACCGACCTACGCACCGGTCGTTGGCTCGAACCCGTCGGCATCAAGGGTGTCTATGCGGCCATCGACCCACGCGGGCGGGCCATCGCACTGCTCGAGGAGAGCGGCAAGCGCGCGGGCTCGGTGATGGTGGTGCGTCCCAGGGGGATCGGCGACTGATGGGCGTGCTCGCTGTCGACTGACCTGCGACGCCGACCTGGGTGACGTGACCGAGGTCGGCGAACCCGCACGGAAGCGGAGCTCAGATGCCCACCAGTATCGACCTCGGTTCGGGTAGGCCCGTCTCCCTCGCCAGGTGCTCGGCCAGGCGTGCCGCTTCGGCGGCGAGGCCGGGCGGGTTGGTGGCGATGAACATCGAATCCGCGGCCAGGTTGCCGAGCACGTGCCAGGTGCCCGCGGGCGATGCGGGTGTTCGCAAGCCGCCGGTGGGCGCGAATTCCGCTGTGCCACTGTCGAGCAGCCCGGTGATCAGCGACTCCGTGTCCTGGGGGGTGACGTAGGCGGGAGGGTTGACGGCGTTGATCACGACGTCGGCTGCCCAGTCGGATTCGCCGGTCACCGTGAACCCTGCCTCGTCCGGCTTGATCGCGGTGATCCCGGTTCGCAAACGGACCCGGCCCGAATCGAGCAGGCGCAGCAGTCCCTCCGCGTTGTGCGGGACCATCGGTGAGCTGATGCTGCTGATGGTGCGGAAATGGCCAGTGCGCAACATCATCCGGTCTTTGCCGGTCAGGGCGGGCCACAGGATCGGGCCCATCGTACGAATCGCCATCGTGAGCAGGCGCCGTCCCAGGAGAGCGGAATCGACGTCGGCGAGCTGGCGGCGCAGTCGACCGGTCGGATCCTCGGTGTCCGTTGCGCGGATATCGGCGGCGAAATCGTCGAAATCCTCACCGCAGTCGGATAGTTCGGCTCGCAGCAGGGCGACCACATCGGTGAACTCGACCGTGCCGCGCGAAGCCAAATCCATCGCGACGGCCGGGGTGAGGTGTCGTGGCGCCAGTGGTCGTGGTCGCTGTTGGACGTGCGGCAGGACACCACTGCGCGACAGCAGTGTGATCGGACCTCGATGGCCGTTCGCGGTCAGCGCCGCGGTGATGTCGACGGCGGTCAGGCCGCTACCGATCACTGCCACCCGTGCCTGGGGAGCCACCGCCGTGAGGGTGTGCCCGAGCGGGTACGGCTCGTTGATGTAGCCGGGGGCTCCGGTCAGCCCGTACTGGTCGCGGGGACGGCCGCTGCCCACACAGAGCGCGACGCGATCGACGGGATGCGTCCCGCCGCCCTCGGTACGCAACTGCATCGGCTGCCCCTCGACGATGCCGGTGACGCGGTCGTTCACCACGCTGACCTGCCATCCGTCGCGCCGCAACCGGTCGATCGACGCCCGCGCCGAGTGTTCCAGATACTCCCCGTACATGGCGCGCGGCACGATCGGCTGCCCCAACCCGGGGTCGAGGAAGCGCGCCGCGTCCGGTTGCTGTGTCAACCACCGCTCGAAATGCCCGCGATCGTCCGAGCGCACCGACATCAGCCCGGGCGGGGCGTTCACCCGCACCGCGGGCATGTCGTGTTGGTAGGCGCGACCGCGCCAGAGTGCCGCGGTCGCCTCGAACACCGTGATCGACCCCGGCGCTGCTCCAGCGCGAGCGAGCGCATCGAGTAGCCCGACTGCCGCAACCCCCGCACCGATGATCCCAATCTTCACTTCGACTCCTGTCGCGATATGTCATTGCCGCACTTGCTCGTTCGGTAGCGAGATGACGTGTGATCGATGTCGTGCCCGCTCCTTTATCAGCGTGGTCGCGCACCGGTCGCTGCGAAATCCCGCGTTTGCGGGATGCGTCGGCCTTCCCCCTCGAATGCGGGATGGCTCCGAATGCTGCGCCCGAGGACAATGGATGGATGAGCGCCCCGGCTGCACCTTCGATGACCGCCCTGCTCACCGGCATCGCGGCCGCGCCCGACGCGCACGAGTTGTTCGCGCAGACCTCGACCCGGCTGCGTCGGACGGTGGGCTTCGACGCGGCGGTGTGGGTGGCCACCGATCCGGTGAACGGGCTGACGACCGCGCCGGTGCGCGTGGAGAACCTGCACGAAGGCGGATGCGGGACCTACTGGGAGTCGGAGCTGTTCGCCGAGCACGTCAACTTGTTCCGCGATCTGGCGCTGGCGCCCGTGCCGGTGGCGGGTTTGCGCGCGGTGACAGGCGACCGGCCCACGCTGAGCCCGCTGTATCGAAGTTTCATGCGGCCACGCGGGTTCGGCGACGAATTGCGGGCCGTGCTGCGCCTCGACGGGCAGAGCTGGGGGCAAGTGAGCTTGTTCCGGGAACGGGGCAGGGCGGCCTTCGCCGCCGCCGACGTCGCAGTGCTGCACGCGCTGTCGGGTCCGATGGCGCGCCGCCTGCGCGGCTTCGCACGACCCACGACCACGAGCCCGGACGGCATCCACGCACCCGGCCTGCTCCTGTTCGGCGCCGACGGTGCACTGCTCTCGGTGAACAACGAGGCCCGCGAGTTGCTCGCCCTGATGCCGCCCGGCCCGTCCACGACGACCGACTCGGGCATCGCATTGCCGCTGCCTGTCTGGATTCTCAGCACCGCGGGACGCGCACGACTCACCGGCGACAGCGCCCGCATCCGCATCCGCAACCTGACCGGGCAATGGCTCGTCTGCCACGCCTCGTGCCTGCGCGACGCGAACGGCGCACCGTCGACGACTGCGCTGGTGATCGAACACGCGACCCCGTCGGATATCGCGGCCCTCGTGGTCGCGGCCTACGAACTGACCCGTCGCGAACTCGAGGTCACCGAGCTGATCGCGGCGGGCCTGTCCACCGCCGCGATCGCCCGCCACTTGCTCGTGTCCGCCCACACCGTGCGCGACCACGTGAAATCCATCTTCGACAAAACGGGCGTCACCAGCCGCGGCGAACTCGTCGCTGCCCTGTTCACCGAATACCGGCAACCGGCCGCCGAATCGGTCACCCTGCGCGTACTCGACGGTCAGGCGAGCTGAGCTCCGCTGACGAAAACTGCTGCGCTACATCGTGGTGGCTGCCCTCATCGCCGCCGGGCGGACTGGTGACGCACCGCATCGGAGAGTCGGCCGCCGACCTGCTCGCGGCCGCCGATCAGGACGACGACGGGTTCTTTCGCCAATCGGGTTGCGTGTGCTGGGCTTGTTGTCGCGTTGAGACCCGATCACGCCGGATCCTGCTCGGTGAGCGGCGGAGGTCGGTTGGCCCTTCGGCTCGAAATGGCAGCTGCTGAATCAGGCGGTGAGCCAAATAGCTTCGGCCGCAAGGGTTCCCAGTTCGGTGGGGGAGTCCGCCGAGGCGATGTGGACGGCGATGGTGCCCGCGAAATCCCGGCGTTCCGCCACAGCGATGGTGGTGTCGAGGGCGATGCCGACGGAGTCGAAATAGCGGAGCATGGCCGGGTCGGCATCGGAGATGCGCGCCACTCGGCCGGATTCGCCCGCGGCGAAGTCGCTGAGCTGGCGGGCGGGTGGGGTGGGGACCGCGCCGTCGACCGACGGGATGGGGTCGCCATGGGGATCGCGGTCGGGGTAGCCGAGTTTGGCGTCGATGCGTGACATCAGCAGATCCGAGACGGCGTGTTCGAGGATCTCGGCCTCGTCGTGCACCTCGTCCCAGCCGTAGCCGAGTTCGTTCACCAGGAAGGTCTCGATCAGACGGTGACGGCGCACCATCGCGACCGCGGCGCGACGGCCGTGTTCGGTGAGCGTGATCGCGCCGTAGCGGGCGTGCTCGACCAGGCCCTGATCGGTGAGCTTGCGTACCGCTTCCGACACCGTCGAGGCCGACACGCCGATCCGCTCGGCCAGCAGTTTGGTCGACACCTTCTCCTGCGACCACTCCTGCGCGGTCCAGATGACCTTCAGATAGTCCTGGGCCACCGCCGACAGTTCGGGGGCGATCGTGGCGGCGAGTTCGGCCTGCTCGGCGGGCTGCGTCAGCGTGCTACCGGTCGCGACATCTCGTTTAGCTGGCACATCACCAATGTTAGGCATCCCTGGCCCGAATGACACATCGGCGAACCGGCACGCCGCGCAGGGGCGATCGGCCGCACACCGGAATTCTGTTCGGGCACCGCTTTGCGTAGGCTTCGCTCTGTGCAGAGATGGCGAAGTCTCGACGACGTGCCCGCGGACTGGGGGCGTTGCGTTCTCACGATCGGCGTGTTCGACGGGGTACATCGGGGGCACGCGCAGCTGATCAGCCGTGCGGTCGCCGCGGCGAGTAAGCGTGGGGTTCCCTCGGTTCTGATGACCTTCGATCCGCACCCGATGGAAGTGGTGCGACCAGGTTCGCATCCCGCACAGCTGACCACCCTGACCCGGCGTGCCGCCCTCGCCGAGGAGCTCGGGATCGACGTGTTCTGCGTGATGCCGTTCACCCAGGAATTCATGAAGCTCACCCCGGGCGAATACGTGCACGATCTGCTGGTCGAGCGGCTGCACGTCACCGAGGTCGTGGTGGGCGACAATTTCACCTTCGGGAAGAAGGCCGCGGGCACCGTCGACACGATGCGTGAGCTCGGCGGCCGGTTCGGCTTCGAGGTCGACGGGGTGACCCTGCTCGGCGAGCACGCGGTCACCTTCTCCTCCACCTACATCCGTGCCTGTGTCGATGCGGGCGATATGGCGGCGGCCGCGGAGGCGCTCGGGCGCCCGCATCGCGTCGAAGGCGTCGTCGTGCACGGCGACGGCCGCGGTCGTGGGCTCGGTTTCCCGACCGCCAACGTCGCGCCGCCGATGCATGCCGCGATCCCGGCCGACGGGGTGTACGCGGGCTGGTTCACCGTGCTCGGGGCAGGCCCGGCGATCGGTGACGCCGCCCCCGGTGAGCGGGCGATGGCGGCGATCTCGGTCGGTACCAATCCCACGTTCTCCGGTCGCTCACGCACCGTCGAAGCGTTCGTGCTCGAGGGCGAGGCCGACCTCTACGGCCAGCATGTCGGTGTCGATTTCGTCGAACAGCTGCGCGGGATGCGCAAATTCGACTCCATCGACGAACTGGTCGAGGCCATGGGCCGTGATGTCGAGGCCGCGCGCGAAGTCCTCTCCGCCGTCGACGCCTGAGGCCACGTGCGACCTCACACCAGCTGCGGTGTAAAGTGGCTCCTCGGGTTTGCTGCGGTCCGCGGTGGCGCCCATCCCGGGTAACCGGACCTTCGAGCGCGGAACTGAAAATAGGAGTCCAGCCACATGGCGCTGACCACTGAGCAGAAGTCGGCGATTCTCGCCGAGTACGGCCTGCACCCCACCGACACCGGCTCCCCGGAGGCGCAGATCGCGCTGCTGTCGAAGCGGATCTCGGACCTGACCGAGCACCTGAAGCAGCACAAGCACGATCACCACACCCGTCACGGCCTGCTGGCCCTGATCGGTCGTCGTCGCCGCCTGTCGAAGTACCTGCAGGCCAACGACATCAACCGCTACCGTTCGCTCATCGAGCGCCTCGGCCTGCGGCGGTAATTTTCGCGGCTGGCGCCGCGGGTTTTCGGCCGCTGTGTTTTTGGCGGCTGGCGCCGCGGGTTTTCGGCCTCGTCACCCCGAATCCGAGGGGCGATACTGCGCCTTCGGCGTTCCGTCTCGCCCCTCGGATCCGGGGCGGCCGAAAACGTAGGGGTCGGGTTGGGAGTCCGTAGCGAATCAGCCCGGTGCGCTTGTTCCACTCGTGAGGGTGGGCGGTGCTGAGGCCGAGTTCGTCGACACGCTTCCCCGCGGAGGCGGTCGACCAGTAGCCAACGAGAAGAAGTACACTTCTTCTCGTTGGCTATTCGTGTATGCGGCGACCATCGGGTTCCGCGTGCGCTACAACATGTGACAGCCGTGTGCATCCGTCCGCGTGGCGTCGGTCTTCGGTAGTGGCCTTTCGGCAGGCGTTTTTCCTCACCGCCGTCGGGCTTCGATCGATGACCGCCTCCGCGTCGCCGCTTCCAAGGGGATACGGCCGGGTGCTGCGCGTGGCAGCCAGGAGGGTTTCCACGTGTCCGTGTCAGGTACGGCTGACGAATAGCCGGTTCGCGCCCACATGGTGCTGCGCTCCGGCGAGACGAGAGGTCGAGAGAAGAAAATATGACGCAGACAACTGAACGTACTTCGACTGCGGTCGAGGTCGAGCCCGGTGTTTTCGAGTCGGTCGCGCTGATCGACAACGGTAGCTTCGGCACCCGCACCATCCGCTTCGAGACCGGTCGGCTGGCCAAGCAGGCCGCGGGCTCCGTCGCCGCCTACCTCGACGACCAGACCATGCTGCTGTCGGCGACCACCGCCGGCAAGTACCCCAAGGACCAGTTCGACTTCTTCCCGCTGACGGTCGACGTCGAAGAGCGCATGTACGCCGCGGGTCGCATCCCCGGCTCGTTCTTCCGTCGCGAGGGTCGCCCCTCCACCGACGCGATCCTGACCTGCCGCCTGATCGACCGTCCGCTGCGCCCGACCTTCATCGACGGTCTGCGCAACGAGATCCAGGTCGTCGTCACCGTGCTGAGCCTGGACCCGGCCGACCTCTACGACGTGGTGGCCATCAACGCCGCCTCGGCGTCGACGCAGCTGTCGGGCATCCCGTTCTCCGGCCCGATCGGTGGCGTCCGCGTCGCCCTCATCGGTGACCAGTGGGTCGCGTTCCCGACCGTCGAGCAGCTCGAAGGCGCCGTGTTCGACATGGTCGTCGCGGGCCGCGTCACCGACACCGGCGACGTCGCCATCATGATGGTCGAGGCCGAGGCCACCGACAAGGTGATCGCGCTGATCGAAGACGGTGGACAGGCGCCGACGGAGGCCGTGGTCGCCGAGGGTCTGGAAGCCGCCAAGCCGTTCATCGCGCGCCTGGTTCGCGCTCAGGCCGACCTGGCCGCGCTGGCGGCCAAGCCGACCCAGGAGTTCCCGCTCTTCCCGCCGTACGGCCCCGATGTGTTCACCGCTGTCGAGGGCACCTCGAAGGTCGAGCTGAACGAGGCGCTGAGCATCGCCGACAAGCAGACCCGCGAGGCCCGCATCGACGAGATCAAGGCCGAGGTGCTCTCCCGTCTGGGTGAGGACTTCGCCGGTCGCGAGAAGGAACTGGGTGCCGCGTTCCGCTCGGTCACCAAGAAGCTGGTGCGTCAGCGCATCCTCACCGACGGTTTCCGCATCGACGGCCGCGGCCTGGCCGACATCCGTCAGCTCTCCGCCGAGGTCGACGTGATCCCGCGCGCCCACGGTTCGGCGATCTTCGAGCGTGGCGAGACCCAGATCATGGGCGTCACCACCCTCGACATGGTGAAGATGGCCCAGCAGGTCGACTCGCTCGGCCCGGAGACCTCCAAGCGCTACATGCACCACTACAACTTCCCGCCGTTCTCCACCGGCGAGACCGGTCGCGTCGGTTCGCCGAAGCGTCGCGAGATCGGCCACGGCGCGCTCGCCGAGCGTGCGCTGATGCCGGTGCTGCCCTCGCAGGAGGAGTTCCCCTACGCCATCCGTCAGGTCTCGGAGGCGCTGAGCTCCAACGGCTCCACCTCGATGGGTTCGGTCTGTGCCTCGACTCTGTCGCTGCTCAACGCCGGTGTGCCGCTGAAGGCGCCGGTCGCGGGTATCGCCATGGGCCTGGTGTCGGACACCATCACCAACGACAAGGGTGAGGACGAGGTCCGCTACGTCGCCCTCACCGACATCCTCGGCGCCGAGGATGCCTTCGGCGACATGGACTTCAAGGTTGCCGGTACCCGTGACTTCGTCACCGCCCTGCAGCTGGACACCAAGCTCGACGGCATCCCCTCGCAGGTGCTGGCCGGTGCGCTGAACCAGGCGCACGACGCCCGCACCACCATCCTGGATGTGATGGCCGAGGCCATCACCGACCCCGACGAGATGAGCCCCTACGCCCCGCGCGTGACGGCCATCAAGATCCCGGTCGACAAGATCGGCGAGGTCATCGGGCCCAAGGGCAAGATGATCAACCAGATCACCGAGGAAACCGGCGCCAACATCTCCATCGAAGATGACGGCACCGTGTTCGTCGGTGCGACCGATGGGCCGTCGGCCCAGGCCGCGATCGACATGATCAACGCCATCGCCAACCCGCAGCTGCCCAAGGTCGGCGAGCGTTTCCTGGGCACGGTCGTCAAGACCACCGCCTTCGGTGCGTTCGTGTCGCTGCTGCCGGGCCGCGACGGTCTGGTGCACATCTCCAAGCTGGGCAACGGCAAGCGCGTGGCCAAGGTCGAAGACGTGGTCAACGTCGGCGACAAGCTGCGCGTGGAGATCGCCGATATCGACAACCGCGGCAAGATCTCGCTGGTCCCGGTCGAGGACGAGGCCGCTGCCGCTGAGCCGGCCGCCGTCGAGGAGACCGCCGACGCCGAGTAAGCGTCACCGCTTCACCTGAACGACGAAACCCCCGCCGTGCGCACGGCGGGGGTTTTCGTTGTCTGTGACCATCCGTGACCTGAGTCACGTTGATGCAACGGTGATGCAACGTTGTTTCACATAGTGTGGTCGGACACAGTACCTACTGGGCAGAGCTGAGAGTTTGACTGAATCTGGTCCGGTTTATTATCGAAACGAATACGCTTCTCATCGTCTGCGGACGCGTTCTGGTGTCGGGGTTGACGATGGAGGTCGGGAGATAGCCGAGTCATTGCTGGTTGCGTGGCGGCGAGCCGGATTGCCGCGATCGTGTCATAGCCGATCGCACTGAATCCGGTGTGAGTGGGTGGATTTCGGGCAGGGTGCCCGAGGTTGGCCACCCCGCGCCGATCCCGTCGCCCGGTTGCGAGCCGGGCAGTTCCAAGTGTTTGTGCGGCCGCGTGGCGTTACCCGGGCCGGTAATGGAAGGCAGTGTTGCGATGACCAACCCCACTCCGGCGCGCGCGGAAACAGAACAGCTGGCAGCGCTGGTGGCGACGGTCGCGGCGATGGATCCGGCGCGGATCGCGGTCGAGTTCGACGGCACCGCGGTGTCCTATGCCGATCTCGATGCCCAGCTCACGCTGATGGCCGAGCTCACCGGTGGGGCGCTGGACGCGGACACGCTCGTGCAGGTGGTGCTCGCCGAGTTGTTCCCCGGTGTGGTCGATGCCGCCGAGGGGACTTTCGGTGTGCTGCTGGATTCGCTCGCAAGCGATGCGATGGCGGCGTTGGGGATGAGTGCGGCCGGGGCCGCGACGCTGGTCGATCGGTGTGCCGCGCAGGTGGCGCGGACGCCCGACGCGGCCGCGGTGCAGTTCGGTGACGTAGTGCTGACCTACGCGCAATTCGATGCCAGGGTGCGGGTGCTGGCGGCGCGGTTGGTCGAGTGCGGTGTCGGGCCCGAGTCGCTGGTCGGGGTGGCGCTGCGGCGCAGTGTCGAGTTGATCGTCGCGGTGCACGCGATCGTGCGGGCAGGTGGTGCGTATGTGCCGCTGGATCCGGATCATCCGGTCGAGCGGCTGCACTACGTGCTCGAGGTGGCGCGGCCGGTGGTGGTCGTGACGCGAGCCTGCGATGAGCCCGACCTCGGCGCCGCGCCGGTTCTGCGCACCGATGACATCGACTGGACCGTGGCGGCGGGCGAGGTGGTTTCCGGGGTGCGCGCCGGCAATACGGCCTACGTCATCTTCACCTCGGGTTCCACGGGCAGGCCGAAGGGTGTCGCGGTGACCCACGGTGCGATCGTGGCGAACCTGGATTGGCGCCAGCGCAGCTACGCCATGACCGACGCCGACGTGGTGTTGCAGAAGACCCCGTTCACCTTCGACGCCTCGGTGTGGGAGCTGTTCTGGCCCTTGCAGATCGGGGCTCGGCTCGTGGTCGCCGAACCGGGCCGCCACGGTGATCCCGGGTATCTGGCGGCATTGATCGCCCAGCATCGGGTCACGGTGACCCACTTCGTGCCGTCCATGCTGGCCGCGTTCGTCGCCGACCTGGGTTCGGACGTGGATCTGTCGTCGCTGCGGATGGTGTTCGCCTCCGGCGAGGCGCTGCCCGCTGCCACCGCCGCGCGGTTGCGCGCGCTGTCGAGGACCGCGCTGCACAATCTGTACGGGCCCACCGAGGCGGCCGTCGATGTCACCGCGCACGAGGTGACGACCCTCGACGAGGTGTCGGTGCCGATCGGCGGCCCGGCCGATGACACCGGACTGCTGGTGCTCGACGAGAACCTCGATCGCGTGCCCGTCGGCGTGGTCGGGGAGCTGTACCTCTCCGGTGTGCAGCTGGCGCGCGGTTATGTAGCGCGTGCGGGCCTGACCGCCGACCGGTTCGTGGCCGACCCCTACGGAGTGGCCGGGCAGCGCATGTATCGCACCGGTGACCTGGTGCGGGAGCTGCGCGGTGAGCTGGAATACCTGGGGCGCACCGACTTCCAGGTGAAACTGCGTGGCCTGCGGATCGAGCTGGGCGAGATCGAAGCCGTGCTGGCCGCCCATCCCCGGGTCGGCAACGCGGCGGTGGTGCTGGCTCGGCAAGCCGCCGGTGAGGCGCTGGTCGCCTATGTGGTGAGCGTCGACGGCGGGCCGCTCGACGAGGCCGAGCTGGTCGCGCACGCCAAGGCGTCGATGCCGGAGTACATGGTGCCTTCGCTGCTGGTGCAGCTCGACGCCATGCCGATCAATGCCAGCGGCAAACTGGATCGTGCGGCGTTGCCGAAACCGGACTTGCGGGTCGCGGCCGCCGAATTCCGTGCTCCGCGAACCACGACCGAACGGTGGGTCGCCGCGTTGTTCGCCGAACTCCTCGGAGTGGAGACGGTGGGGCTGGACGACGATTTCTTCCGGCTCGGCGGCAACTCGCTCATCGCCACCCGTGCGATCGGACGGTTACAGGCGAACTTCGGTGTGCGCGTGGACGTTCGCGACTTCTTCGACAGTCCGACCATCGCGGTACTCGCGAAGCTGGTCGAGGACGGCGCGGTCGACGACCGGCCCGAGCTGGTCGCCGGTCCGCGTCCCGAGGTGTTGCCGCTGTCGCCCGCTCAGCAGCGGATGTGGTTTTTGAACCGGTTCGATCCGGAGACCGGGGCGTACAACATCCCGATCGCGGTGCGGTTGTCCGGTGCGCTCGACCAGAGTGCGTTGCGGGCGGCGGTTGGTGATCTGATCGCGCGGCACGAGGTGCTGCGGACGGTGTACCCCGAGGTCGACGGGACCGGGACGCAACGAGTTCTTCCCATCGCCGAGGCGCTGGAACTACTCGCCGCCGAACTCGACTCCGGCCGAGCCGACGTCGACGCGGTGGCACGCGCCGATGCTGCGGCAGCTGAAGCGACTTCCCCCGATCGTGCTTTCGGCGGTGCGGGTTCCCGGCACTCGGACGGCCAGGGCGGTGCCGCTGCGGCCGCGGAGCTCTCGACGCTGCTCGATCCGATCAGCATCGGCGCTCAAGAACTTCCCGGTGCATTGGCGGCCGTGATCCTGCGTGGATTCGATGTCACTGCCGCGCCTCCCGTGCGCGCCAGGTTGTTCGAGGTCGACGGCGATCACGTGCTGGTGCTGGTGGTCCATCACATCGCCTCCGACGGCTGGTCGGCCGGTCCGCTGGTGCGCGACACCATAGCGGCCTACTACGCGCGCGCCGAAAAGGCTGCGCCGCAATGGAACCCGCTCCCGGTGCAGTACGCCGACTACACCTTGTGGCAGCGTGCTGTCCTGGGTGCGGAGGACGACGCCGACTCGCAGGCCGGGCGCGAGATCGCGTTCTGGCGCGACTCGCTGGCCGGACTCCCCGAGGAATCGAGTCTGCCTGCCGACCGGCCCCGCCCCGCCACGGCGTCGATGCGGGGGCGGCGGGTCTCGTTCGAGCTCGATGCCGAGCTGGTCGCCGCGCTGAACAGTGTCGCCACAGCGCAGGGCGCGACGCTGTTCATGGTGCTGCACGCGGCATTGTCGGTGCTCATCGCGCGTCTTTCGGGCACTACCGACGTGGTGATCGGCACGCCGGTGGCCGGGCGCGGGGCCGCCGCACTCGACGATGTGATCGGCATGTTCGTCAACACCGCCGTGTTGCGCACCGAGGTCCGTGCCGCCGAACCGTTCGCCGACCTGCTGCGCCGCGTCCGCACCGGGGACGTAGCCGCCTTCGACCACACGACGCTGCCGTTCGAGCGCCTCGTCGAGGTGCTCGCGCCGCCGCGCTCGGCCGGTCGCCACCCGCTGTTCCAGGTGGCTCTGTCGCTACAGAACCTGCCGCCGACGACCTTCGAACTCCCCGGTCTGCGCGCCGCCGCGGTCGAGCTGCCCTATGACATCGAGAAGTTCGATCTCTCGGTGACGGTGCGTGATTCCGCAGGTGGACTGTCCGGCGAATTCTCCTACGCCACAGATCTGTTCGACGAGGTGACGGTCGCGCGCACGGTGCGGCGCTTCACCGGCCTGCTCGCGGCGGTCGCCGCCACGCCGCAGACCCCGGTCGGCGATCTGCCCCTGCTGATCGGCACCGAACTCGCCGAGCTGACCACCCGCACGGGCGGTGCGTCTACTCCGGCCCCGCTGCTGGCCGAGGTGCTGGCGGCGGCCGCCGCCGACCCGGCCGCGATCGCGATCCGCGACGGCGCTCGCACTCTCACCTACGGCGAGCTCGACACCGCCTCCGCGCGGATGGCTGCTCGGCTCACGGAGCGCGGCATCGGCGCGGGCGACCTCGTGGCCGTCAGTATCCCGCGTTCGGCGGACTCGGTCATCGCTGTCTGGGCCGTCGTGCGAGCCGGGGCGGGCTTTGTCCCGGTCGACCCGAACTATCCTGCCGATCGCATCGTGCACATGCTCTCCGATTCCGGTGCGGTAGCCGGGATCACGGTGGCCGCGGTCCTGGCCGAGCTGCCCACCGCGGTGCACTGGATCGTGCTCGACCCGGAGGGTTGCGATGCGGGCGCAGATCTCGGTGGCCACACGGCCGGTGCCGCGCAAGCGCGCAGTGCGAACATGCCGGCCGAAGATGTTGTGGTTGCGAGTGCGCAGGCGGATGTCCACAGCGCCGAGCACAGCGGGTCGGCGGGTCGGCGGGCGGCGGATCCGCTGGATCCCGCCTATGTCATCTACACCTCGGGCACCACCGGTCTGCCCAAGGGCGTGGTGATTCCGCAGGGTGCGGTCGCGGCGTACCTGCCGGTGCAGGCGGGGCGGTATCTGGCCTCGGCCGACGCGCGGGTGTTGCACGTGGCCTCGCCGTCGTTCGACATCTCCGTGGCCGAGCTACTGCTGACCGTGACCGCGGGGGCGACGATGGTAGTCGCGCCCGCGGGCGTGTTCGGCGGGGCGGAGCTGGGGGAGTTGTTGCGGGTCGAGCGGGTGACCCATGTGATCATCACGCCCTCGGCCTTGGCGACGGTGAATCCCGAGGGCCTCGACGAACTGCGGGTGGTTGTTGTCGGTGGCGAGGCGTGCCCGGCGGAGCTGGTGGCACGCTGGACGGCCGCCGTTCCGGGATTGATCTTCCGCAACGGTTACGGGCCGACCGAGACGACCATTGTCACCAATATCAGCGAACCACTCAGTGCGACAACGCCTGTCACGCTGGGCGCGCCGGTGGAGGGGACCAGCGAACTGGTGCTCGACGAGCGGTTGCGGCCCGTGCCCGCCGGTGTCGCCGGCGAGCTGTACATCGCGGGGGCACAGCTGGCGCTGGGATATCATCGCAGGCCCGAGCTGACGGCAGGACGGTTCGTCACCAACCCGTTCGGCGCGCCGGGCGATCGGATGTACCGGACCGGTGACACCGTGCGCTGGGTGCGGCGTGGGGACACGTTCGATGTGGAATACCTGGGCCGCAACGACTTCCAGGTGAAGGTCCGCGGTTTCCGGATCGAACTGGGAGAGATCGACGCGGTCCTCGGCCGCCACGAGGCGGTCGACTTCGCGGCCACCGTCGGTCATCGCACCGAAGCCGGTGCAACGTTGCTGGTTTCGTATGTCGTGCCCGTCGCAGGCGCCGCCCTGGACACCTCGACACTGCTCGCGCACGCCGCCGCGTATCTCCCCGCGCACATGGTCCCCGCCGCGATCGTCGCACTCGATGCCGTGCCGCTGACGCCCGTCGGCAAGCTCGATCGGGCCGCGCTGCCCGCGCCGGTGTTCGAAGCCGCCGCGTACCGGGCGCCGCAGACCCGCGCCGAGCAGGTGGTGGCCGGGGCCTTCGCCGAGGTGCTCGGGCTGGACCGGGTCGGTCGCGACGACGACTTCTTCGAGCTGGGCGGCAACTCGCTGCTCGCCACCCGGTTGATGGCCCGCATCGGCACCGACCTCGACGTCCGCATCCCGATCCGCCAGCTCTTCGACACCACGACGGTGCGCGCGCTCGCCGCGGCCGCCGACCGCTCGGCCGGCACCGGCACCGGCCCCGCCCTGGCGGCAGGGCCGCGCCCCGACCCGCTGCCGCTCTCGCCCGCCCAGCAGCGCATGTGGTTCCTCAACCGCTTCGACCCCGGTTCGGCCACCGACAACATCCCCCTCGCGGTGCGCCTCACCGGCGCCCTCGACATCGCCGCACTCCAGGCGGCCGTGGTCGACGTGCTCGACTGCCACGAGGTCCTGCGCACCCGCTACCCGGAACGCGACGGCAACGCCATCGCCGAGATTCTGTCCGCCACCGGTCTCATCCCCGAGGTCCACGCGCAGATCGTGGGCGCGGCCGAGTTGTCCGACGCCGTGCGCACCTTCGCCGCCATCGGCTTCGACCTCACCGTCGACATCCCGATCCGCGCGAGCCTGCTCCGCGTCGCCGACACTGTGCCCGCTGCCGGCGGTCAGCCGCACCGCGGCGTCGGGCCGGCGGGGACTGTTGCCGAGTACGTGCTGGTCATCGTGTTGCATCACATCGCGGCCGATGGTTTCTCGTTCGGACCGCTGATCCGGGACGTGCTCACGGCCTATGGCGCGCGTGCTGTCGGTGCGGCCCCGAGCTGGGCGCCGTTGCCGGTGCAATACGCGGACTACGCGGTGTGGCAGCACGCGGTGCTCGGCGACGCGAATGATCCGGAATCAGCTGCGGCCGAGCAGCTCTCGTACTGGCGTACCGCGCTGGCCGGATTGCCCGAGCAGTTGGAACTACCCTACGACCGGACCCGTCCGGCGGTCGCTTCCCGCCGTGGTGCGGTGCACGATATCGCGATCGATGCCGACACTCATCGCGCGTTGGCGCAGTTGGCTCGCGCGCACGGTGTCACGGTGTTCATGGCGGCACACGCGGTGTTCGCGGTGCTGTTGGCGCGGTTGTCGGCCACCACCGACATCGCCATCGGCACGCCGGTATCGGGGCGCGGGGAACGCGCCCTCGACGAGCTGGTCGGCATGTTCGTCAACACTGTTGTCCTGCGGACCGAAGTGGCGCCCGCGACGCCGTTCACCGAGCTGATCGCGCAGGTCCGCGAACGCGACCTGGCGGCCTTCGGCCACACCGCAGTCCCGTTCGAGCGCCTCGTCGAGGTCCTCGATCCGGTCCGCTCCACCGCCCGCAATCCCCTGTTCCAGGTGATGCTGTCGCTCAACGAGGACACTCGCAGCGAGCTCGACCTGCCCGGTCTCACCGTGGGGGGTTTCGATCTGGCCACCGGCGTCGCGAAGTTCGATCTCGAGCTCACCCTCACCGAGCATCACAATCCCAGCGGCGTCCCCACCGGCATTTCCGGTGCCTTCCTCTACGCGACAGACCTGTTCGAAGCCGCTACCGTCGCCGCCTTCGCCACCCGCCTTCGCCGCCTGCTCGCGGCCGTCCTCGCCGACCCGACATGCCCCGTCGGTGACATCGACATCCTCGACCAGCTCGAGCAGACCCAACTCCTGTCCACCTGGAACGACACCGCCGCCGACCGCGATCACACCGCGACCCTCGCCTCGCTCTTCGCCGATCGAGCGGCCGCTACACCGTCGGTGATCGCGGTCGTCGCCGACAGCGTCGATGCGCAGGCTGCTGCGGGCACGACGGCGCCGTTGCCGAGCGCGATTGCCCGGCTCGAGGATGCCGCTGTCGATGCGATCGCCGCGCACAGCGCCGGCGGCGCGCTGCCCTCGGCATCGGGCTCTGGCATCGCCGATTCCCCGGCAGCGGTGGAACTGTCGTACGCGACGCTCAGCGAGCGGGTCGCGCGATTGGCGCGCTACCTCATCGGGCGCGGAGCGGGCCCTGGTTCGCTGGTCGCTGTCGCGATGCGGCGGGGCGTGGATCAGCTCATCGCTGTGCACGCCGTGCTGGCCGCCGGGGCAGGCTACGTGCCGGTGGATCCGGATCATCCGGCCGAGCGCACCGCCTACGTCTTGGCGCAGACGGCACCGGTCTGTGTGTTGACGGTCACCGCGGATGCTGCGGCAGTGGCGAATTCGGTGGCGGTGGACACTGTCGATCTCTCGGCACTGTCCGGTGATCCGATCACCGACGACGAGCGAACGACACCGTTGCGTCCCGGGCACCTCGCGTATGTGCTGTTCACCTCGGGCTCCACCGGCAAGCCGAAGGGTGTGGCCGTGCCGCACCGGGCCGTGGTGAACCAGTTGCTGTGGTTGCAGCGGGAATACCCGCTGCGCGCCGACGACGTGGTGCTGCAGAAGACACCGTTCACCTTCGACGCGTCGGTGTGGGAACTGTTGTGGCCCTTGCAGGTCGGTGCGCGCTTGGTGCTCGCGACCGCTGACGGGCACCGTGACCCGGCGTACCTGGCCGAGGCCACCGAGCGGCATCGGGTGAGCGTCGTCCAGTACGTGCCCTCGGTGCTCGCCGCCGTACTGGCCGAACCCGCGTCGGCGCGGGCGGATTCGCTGCGCTTGGTCTTCGCGGGCGGCGAGTCACTCACGACCGAGCTGGCGCGACGGGTACGCGCGAACACCGGCGCGACCGTGGTGAACCTCTACGGTCCCACCGAGACCGCCGTTCAGGTCACCACCCAGGAGGTCGGCGACGAGCGCGGAGCGTCGGTGCCGATCGGCACACCGGTCGCCGATACCCGTGTGTACGTGCTGGATTCGCGCTTGCACCCTGTTCCGGCCGGTGTCGCGGGCGAGCTGTACGTCGCGGGCGCGCAGCTCGCCGACGGCTACCACGCACGCGCCGACCTCACGGCCGAACGGTTCGTCGCCGATCGGTTCGGCACCGGCGAACGGCTGTACCGCACCGGCGACCTCGTCACCTGGCGCACCGGTCCCGACGGCCCTGCCCTGCACTACCTGGGCCGCACCGACTTCCAGGTGAAATTGCGCGGTCTGCGGATCGAACCTGCCGAGATCGAAGCCGCGATCGCCACGGTCCCCGGCGTTGGACGCGTCGCCGTCCTGGTCCGCTCGGACGAAGGGCGACCCGATCAGCTCGTCGCCTACGTAGTCCGTGCCGCTGCCGTCCCAGGATTGGCGACGGCCGAGCCGACCGACAACGATGGCGCAGCAGAGATCGCACCCGTTTCGGAGCCCGCCACCACACCGTCGCTCACCCCGGACGACCTCGACGCGGCGGTCGCGGCGGCGCTGCCCTCCTACATGGTTCCCGGCGCCTACGTGTTCCTCGACGAGCTGCCCGTCAACGCTTCCGGCAAGCTCGATCGCCGCGCGCTACCCGCGCCGCAGTCGCGCCGCATCGATGACCGCGAACCGGCGACGGCCACCGAGCGGATCGTCGCCGCGACGTTCGCCGGAGTGCTCGACCTCGACCGGGTCGGGGCCGGTGACGATTTCTTCGCCCTCGGCGGCAACTCGCTGCTGGCGACGCAGGTGGCGGCGCGGCTGGGCTCCGCCCTGGACGCACGGGTGCCGGTGCGGGAGTTGTTCGAGGCGAGCACCGTCTGCGGCCTCGCGTTGCGCGTGGACGCGTTGCGCGGTACCGGCAGCAGACGCGGTCCCGTGGCAGGTCAACGGCCGCACCGGATTCCGCTCTCGCCCGCCCAGCAGCGGATGTGGTTCCTGCACCGCTTCGATCCCGGCTCCGCCGCGTACCACATTCCGGTAGCGATTCGGCTCAGCGGCAAGCTCGACACGGTCGCGCTGCGCGGTGCGCTGGGTGATCTGATCGCCCGGCACGAGACACTGCGCACCACCTATCCCGAATTCGACGGGCAGGCAACACAACTCGTCGGTGCGCCGTTCGTGCCCGAACTCGCCGTCACCGATGTGGCGGCCGAAGAAGTGCCCGAGGCGGTGGTCGCGGTTCTCGCCGGTGGCTTCGACATCACCACCGAGGTGCCGGTGCGTGCCGCTCTGCTGCGGGTAGCGGCAGCCGAGCATGTGCTGGTGCTCGTTGTGCATCACATCGCGGCCGACGGGTGGTCGATGGGGCCACTGACCCGAGACCTGGTGGCCGCCTACGCCGCGCGCGCGGCAGGCACGCGAGCGCGGCTGCCCGCGCTGGCGGTGCAGTACGCCGACTACGCGCTGTGGCAGAGCGAAGGACTCGGCAGCGCCGACGACCCCGACGCGCCGCTGTCCCGCCAGCTCGGCTACTGGACGCAGCGACTCGCGGGGCTGCCCGATGTGCTGACCCTGCTCGCCGACCGGCGCAGGCCGCTGATCGCCTCGAACCAGGGCGCCACCTTCACTCGCACCCTCGACGCCGACCTGCATCGCGGAATCGAGGAACTCGCTCGGGCGCACCGCGCCACCCCGTTCATGGTGTTGCACGCGGGGCTTTCGGTCCTGCTGGCGCGCCTGTCGGCCGGCGCCGACATCGTCGTCGGCACTCCGGTGGCCGGGCGCGGGCATCGCGAGCTCGACGACATCGTCGGCATGTTCGTCAACACGCTCGTGCTGCGGGCGCGGGTTCGTCCCGACGTCTGTTTCGGCGAGCTGCTCGACGAGGTCCGCGCGGGCGATCTCGACGCCTTCGACAATGCCGACGTGCCGTTCGAAAGCCTGGTCGACGCCGTGAATCCCGCGCGCTCGCAGGGCTATTCGCCGCTGTATCAGATCTCGCTGGCGCTGCAGAACCAGCGCAGGACCGCGTTCGAACTGCCCGGCCTCACCCTGTCGGGGCTGAGCTTGCCCGACGCGCCGATCGAAGTGGATCTGGACTTCACCTTCGTCGACCGTTTCGCCCCCGACGGCACCCCAGACGGGCTCGATCTCGAACTGCGCTACGCCACCGACCTTTTCGAGGCAGGCACCGTCGCGGAAATGGTCGCGATGCTCGAGCGGGTGCTGCGGGACGCGGTCACGGCCCCCGGCACCGCAGTCGGCGACCTCAGTCTGCTCGCCGCCACCGACGAGACCGCGCTGCTGTCGAGCCACCACGGCGATGTGGTCGCGCTCGACAGCCGACTGGCCGAACTGGGCGTCGGCGCCCCGCTCGCCGCCCGGCTGCTCGACGCCGCGGCCGCACACGATCCGCAGG
>JACIXH010000044.1 GCA_014360565.1 Nocardia sp.
AGCGTCAGCGAAGCCTGCAGGCCGGCGGTGTCGAACACGTGATAGATCCGGTCGATCCGATGCTCGCGCACCGCCCACGCCGCCGGTCGCTCGACGGTTGCCGCCACTGCCCCGCGCTCGACCCAGCTCGGCAATTCGTCGGCCCACGCCGCATACGTCGGCGTCCACACCCGCTGCGGCCGGGGATCGATCACCGTGACCGTGCGCCCAGCGGCGAGCCCACGGTGAGCTACAGCCCGTCCCGCCGGGCCGAGTCCACAGATGATCAGGTCAGCGTGCACCGGCCAATTCGATCAGATGCGCGAATGTCGAGCACCGTCGCATCACAGAGCAGCGGCGATCAGGTGCCGCTTGCTCGCCCCGGCGCGACATATCGATCATGATGGGGATCATGAGATCGATCTGGAAGGGCTCGATCGCTTTCGGGCTGGTCAATGTCCCGGTCAAGGTTTATACCGCGACCGAGGATCATGACATTCGGTTCCATCAGGTCCACGCCAAGGACGGGGGCCGGATCAAATATGACCGGGTTTGTCAGGTGTGTGGCAATTCTGTGCAGTTCGCCGACATCGACAAGGCCTATACCTCGCCGGATGGCGATCAGGTGGTGTTGACCGACACCGATTTCTCGAAGCTGCCCGCGGCGGAGAAGCACGAGATTCCGGTATTGGAGTTCGTACCCTCCGATCAGATCGACCCGGTGTTGTTCGAGAAGAGCTATTACCTCGAACCGGATTCCACGACGCCGAAGGCCTATCAATTGCTGGCCGCCACGCTCGAGCGGATCGACAAGACCGCGCTCGTGCACTTCACGCTGCGGCAGAAGACCAGGCTGGCCGCCCTGCGGGTGCGCGACGGCGTGCTGGTGTTGCAGACGTTGCTGTGGCCCGACGAAGTGCGTGCGGTCGAATTCCCGTCACTCGAGGACGCGCCTGCCCCACGCCCGCAGGAACTGAAGATGGCCGAAACCCTCGTCGAGTCGATGTCGGGCGATTTCGACCCTTCCGAATACACCGACGAATATCAGATCGAATTGCAGAAACTTCTCGACGAGGCCATCGCCAGCGGCACCGGCAAGGTCGTACCCGCCGCGGAGACCGAGCCCGCCGAACAGGCCGATGCCGAAGTGGTGGATCTGGTCGCCGCGCTCCAGCGCAGTCTCGAGTCCAGCGGTCGCCGGGAAGCCGCCCCGGCGAAGCCCGCCAAAAAGCCCGCGAAAAAGGCCGCGAAGAAAGCCGCGCCGCGTAAGTCCGCCACGAGCAAATCCACCGCGTCCAAGACCGCGACCCGTAAGGGCGCGTAGGGCACACTGGCGAGCATGGACACCGCCGACGCCATCGCTGTCGTGCCGATGGGATTGGGACATCTGCGCCAAGTCCTCGACCTCGGCCATCAGGTCTTCGACACCACCATCAAGCCGTACACGTCGTGGTCGCTCACCGCCGTCGCCGAGCACCTCGACAGCCCCGACAACGCCTGCTGGGTGGCACTGGATTCCGACCGGGTGGTCGGGTTCGTGCTCGGGTCGATGGAGTTCGAGCATCGCGACGACTGGGCGTATCTGGAATGGATCGCGGTCGCCCCCGACATGCAGGGCCACGGCATCGCGCGACGGCTGGTGGACGTGTGTTCCCAGGCCTTGTTCGCGCGCGGCGCCCGCCATATCGTCACCGATGTCGAGGACCGCAACAGCGCCTCGGCCGCGCTGATGACCAGCAGCGGGTTCGTGCCCGCCGCGACTGTGACGCTGCTGGTACGACCGAACCCCGCCGCTGCCGACGACGACGACGACCCCACGCTGCCGCCGATCACCACCCGCGATCTGATTCGACGCGGCCGGTTGTCGGTGCAGCACCCGCTACGCTGATCGCTTCGGTCGGGATCGGCTGCCGACCAGGCTTGTGTTGTGCCGACCGCCGCAGCGGGCACGGAACTGTGCGATCCGTGCCCCCTGCTGATTCAGCGTCGGTCAGACGTTGGCCGTGCAGGCCGACAGGATGACGCTCGCCGCGCGAGGCGAGGCAGAACCCAGATCGGGGAACGGCGGAGCGCTGAAGCCGAGTACGTCGACCGCGGCACGCTCGGCCGCGGCCAGGGAGTGATCCCACGCCCAGCCGAAGCGGTAGTCCGCGCCCTGCGCCACCGCCCCGCAGGCGTTGCGGAACTCGACCACCACCTGGCAGTCCCGCACACCGCACTCGTCCAGCGCTGCCCGGCTCGCCGCCGCCCAGCTGCCGTAGTTCACCGCCGACGCGACCACCGCACGGCTCGACGACAACGCCAGTGCCCCATACAGATCACCGGCCGCGGCCTGGAACCCCCCATCGCGCGACACAGCCGTGTACCCCGGCGCCTGCGCGATCGCCACCCCACTCGCCCCCGCCGAAGCGGCCCCCGCGTTCGCCACGGTGAACGCGGCCACCGCGGCCATCGCAGCCGCGCCAAGGGCATATTTGCCCAGAACAGACATCAGAGATTCTCCCCATCGAAAAACCGGCTTCGCACCTCGAAACCGAACCAATCATGAACGGCCGCCCACTCCCCCGGAAATAGCTTTCCGGCATCGCCGCCACGGCCGCCGGACGACATCGTCCTAGCACCGAAACATCAGCGCCGACAACAGTATTCGTCCGATCCGACACCCGGTTCCTCCCGAACCGTTCGTCTACCACAGACTAGCAACGCCCACCGACAAGTAGCCGCGAACCGATTACCCACCAACCAGCTCCTCGCGCGCCCGCATCAACGCGAACCCGAGCAGATTCAGGCCCTGCCAACGCGCGGGATCCGCGACCGCCGCGTAGGTGTATCCGACCTTGCGGGCGATGGTTGGGTACTGAGATCCACCGCCGCTGTGCCGCTCGAAAACCGGTGCCGCGCAGACCCTAAGCCGACCGGATACCGTCGAGGGCGGGGTAGGTGGAAGAAGTGGGGCGGCGGGCGATTCCGGTTTCGGTGGTGTGCGCAGGAGGACCGGCGTGGAAGCTGCGGGCGATCATCGCCGAGCGCAGTTGCCACAGGCCGGAGGATTGGGCGGGGTCGAGGCCGGTGAGTTGGGCGACTCGGCGCAAGCGGTAGTCGACGGTGTTGGTGTGGATGTGCAGCAGGCGGGCGGTGCGCTGACGGTTCATGTTGTTGGCGATGTGCACGCGCAGGGTTTCGTAGAGCTCGGGGTGGCTGTCGAGGGGGGCGAGCAGTTCGCCGAGGCGGGCGCGGCCGGGGCCGGGGCGGGTGAGCTGGTACTCCAGCGCGAGGTCGCCGAAGCGGTACAGGCCGGGGGCGCTGCCGAGGCGCTCGACCATGTCGAGCAGTTCATGGGCGCGCTGGGCGGCGTCGGGGATCTCGTCGACGGTGGCCGGCACCAGGGCAGCGGTGATCTCGACGAGCGCGGCCCGCGACAGCGCCGCCACCAGTGCGTCGAGTTGGTCGGCCACCAGCAGCTCGGCCGGGATCAGCAGCGTGCCGCCGTCGACCGACAGTAGCGACAGGACCTGCTCACCGCACCGGTGGGCCAACGCCGTTTGCACCCGGCGCAGCTTGCGCCGGGCCACCACCGCGCCGTTCACGCGCGGATTCTGCTCGTCGGGATGCGCACCGATCGAGACCGCGAGCACCGAATACGCCGCGGCGACGGTGATCCCGACCTCGCGCGCCATGGTGACGGTCGACTGACCCGCCAGCAACGCCGAGGTGAGGGTGTGCACGGCCGTGTGATGTTCGCCGACGGCCTCTCGATGCTCGCGGATGTAGGAGCGGGTCACGGTGGTACACAACAGATCCGAGATCTCGACCACGCGGCGGAAGCCGTCGATCAGGGTCGAGCGGTCGGCGACGGTCGCCTCGTCGTACACCGCGTCGAAGGCGAGCCGGAAGCCTTCGTGGAAGGCGTGCAGGATCGTGTCGATCGGCACGCCTTCGCGCGCCCAGCCCGCCGCCGCCACCGCGAGCCGGTCCAGCTTCACTTCCTCGTCGCGCCCGTCCAGCATGCCGCCGACGATTTCCAGACACATCCGGGTGACCGAGGTGACGTCGCCGGCGATCGCGTCGCCGGGCAGCGTCCGGCAGGTCGCGACGTTGTCGACGAAATGGCCGACCAACCGTCTGGTCATGGTCCGGACGTCACGCAGGGGCTGCCACAGGGCCGTCTCGTCGAGTGGGACCGTCATCGTCGACTCCTTCTTCTACACCCCGGCGCCGCCGGTAGTGGTTGTGCATGCCGCAGGTCGGCCGATGTGATGGCCTACACTGCGGTTTCTCTGTGATCATGACTGTAGGGTGAGCAACCGCTCACCTTCTACTCCTCTTTCTGCCGAGGTCGACCGATGCCCCCGCAAGCCGATAAGCAGCGCAAACGTCCCAAACAAGACCGGGCGAAGGAGACAAGAGCACGCATTCTCACGGTGGCCGCTCACCTTTTCGGCACCCGCGGCATCGGCAACACCTCGACCAACCGGATCGCCACCGAAGCAGGTATGAGCATCGGTACGCTGTACCGCTATTTCAACGACCGCGACGAGATCGTCAAAGAACTCAACGACAGCCTGTTTCTGCAGGTAGAGGAGCGATACAGTCAGCTGCTGACCTCGAGCTCAGGGCAATCGCCCCGCGATGCCGTGGTCGGTCTGATCCGCTCCGCTGTCGACATCCTCGTCGCCAACGGGCCGCTCGTTCGCGCCCTGGTCGCCGATCTGCAGTTCTACGGCAGCGGCATCCCCGAATTCGAACCTCGACTGCGAATGCTCATCAAGCTCTACATCATTCAGTTCATGGGCCCGATCAAGCACGCCGACATCGACGTGATGGCCTTCGTGGTGCTCAACGCGGGCTTCGCCACCGCGTTGCGGTCGGTCGAACTCGACGACAGCGAACTCGATGCCGTCATCGCCGGTACGGCCGACATGATCAGCGCGTGGATCGACACGGTCGCCGCAGTCGAAAACGCCTAGTTCAACAACGAAGCCCGGATCCTGGGTATGGATCCGGGCCTTTTGTCGCTCAGTCGATGATCAGCGTGCGTTCGCCGTGCAGATGACCTTGACGGTCTCGGCGCCACTGAAGTTCGACGATCCGAAGTTGGCCAGACGCGCGGTCGGGGTCATCTCCGAGAGCCGGTCGTAGGCCAGGCGCTCGGCCTCGGCCCTGGTCGCCGCCGAGGCCACCGCGATGCCCTCGTCGCTCTCGACCAGCACGCCACAACCGTTGGCCCACGAGAGGAACACCTCGCAGTCGGCCGCACCGCAGGCCTCGATCGCCTCGGCCTCGGCGTCGGCGTAGTTCGCCCGGTCGACGCTCACGCCGTAGACCCACTCGTCACTGCTCACCGCGATCGACGCGTGCAGGCTCTCCGCGCTCGCCGAACCGGCGCCGAACACCGAACCGGCCGCAAGGCCGATCGCCGCAACGGCAAAGCCGGCCTTACCCATGAAACTCATTCGAAAGATCTCCTCTTGAAACTGTTCCGGAAGTCCGGAACCTTCAAGATGATCACCGAATTACCGGTGATAGCCAACCGGAAGGTCGAAGATCACATCACCGGCTTCAGCGCATGACACGGCAAAGACGACGCAAGCCCGGACCTTTGCGTGGTCCGGGCTCGAAAACGGCCGTGCGTTCAGCCCGCGTTGACGGTGCAGATCGTTTCGATCACGCGCCCGCCTGCCAGCTGCGACGAGCCGACGTTGACGAGCATGCTCTGCGGGGTGCCCTCGGTCAGCGCGATGTAGGCCTCTCGCTCCGCATCAGCGCGGGTCGAACCCTTGCCCCAGGCGACGAACTCATCGTTCTCCACCAGTGCCATGCAGCCGTTGGCCCACACGACCTCCACCGCGCAACCAGCCACGCCGCATTGGTCCAACGCCGCGGCCTCAGCCTCGGCACGCGTGGGATAGTCGACCGAACGGCCGTAATTGGCCCAGTCCGCGTCCACGGCCATCGCGCCCCACTGATCGCCACCCACCGCCTGTGCCGTGCCTGCCGCGAACACCGAGCCGGACACGACTCCGACAGCGGCGACCGCGACGGCGACCCTACCCATGAAACTCATTCGAAAGATCTCCTCTGACAACATTTCCGAACCTCGGAATCGTCAAGACGATCATGAGCGACCGGTGATAGCCAACCGCAGCGCGCAAAGATCACATCACCGCCGCAGGCGCATAGGACGCCGGACGCGAAAAAGGCCCGGATCCAGGCAGGATCCGGGCCGAAAGCAGTGGTGGTGCTACACCGTGAAGCCGAGGGCGCGCAGCTGTTCGCGGCCGTCGTCGGTGATCTTGTCCGGGCCCCACGGGGGCATCCAGACCCAGTTGATCTTGAGGTCATCGACCAGTCCGCTGCGCACCAGCGCATTGCGGGACTGGTCCTCGATGACGTCGGTCAGCGGACAGGCCGCCGAGGTGAGCGTCATGTCGAGGGTGCAGACGTTCTCCGCGTCGACCGACATGCCGTAGACCAGCCCGAGGTCGACGACATTGATGCCGAGTTCGGGGTCGACGACATCGCGCATCGCCTCCTCGAGATCCTCGACGTGCTGGATCTGCTCGGCCGTCAACTCGACCTCGACAGGTTTGTCGACCTCGACTGCCTCCGCGGCTTCCGGGGCCTGTGCGGTATCGGTGCTCTCACTCATGTGGCAGACTCCCCATTTCCCATCGGTGCCTTGGTTTCCTCGGCCGAACTGATCTGCACGACAGCGTCTTTGAACGCCATCCACCCCAGCAGCGCGCATTTGACGCGCGCCGGGTATTTGCTCACACCGGCGAGGGCGATGCCGTCGCCGATCATGTCCTCGTCGCCTTCGACGGTGCCGCGGCTGGAGATCATCTCACTGAACGAGTCGACCACCTTCAGCGCCTGCTGCACCGGCAGCCCGATCACCTGATCGGTGAGGATCGAGGTGGCGGCCTGACTGATGGAACAGCCCTGGCCGTCGTAGGAGACGTCGGCGACCTCGCCCGCGTCGTCGATCTGCACACGCATGGTCACCTCGTCACCGCACGTCGGGTTCACGTGGTGCACCTGGGCACCGAACGGTTCCCGCAGCCCACGGTGGTGTGGGTGCTTGTAGTGGTCCAGGATCACTTCCTGGTACATCTGCTCCATACGCATGTTCTATGCAACTCCGAAGAAGCTCTTGGCCTTCCGCACCGCGGTAACCAGTGCGTCGACCTCGTCGAGGGTGTTGTACACGGCGAACGAGGCACGCGCGGTGGCGGCCACACCGAACTTGCGGTGCAGCGGCCAGGCGCAGTGGTGACCCACGCGGATCGCGACACCCTGGTCGTCGAGGATCTGGCCCACGTCGTGGGCGTGGATCCCGTCGACCACGAACGACACCGCGCCGCCACGATCGGTGTTCTCGGTCGGCCCGATGATCCGCACACCGTTGATCCCGGACAGGCCGTCGAGCGCCGCACCGGTGAGTGCGTGTTCGTGCGCGGCGACCGCGTCCATCCCGAGGTCTTCGAGATAGCGCACCGCGGCGGCCAGCCCGACCACCTGCGAGGTCATCGGCGTGCCCGCCTCGAAGCGCTGCGGCGGCGGCGCGTAGGTGGTCTTCTCCATGGTGACGGTCTCGATCATCGACCCACCGGTGATGAACGGCGGCGTCTCCTCCAGCAGCGCGCGCCGGCCGTACAGTCCGCCCACGCCCATCGGGCCGAGCATCTTGTGGCCGGAGAACGCGGCGAAATCGACCCCGAGCTCGTGGAAATCCACCGCCATGTGCGGCACCGACTGGCAGGCGTCGAGCACGACGAGCGCGCCGACTGCCTTCGCCCGGCGGATCAATTCGTCCACCGGAGCGACCGCGCCGGTCACGTTCGACTGGTGGCTGAACGCGAGAACCTTTGTCGCGGGCGACAGTTCGAGCGAATCGAGGTCGATGCGGCCGTCGTCGGTGATGCCGTACCACTTCAAGGTGGCACCGGTGCGACGCGCGAGCTCCTGCCACGGAACGAGGTTCGCGTGGTGTTCGAGCTCGGTGATGACGATCTCGTCGCCGGGACCCACCTTGTACGGGAACCGGTCGTCGCCGAAAGCGTTGGCCACCAGGTTCAGCGACTCGGTCGCGTTCTTGGTGAACACGATCTCGCCGGTGTCGGCCCCGACGAAGCGGGCGATATCGGCGCGCGCCTCCTCGTAGGAATCGGTCGCCTCCTCCGCCAGCTGGTGGGCACCGCGGTGCACCGCCGAGTTACGGGTGAGCAGGAACTCGCGCTCGGCGTCCAGCACCTGCAGCGGACGCTGCGAGGTGGCGCCGGAATCCAGGTACACCAACGGTTTCCCGTCCCGCACCGTGCGGTGCAGGATGGGGAAGTCGGCCCGGATCCGGGCCACGTCGAGGGCTGGCACCGTAGCGGTCATATCAGGCTCCAGCGGTCGCGGACGTGAAGCGCTCGTAGCCGTTCGCGTCGAGTTCGTCGGCCAGCTCGGCGCCGCCCTCGGCGACGATCTTGCCGTTGACGAAAACGTGCACGAAGTCGGGCTTGATGTAGCGCAGAATGCGGGTGTAGTGCGTGATCAGCAGCACGCCACCGCCGGTGCGCTCCTTGTAGGTGTTCACACCCTCGGAGACGATGCGCAGCGCGTCGACGTCGAGGCCGGAGTCGGTCTCGTCGAGGATCGCGATCTTCGGCTTGAGCAGACCCAGCTGCAGCACCTCGTGACGCTTCTTCTCGCCACCGGAGAAGCCCTCGTTCACCGAGCGGTCGGCGAAGGCCGAGTCGATGTCGAGTTCCTTCATCGACTCCTTCACCTCCTTGACCCAGGTGCGCAGCTTGGGGGCCTCGCCGCGCACGGCGGTGGCGGCGGTGCGCAGGAAGTTCGACATCGAGACGCCGGGGACCTCCACGGGGTACTGCATGGCCAGGAACAGCCCCGCGCGGGCGCGCTCGTCGACCGACATGTCCAGGACGTTCTCGCCGTCGAGGGTGATGGTGCCCTGGGTGACGGTGTACTTCGGGTGGCCCGCGATCACGTAGGACAGCGTGGACTTGCCCGAGCCGTTGGGGCCCATGATGGCGTGCGTCTCGCCGGACTTCACAGTCAGGTCGACGCCGTTGAGGATCTGCTTCGACTCACCCTCGGGGGTGGTGATCTCGGCGTGCAGGTCCTTGATTTCCAAGGTGGTCATCGAATTCGAATCCTTCGTTGCAGTAAGTGGTGTCAGATACCGACAGTGGCGAGCTCGGCCTCGATGGCCGCCTCGAGCCGCTCCCGGACCTCGGGGACCGTGACCTTCTGGATGATCTCGAAGAAGAAGCCACGCACGACCAGGCGACGGGCGACGTCTTCGGGAATACCGCGAGCGCGCAGGTAGAACAGCTGCTCGTCGTCGAAACGGCCGGTGGCACTCGCGTGTCCGGCACCGGCGATCTCGCCGGTCTCGATCTCCAGGTTCGGCACCGAATCGGCGCGGGCGCCGTCGGTGAGCACCAGGTTGCGGTTCGCCTCGTAGGTGTCGGTGCCCTCGGCGGCCGCGCGGATCAGCACATCGCCGATCCAGACCGTGCGAGCGTCCCCCTTGGGAGACTTCGGATCACCTTGCAGCGCACCCTTGTACAGCACATTGGACTTGCAGTTGGGCTCGGCGTGATCGATCAGCAGACGCTGCTCGAAATGCTGACCCGCGTCGGCGAAGTACAGGCCGAACAGCTCGGCCTCGCCACCGGGACCGGCGTAGCGCACGGTGCCGGACAGGCGAACCAGGTCGCCGCCGAGGGTGGCCGACACGTGACGCAGGTTCGCGTCGCGGCCCAGCTTCAGGTGGTGCGCGGTGACGTGCACGGCGTCTTCGTTCCATTCCTGGACCGCGACGACGGTGAGCTTGGCGCTGTCACCGAGCACGAATTCGACGTTCTCGGCGTAGGTTCCGCTGCCGCGCTGGTCGATGACCACGGTGGCGACGGCGAAGTTGTCCAGGCGGATCTGCAGGTGACCGTAGGCGGTCTTGCCCTCGCCGGGACCGGTGATGGTGACGGTGACCGGATCCGATACTTCGGTTTCCGGGCCGACAGTGATCACAGTCGCCTCGGCGAAGCCCGAATAGGCCTGAGCGGCAACACGATCGGCGGGGGTACCGGCCTGACCGAGGCGAGAGTCGGTGCGGCCCACCGTTTCCACGGTGACACCCGCGACTTCACTCACCTCGACGACTGCCTGACCGTCGGCGACGGCGGTGCCGTCGTGCAGGCCGCGCAGGCGGCGCAGCGGGGTGAACCGCCACGCCTCGTCGCGACCCGACGGGATCTCGAACTGGTCGACGTCGAACGAGGTGAAGACCTCGCCCTTGTTGACCGCGGCGCCCGCGCCAGGATTCTGGATCGGCGTCTCGAGCGTCGACATCAGCCCACGGCCCCTTCCATCTGCAGCTCGATGAGCCGGTTCAGTTCCAGTGCGTATTCCATCGGCAATTCCTTGGCGATCGGCTCCACGAAGCCACGCACGATCATCGCCATCGCCTCGTCCTCGGAGAGGCCGCGGCTCATCAGGTAGAACAGCTGCTCCTCGGAGACCTTGGAGACGGTGGCCTCGTGACCCATCGTCACGTCGTCCTCGCGGATATCGACGTAGGGGTAGGTGTCGGAGCGGCTGATCGTGTCGACCAGCAGCGCGTCACACTTCACCGTCGACTTCGAGCCGTTGGCGCCCTTGTTGATCTGGACCAGACCGCGGTACGACGCGCGACCGCCGCCACGCGCCACCGACTTCGACACGATGGTCGAGGAGGTGTGCGGGGCCAGGTGCAGCATCTTGGCGCCGGTGTCCTGGTGCTGGCCGGGGCCTGCGAACGCGACGGAGAGGACCTCGCCGTGCGCGTGCTCGCCGGTCATCCAGACCGCCGGGTACTTCATGGTGACCTTGGAGCCGATGTTGCCGTCGACCCACTCCATGGTGGCGCCGGCTTCGGCCTTGGCCCGCTTGGTGACCAGGTTGTACACGTTGTTCGACCAGTTCTGGATGGTCGTGTAGCGGCAGCGGCCGCCCTTCTTCACGATGATCTCGACGACCGCGGAGTGCAGCGAGTCGGACTTGTAGATCGGCGCGGTGCAACCCTCGACGTAGTGGACGTAGGCGTCCTCGTCGACGATGATCAGCGTCCGCTCGAACTGGCCCATGTTCTCGGTGTTGATCCGGAAGTAGGCCTGCAGCGGGATGTCGACGTGCACGCCCGGCGGCACGTAGATGAACGAGCCACCCGACCAGACCGCGGTGTTGAGCGCGGAGAACTTGTTGTCACCGGCGGGGATGACCGAACCGAAGTACTTGTGGAAGATCTCCGGGTGCTGCTTCAACGCCGTATCGGTGTCGAGGAAGATCACACCCTGCTTCTCCAGGTCCTCGCGGATGGAGTGGTAGACGACCTCGGACTCGTACTGCGCCGCGACACCGGAGACCAGACGCTGCTTCTCCGCTTCCGGGATGCCCAGCTTGTCGTAGGTGTTCTTGATGTCCTCTGGCAGGTCTTCCCAGCTCTCGGCCTGCTTCTCCGACGAGCGAACGAAGTACTTGATGTTGTCGAAGTCGATGCCGTCGAGGTTGGAACCCCAGTTCGGCATGGGCTTGCGATCGAAGATGCGCAGTGCCTTGAGGCGGATGTCGAGCATCCACTCCTCTTCGCTCTTCTTCTCCGAGATGTCGCGGACGACGGCCTCCGACAGGCCACGTTGCGCACTGGCACCGGCCACATCGGAGTCGGACCAGCCGTAACCGTAGGTGCCCAGCGAGGCGATGGTTTCGTCTTGGGTCAGCGGTTGCACCTGGTCGGTAGAGGTCGTCATTCGGCACTCCTTCCGGAGTCGTTCGTTCGTCCCGCCGCGGGCTGTGCGGCGGATGGGATCTTCGGCACCGCGACCAGCGGTACGTGGGTGGTGCAGGCGCAATCGCCGTTGGCGATCGTCGCAAGGCGCTGCACGTGGGTACCGAGCAGGTCGCGGAAAGCGTCCAATTCGGCGGCGCACAACTGGGGAAACTCTTCGGCCACGTGGGCGACCGGGCAGTGGTGCTGACAGATCTGCACACCGGCGCCGACCTGACGGGTGGTGGCGGCGAAACCGGCCTCGGCGAACGCTTCCGCGATCTCTTCGACCTTGGCTTCGATCGCCGGTGCGGTGTTGTCGGCGACGGGTTCGATGCCGTCGACGATCACGTGAACCCGCTTGCGCGCGAATTCGGCGATCGCGGCGTCGCCACCGATCTCACCGAGCTGACGTATCGCCGCCCCGGCCAGATCGTCGTAGGCATGGCCGAGATTGCCCCGACCGGCCGCGGTGAGCTGGTATTGCTTAGCCGGCCTGCCGCGCCCCTTCTGCTGCCACGGCGCCGAGCGACTCGCCCGGGCCTGACCTGCGTCGATGAGCGCGTCGAGGTGCCTGCGCACCCCGGCGGGCGCGAGACCGAGTTCGGTACCGATCGCCGTCGCGGTGATCGGCCCCTGCTCGAGCAGCAACTGGACGATGGCCGCCCTGGTCTGCCCTTCGTGCGCGGGCGCCGCAGGCACAGCAGACGACCGAGCGCCGGTCGTCTTGCGACCGTCACTTTCCACGTCTGTCCGCAAACCCATGGTTTTCACAACACCAGTGTGGCGGAATTGCTTCCCTAAATCTAATAAGGGTCACCTGACAAAGGGTGCCCTGACCTGCGATGAAGATCATCCGGGCATTCTCCTGCCCGGCAAAACCCCAGGTGTGGCCCTTATGGGCCGATCGCCGCCGCCCGCCTGTGTGACCCATCGCACAGACGATCGGCTGGGGCCACCCACGGTTGGCGAAGCGACGCCCGACACCGAACCGCGCGTCACCGAGCTCTCGCTCGTTGTTCGCCGATGATATTCGCACCACAAGACACGTTCGAGCGCACCGTGCGCGGTGGCGAACGAGCCGCTCGCACGACCGGGCGTCTGGCACGATGGCAGGGTGTCGAACCCGCTCACACCCACGTGTGTCCGTCATCCCGATCGGCCTACCGGACTCGCGTGTACGCGGTGCGGTCGGCCCGCCTGTCCCGAATGCCTGCGGCCTGCCGCGGTCGGGCAGCACTGTGTCGACTGTGTACGCCAGGGCCAGCAGGACGTGCGGCCGGTGCGGACTGTCGGCGGGGCGCGCGCCGGCGCAACGGTTCCCTTTGTGACCTACGGGTTGATCGCGATCAACGTGCTGGTTTACGTGATCACCGCGGCGCAGGCCGGAAGTCCGATGGACAACTATCGCGGGTCGTCGGTGTTCACCGACTTCATGCTGGTGCCGCTGTTCGTGGCCGACGGCGAGTGGTGGCGGCTGCTCGGGTCCGGGTTCCTGCACTACGGCGCGATTCATCTGCTCGTCAACATGTTCGCGCTCTACATCGTGGGGCGTGACCTCGAGCAAGTGCTGGGCCGGGTCAGGTACGGGTGCGTGTACCTGGTCTCGCTGCTCGGCGGGTCGGCGGCGGTCATGCTGCTGTCCGATTCGCTCACCGCGACGGCAGGCGCCTCGGGTGCGGTGTACGGCCTGTTCGGCGCGGTGACGGTGACGCTGATCCGCTTGCGGCAGAGCCCGACGCCGATGCTGGTGGTCATCGGCGTGAACGTGGTGATCAGCTTCTCGATCCCGGGGATCTCGCTGTGGGGCCACCTCGGCGGTCTGGCCGCGGGCACGTTGAGCGCGCTCGGCATTCTGTTCGTCCCCGGCTGGTTGTCGGCCCGCGATCAGCGCTCCGCGCAGCGCATCGGCTGGGCGGCGCTGGGCGCGGTGGCGCTGATCTGTGTGGCTGTGACCATCGCTGCCACGTTCTCGCTGCGCTCGGACCCGGTGTTCATCGGATCACCGGCCGTCACCGCGCAGCACGCCGTCGATCTACCCGGGTAGATCGCTTCGACCAAGGGTGACCGGCCGACCAGCGCCATAGCCCCGCACCTTCGCCTGCGCTGCGGACGAATGGACCCAGTCGTGCCCGCGCACACTAGGCTCTGACTTCGTGGCGGTACTGGAGGGCGCGGCGCGCAAGACACTGGCGTTCGGGCGGCGAGCTCTCGGGCTCGATGTGACGGCGCCCGATCACACCGTCGCGGTGCTGCATCGCGACGAGACCGAGGTACCCGGGCTCGACAAGCGCGAGCGCGCGCAGCTGGACCGGATCCGATTGATGGGTGCGACCGGCGCGGTGCTGATGGCGATCGCGGCGCTGGGCATCGGCGCCCAGCCGGTACACCAGAATCCGGTCTCGGGAGTGCGGGTGCTCGGCATCTTCGCGCGAGCCCACACCGGGTCGCTGGCGATGTGCATGTTCGGTACCGCGCTGGTGATCGGGGCGTGGCTGCTGCTGGGCAGGTTCGCGATCGGCGGGCTCGCCGGTTCGCCACTGCACCGGCTGAGCCGCTCGCAACTGGATCGCACGCTGCTGCTGTGGATCATCCCGCTGTCGGTGGCGCCGCCGATGTTCAGCAACGACGTCTATTCCTATCTGGCCCAGAGCGAGATCGCCGCGCGCGGCATCGACCCGTATTCCGAAGGGCCGGTCGCCGGCCTCGGAATCGACAATGTGCTCACCAACAATGTGCCGACGATCTGGCGTGACACACCAGCGCCCTACGGCCCGCTGTTCCTGTGGATGGGCCGCGGTATCGCGGAGCTGACCGGGGACAACATCATCGCCGGGGTGTGGGTGCACCGGTTGCTGGCGCTGGCCGGGGTGGCGCTGATCGTCTGGGCGCTGCCGCGATTGTCGGTGCGCTGCGGAGTGGCTCCGGTGAGTGCGCTGTGGCTCGGCGCGGCCAATCCGCTGGTGCTGTTCCATCTCGTCGGCGGCGTGCACAACGACGCGCTGATGCTCGGTCTGATGCTGGCCGGAGTGGAGCTGATGCTGCGCGCGGTCTACGGCGAAGGCGGCAAACCCGACAGGCTGACGGCCGCGAACCTGCCACCTTTCGATGCCCGCGCCTACGGGCTGCTGATCGGCGGCGCGGTGGTGATCACCCTGTCGTCATCGATCAAGCTCACCTCGATCATCGCCCTCGGATTCGTCGGGATGGCGCTGGCCAGGCGCTGGGGCGGCTCGTTCACGGCCGTCGTCAAGGCTGCCGCCCTGCTGGGCGCAATCGCCGTGGTGACAACACTTTTCATCGGATTCGCCAGTGGCCTCGGCTTCGGCTGGGTCCATACCCTCAGCGTCGCCAACGCCGTCCGGAGCTGGATGTCGCTGCCGACCATCATCGGGATCATCACCGGATTCGGCGGCGTCCTGCTCGGACTCGGCGATCACACGACCGCGCTGCTGTCGATCACCCGCCCGATCGCGGGCTTGATCGCGGTCTTCGTGACCGTCCGCATGCTCGTCGCCACCGGCTTGGGCAGGTTGCATCCGGTCGGTGCGCTGGGCGTCGCGCTCGCGGCGATCGTGCTGCTGTTCCCGGTCGTCCAGCCCTGGTACCTGCTGTGGGCCATCGTGCCGCTGGCCGCGTGGGCCACTCAGCCGGTGTTCCGTGTGCCCGCCGTCGCGTTCTCGGCGGTGGTTTCGATGCTGGTGATGCCGCGCGGTGCGGAATTCCAGGTCTTCCAGATCATCGGCGCCGCGTTGGCCGCCCTGGTCTGCTTCGCGCTGTTCTTCGCGCTCACCCGGCACACACTGCCCTGGCGGCCACAGCCGGGGGTGTCGGCTCCGTCACAGGAGGGCACGGCTTACCGTGTGAACTCGTGAGAACACGCCCTGGACCCGCCGTTAGCGTCGACGGTGTGGTCAAGCGCTACGGCGAGACCACCGCGGTGGACGGTCTGCGCTTCGACGTCGAGCCGGCCCAGGTGTTCGCTCTGCTCGGCCCCAACGGCGCGGGCAAGACCACCACTGTCGAGATGTGCGAAGGCTTCGTCCGCCCGGACGCGGGCACGGTCCGGGTCCTCGGACTCGATCCGATCGCCGACTCCGAACAGTTGCGCCCGCGCATCGGCGTGATGCTCCAGGGCGGCGGCGCCTACCCCGGCGCCCGCGCGGGCGAGATGCTCGACCTGGTCGCGGCCTATTCCGCCGATCCCATCGACCCCGATTGGCTGCTGTCGACCCTGGGCCTGCGCGACAATCGCCGCACCCCGTACCGACGCCTGTCCGGCGGCCAGCAACAGCGGCTCGCGCTCGCGTGCGCGCTGGTCGGCAGGCCCGAGATCGTATTCCTCGACGAACCCACCGCCGGGCTGGACGCCCAGGCGCGCCTGATCGTCTGGGAACTCATCGACGCGCTGCGCCGCGACGGCGTGAGCGTCGTTCTCACCACGCACATGATGGACGAGGCCGAACAGCTCGCCGATCAGCTGGTGATCATCGATCACGGGCGGATCGTCGCCCAGGGCACCCCCGCCGAGGTCACCGCGCACGGCGCGGCCGGCCAGTTGCGGTTCTGCGCCCCACCGAAGCTCGATATCGCGTTGCTGAAAGCGGCCTTGCCGGAAGGTTTCTCGCCGAACGAGACCACACCGGGGATGTACCTGATCGAGGGTGAGATCACCCCGCAGGTCCTGGCGACCGTCACCGCCTGGTGCGCCAGGATGGACGTGCTCGCCACCGATATCCGCATCGACCAGCGTCGCCTCGAAGACGTCTTCCTCGAACTGACCGGACGGGACCTGCGCGGATGAGCGAGACAGTAGAGCGTTTCCGGCCGGGCACTTTCACCCCCGACCCGCGTCCCGCCTCCCGGGCCACCATGCTCACAGCGCAGACCGGGCTGGAGCTGAAACTGTTGTTGCGCAACGGCGAACAGTTGCTGCTCACCATGTTCATCCCGATCACGCTGCTCATCGGGCTCACCCTGCTGCCGTTCGGCGACCTCGGCGAGCACCGGGTCGACCGGATCGTGCCGATGGTGATGATGACGGCGGTGATGTCGACCGCGTTCACCGGCCAGGCCATCGCCGTCGGCTTCGACCGCCGCTACGGCGCCCTCAAACGACTCGGCGCGACGCCACTGCCCCGCTGGGGTGTGATCGCGGGTAAGTGCGCCGCCGTGCTCATCGTGGTGGTGCTCCAGGCGATGCTGCTCGGCGCGATCGGCGCAGCGCTCGGGTGGCGGCCCGGTATCGGCGGACTCGCCCTCGGCGCGCTGGTGATCGCTCTCGGCACGGCGACGTTCGCGGCGATGGGACTGCTGCTCGGCGGGACGCTCAAGGCCGAGGTCGTGCTGGCGCTGGCCAACATCTTGTGGTTCATCATGCTCGGCATCGCCAGCCTGGTGCTCGTCGGCGACACCCTGCCCACCGCGCTGACCGTGCTCGCGCGGCTCGTCCCGTCCGGTGCGCTGGCTTTCGCGCTGGAAACGGCCCTGTCGGGGTCGATCGACTGGTTCGCGGTGGCGGTGCTCGGGATGTGGGGCGTGGTGTGCGGATGGCTCGCGACGCGGCTGTTCCGGTTCCACTGACGTGACCAACGACGCACTGTAGTAGCCCTGGTATCAGCGCCGAATTCCCGGCCGGTACCATTCCTGACGTGCTGTATCGCGCCTTTGTTGGCCTCGTCGACCGGCTGCCGCTCCCCTCGCTGCGGATGCAGCGACTCATCGCCATCGCGGTGATTCTGAGCCAGGCGGGCATCTCGGTGACCGGCGCCATCGTGCGCGTCACCGCCTCGGGCCTCGGCTGCCCGACCTGGCCGCAGTGCTTCCCCGGCAGCTTCACCCCGATCGGGGTGTCGGAAGTGCCTGTCCTGCATCAGACCGTCGAGTTCGGCAACCGGCTGCTCACCTTTGTGGTGACGCTGTGCGCGGCGCTGATCGTGATCGCGGTGGTGCGTGCGCGGCGACGCAAGGAAGTGCTCGTCTACGCGTGGCTGATGCCCGGCGGCACCGTCGTGCAAGCGATCATCGGCGGTATCACCGTGCGTACCGGGCTGCTGTGGTGGACCGTCGCGGTCCACCTGCTCGCGTCGATGGCGATGGTGTGGCTCGCCGTGGTGCTGTACGCGAAGATCTGTGAACCCGACGATGGCATCGACACCGTCCAGGTGCCCACTCCCCTGCGCCGGCTCATCGCGCTGTCCGGCGTGGCCCTGGCGGGCGTGCTCATCGCGGGCACCCTGGTCACCGCGGCCGGGCCCCATGCCGGTGACAAGAGCATCGAGCGACAGGTCGAGCGGCTGGAAGTCGAGATCGTCACGCTGGTGCACCTGCACTCCCAGCTGCTGATCGGCTATCTGGCGCTGCTGGTCGGGCTCGCCTTCGGGCTGTACGCCGTCGGCATGTCCGCGGCCATCCGCAAGCGGTTGTTCGTGCTGCTCGGTTTGGTGCTGACGCAGGCGCTGGTCGGCATCGTGCAGTACTTCACCGATGTGCCCGCCGCGCTCGTCGCCATCCACGTCGGCGGTGCCGCGGCCTGCACCGCCGCGACCGCAGCGCTGTGGGCGTCGCTGCGGACCCGCGAAACCGTCGAAGCTCCCGCGGTGACGCAAGCTTCCGTGCACTGACCGAGCGCGCCCGGTCCACCCGAGACACAACGCAACAGCCCGCGACCGGAATTCGGTCGCGGGCTGTTGCGGTGCTGGTCGGCTGTGGTGCGCCGGGGAAATCAGGCGCCCGCGAACAACTTCCAGTTGCGCGCCTTCGGGAACCTGGTCTGACGGGCGACCCAACCGGCCATCCTGGCCCAGTGCTTCTCGGTCGGGGTGACGACCGAGCCCAGCTCCCGGCTCCACTCGTCGGTCTCGACGAGCCCGTCGATTCGCTCGACGACGGCCTTGGCGGTCGCCAGATCGCCGACGACCCGGTCGCCGAGGATGCCGTCGGCACCGACCAGGGTGATCCGCACCCCCTGCTCACCCAGGTACTGCAGCACGGCCGTTCCCGAACCACCGTGCTGGGCGAGGAACTTCACGATGGACTTCTCGACCTCGGCCGGCACCTTCACGGCCTCGGGGGCGGCGGTTGTACTCATGTGCTGCACTTTACCGGCCGGTAGTTTCCAGTCCAGTCCCGAGTGGCCCGCAACACTGGGTGTAGAAAGAGAACTCATGCGCGCGATTCAGGTTTCCGAGCACGGTGGTCCCGAGGTCCTGCGGTACACGGAGGTGCCGGACCCGCAGGCCGGGCCGGGTCAGCTCCTGGTCGAGACCCAGGGCGTCGGCGTCAACTACATCGACATCTACTTCCGCACCGGCCAATATCCGCAGGCGAGGCCCTACATCCCCGGCTCCGAAGGCACGGGCACCGTGCTGGCGATCGGATCAGGCGTCACCGAGTTCTCGGTCGGCGATCGCGTCGCCTGGGCATCGGCGCCCGGCAGCTACGCGGACCTGGTCGCGGTCGACGAGGCCGCCGCGGTGACGGTGCCCGACAACGTCGAACCCGCCGTCGCAGCCGCCGCCCTGCTGCAGGGGATGACCGCCCACTACCTGACCGAATCGGTGTTCTCCCCCGAACCGGGCGACCCCGTCCTCATCCACGCGGGCGCCGGTGGTGTCGGACTCCTGCTCACCCAGATGGCCGTCGCCAAGGGTGCCCGCGTCATCACCACGGTCTCCACCGACGCCAAGGAGAAGCTCTCGCGCGAAGCGGGCGCCACCGACGTCCTGCACTACGGCGACGACCTGGCCGCGCGCGTGCGCGAGCTCACCGACGGCATCGGCGTAGCCGCGGTCTACGACGGCGTCGGCGCCGCCACCTTCGAAGCGAGCCTGGCTTCCCTGCGCGTGCGCGGCACCCTCGCGCTGTTCGGCGCGGCCAGCGGCGCGGTCGAACCCTTCGACCCGCAGCGGCTCAACCCCGCGGGCTCGCTCTGGCTCACTCGCCCCTCGCTGGGCGCCTACACCCGCGACCGTACCGAATTCCTCTGGCGCGCAATGGACGTCTTCGACGGAATCGCGGCGGGCACCCTGAACCTTCGGGTCGGCGCCACGTACCCACTCGCCGAGGCCGCGCGAGCACACACCGACCTGGCCGACCGTAAGACGACCGGTTCGCTCGTCCTGCTGCCCTAGCCCGAAGTCGGTCCGGTTCGCTGCCGAGTGCGGCGAGCGCGCACCGGCCGCTGGGTCCGCCGACCTGGTTCGGAAACGACGGTGGCCGGGCATCACTGCCCGGCCACCGTGTCGAGAATGTTCTACAGCCCGATGAAGCTGCCCACTGTTTCCCATCCGAGCACCGAGTCGATGGCCAGACCACAGAACACCACCGCGAGGTAGTTGTTCGACTGCAGGAACAGCTTCAGCGGCTTCACCGACTCGCCGCGGCGAACACCGGCGTAGAGCTGGTGGGCCATCAGCAGGAACCAGGCGCCCGCCACCAGCGCGACAGCGGCGTAGATGACGCCCGTCGCGGGTACCAACGCCATCGTCGCGAGAACGGTCAACCAGGTGTAGATGACGATCTGCTTGGTGACGACCTGCTCGGTGGCGACCACCGGCAGCATCGGCACACCGGCCGCGCGGTAATCCTCCTTGTAGCGCATCGCCAGCGCCCAGGTGTGCGGCGGCGTCCAGAAGAAGATCACCGCGAACAGCACCACCGCGGGCCAGCCGACCGTCCCGGTCACCGCGGACCAGCCGACCAGGGCGGGCATGCAACCGGCCGCGCCGCCCCACACCACGTTCTGCGAGGTCCGGCGCTTGAGGCCCTTGGTATAGACGAACACGTAGAACAGGATCGTGGCGACCACGAGCGCGCCGCTGAGCAGGTTGGCCTGCCACCACAGCCAGGCGAAGGAGATCGCGCCGAGGACGACACCGAAGATGAGGGCGTGCCTGGTGGGCACGGCGTCGCGGGCCAGCGGGCGGCGCGCGGTCCGCTTCATCACCTTGTCGATGTCGGCGTCGGCCACACAGTTGAGGGTGTTGGCGCTGGCCGCGCCCATCCAGCCACCGAACAGGGTGACCAGGATCAATCGGATATCGACGTTGCCGCGGTCGGCCAGCAGCATCGTCGGAATGGTGGCAACGAGCAGCAGCTCGATGACACGTGGTTTGGTGAGCGCAATGTAGGCCAGGGGCTTGCGCACTACCCGCGCGGCGAGGCTGTCGCCCGCGAGGCGGTCGGCAAGTGCCGTCGACGAAGTTCCGTGCGCACCGCTACTACCCGGCTCGTGACCGATCCGCACTGTTTCTCCTCGCACGCTGTGCTTCGCTTCGCATCCGGTAATGGAACGAGCAGCGCGCGGCTGCGGCGCGGCCACTACTACAGAGGATGGTAGACCCACTCACATGCCGCTCCACGCCAGACCCCGCCATCGTGGGCACGGTCACTATGCCATCGGCGGCCCCTACGGTGGTGAACCCGCATCGACGCGCAGGTGAACGACGTCGCGACGGTCCGCGACCGAGGCCGGCGCCCACACCGCCGACTCGCCGCGATCCGAACTAGACTCACAGCCAGGGTTCGCGCCATCCCGGTGTAGCAGCACCACTAGGGTATTCCTGTACATCGGTACGCATCCCGGCCGCGTGCGACCGCTTCGATCACCATCGCCGCTGCCAAGCTATCGCCGTCGACGAAACCTAGGTCAGGAGAACCACGGTCGTGCCAGTCACAGACGACATTCGCGCCCTCACTCAGCGGAACTACCCCAGCGACTGGACGGACCTCGACACGCAGGCTGTCGACACCGCCCGGGTACTCGCTGCCGACGCTGTCCAGAAGGCGGGCAACGGGCACCCCGGCACCGCGATGAGCCTCGCGCCGGTCGCCTACACCCTGTTCCAGCGCACGATGCGCCAGAACCCGGCGGACCCGAGCTGGGTCGGCCGCGACCGCTTCGTGCTGTCCTGTGGGCATTCCAGCCTCACCCTCTACATCGAGCTCTACCTGGCCGGTTACGGCCTGGAGCTGACCGATCTCGAGCAGCTGCGTCAGTGGGGCTCGCTCACCCCTGGCCACCCCGAGTTCCGCCACACCGACGGCGTGGAGATCACCACCGGCCCGCTGGGTCAGGGTCTGGCCTCGGCGGTCGGCATGGCGATGGCCGCCCGACGTGAGCGTGGCCTGTTCGATCCGGACGCCCCCGAGGGCACCAGCCCGTTCGACCACTTCATCTACACGATCGCCTCCGACGGCGACATGCAGGAGGGCGTCACCGCCGAGGCCTCCTCGATCGCGGGCACCCAGCAGTTGGGCAACCTGGTGTTGATCTACGACGACAACGAGATCTCCATCGAGGACGACACCGACATCGCCTTCACCGAAGACGTGGCCAAGCGTTACGAGGCCTACGGCTGGCACGTGCAGGTCGTCGAGGGCGGCGAAGACGTGGTGGCCCTCGAGCAGGCGCTGGACGCGGCCAAGGCCGAGACCGCCAAGCCCTCGATCATCATCCTGCGCACCATCATCGGCTTCCCGGCCCCGAACAAGATGAACACCGGTGGTGCGCACGGCGCCGCATTGGGCCCCGACGAGGTCGCCGCGGTGAAGAAGTCCCTCGGCTTCGACCCCGAGAAGTTCTTCGACGTGGATCCGGCCGTCATCGCGCACACCCGCAAGGCAATGGCTCGCGGCGCCGAGGCACAGGCGCAGTGGCAGCAGAGCTTCGACAAGTGGGCCGAGACCAACCCGTCGAACAAGGCGTTGTTCGACCGTCTGCAGACTCGCGCGCTGCCCAAGGGCTGGACCGAGGCACTGCCGAGTTTCGAGGTCGACCCCAAGGGCATGGCCACCCGCAAGGCGTCGGGCAAGTTCCTCGCCGCGGTCGCCGACGAGCTGCCCGAGCTGTGGGGCGGTTCGGCCGACCTGGCCGAGTCCAACAACACCACGATGCCGGGCCAGCCCAGCTTCGGCCCCGAGGCGATCTCCACCGGCGCGTGGAAGGCCAACCCGTACGGGCGCACCCTGCACTTCGGTATCCGTGAGCACGCGATGGGTTCGATCCTCAACGGCATCGCCCTGCACGGCCCGACCCGCCCCTACGGCGGCACCTTCCTCGTGTTCAGCGACTACATGCGTCCGGCTGTGCGCCTGGCCGCACTGATGCGGGTGCCCGCCATCTACGTGTGGACCCACGACTCCATCGGCCTCGGCGAAGACGGCCCGACCCACCAGCCGATCGAGCACCTGGCCGCGCTGCGCGCGATCCCCGGTCTCAACGTGGTCCGTCCCGGCGATGCCAACGAGACCGTGTACGCCTGGCGCACCGTCCTCGAGCGCGACTCCGACGAGCACAGCTCGCACTTCTCGGTTCACGACGCACCGCACCAGGACGGTCCGTCCGCGCTGGCGCTGACCCGCCAGGACATCCCGACCCTGGAGGGCACCAGCTACGAAGGGGTGAAGAAGGGCGGCTACGTGCTGGCCGAGGCGTCCACCGCCACCCCCCAGGTGATCCTGATCGGCACCGGTTCCGAGCTCCAGCTCGCCGTCGCCGCGCGCCTTACCCTGGAAGAGCAGGGCATCGGCACCCGCGTGGTCTCGATGCCGTGCGTGGAATGGTTCGACGCGCAGGAGCAGTCCTACCGCGACGAGGTGCTGCCGCCCGCGGTGCGCGCCCGAGTCGCTGTCGAAGCCGGTATCGCGATGCCGTGGCATCGGTTCGTCGGTGACGCGGGCGAGGTCGTCTCGATCGACCACTTCGGCGCGTCGGCCGACTTCAAGACGCTGTACCGCGAATTCGGCATCACCTCCGATGCCGTGGTTCGTGCAGCACTGCGTTCCACCGACAAGGTGAAGGGGTAAGACCATGGCACAGAACGAGAACCTCGCCGCGCTCTCGGCCGCGGGAGTCTCGGCGTGGCTCGACGATCTCTCGCGTGACCGCATCCAGTCCGGCAATCTCGCCGAGCTGATCGAGACTCGCGGCGTCGTCGGCGTCACCACCAATCCGAGCATCTTCCAGGCCGCGATGAGTGTGGGTCACGCCTACGACGCGCAGCTCAAAGACCTTGCGTCACGTGGCACCGACGCCGACGCGGCGATCCGCACGATGACCACCGACGACGTGCGCGCCGCCTGCGACGTGCTCGCGCCGGTGTTCGAGGCGACCGGTGGCGTGGACGGGCGGGTGTCGATCGAGGTCGACCCGCGCCTGGCCTTCGACACCGACAAGACCGTCGCCCAGGCGATCGAGCTGTGGAAGATCGTCGACCGCAAGAACCTGTTCATCAAGATCCCGGCCACCGAGGCGGGCCTGCCGGCCATCACCTCGGTGATCGCCGAGGGCATCAGCGTGAACGTGACCCTGATCTTCTCGGTCCCGCGCTATCGCGCGGTGATGGGTGCCTACCTCGACGGTCTGCGCAACGCCAAGATCGGCGGCCACGATTTGGCCAAGATCCACTCGGTGGCGTCGTTCTTCGTCTCGCGGGTGGACACCGAGATCGACAAGCGCCTCGAGGCGATCGGCACCCCGCAGGCCCTTGCCCTGCGCGGCAAGGCCGGCGTGGCCAACGCCCGGCTGGCCTACGCCGAGTACCAGGACGTGTTCGACGGTGGCGCGCACACCTCCACCTACAACCACCTGGCAGCGCAGGGCGGCAACCGGCAGCGGCCGCTGTGGGCGTCGACCGGGGTGAAGAACCCGGAGTACCCGGACACCCTCTACGTCACCGAGCTGGTCGGCCCGAACACGGTCAACACCCTGCCGGAGAAGACGCTGCAGGCGTTCGCCGATCACGGTGAGCTGCAGGGCGACACGCTCAGCGGCCGTGGCGCCGAGGGCGCACAGGTCTTCGCCGACCTGGCCGAGGTCGGCATCGATCTCGACGATGTGTTCGCGCTGCTCGAGCGCGAGGGCGTCGACAAGTTCGTGGGTTCGTGGGGCGAACTGATCGAGGCCACCACCGGCCAGCTGGACATCGCGGCGGAGGGCAACTAGCACGATGGCCGGCACAGCAACGACGGATCAGGCGGCGGGGCTGTGGCACAACCCGCTGCGCGACGAACGTGACAAACGGGTCCCCTTCATCGCGGGCCCGTGCTGCTTGGTGATCTTCGGCGTCACCGGAGATCTGTCCCGCAAGAAGCTGATGCCGGCCATCTACGACCTGGCGAACCAGGGGCTGTTGCCTCCTGGTTTCGCGCTGGTCGGCTTCGCTCGGCGCAACTACGCCGACGAGGATTTCGCCTCTGTGGTACTCGAGGCAGTGAAGAAGCACGCGCGCACCCCCTTCCGCCAGGAGGTCTGGGACCACCTGGCGGAGGGGCTGCGGTTCGTGCAGGGCAGTTTCGACGACGACGCGGCCTTCGCGACGCTCGCGGGCACCTTGAAGAATCTCGACCAGACCCGCGGCACCGGCGGCAATTACGCCTTCTACCTGTCGATTCCGCCGAACATGTTCCCCGTGGTGCTCGATCAGCTCAGCGAGCACCACCTGGCACAGGCCACCCCGGCGCTCGACGGGTACACCCCGTGGCGGCGCGTGGTGATCGAGAAACCGTTCGGCCACGACCTGACCAGTGCCAAGGAGCTCAACGCGCTGGTGAACCGGGTCTTCCCGGAGGAGCAGGTCTTCCGGATCGACCACTATCTCGGCAAGGAGACGGTGCAGAACATTCTGGCGCTGCGCTTCGCCAACGAGCTGTTCGAGCCGATCTGGAACGCCAACTATGTCGACAGCGTGCAGATCACCATGGCCGAGGACATCGGATTGGGCGGTCGCGCGGGCTATTACGACGGAATCGGCGCCGCGCGCGATGTCATCCAGAACCACCTGTTGCAGCTGCTCGCGCTGACCGCGATGGAGGAGCCGACCTCCTTCGAGCCGATGCAGCTCACCACCGAGAAGATCAAGGCTCTCTCCGCCACCAAACTCGTTGCGCCACTGGACGAGACGACCGCGCGTGGGCAGTACACCGAAGGCTGGCAGGGCAGTGAGCACGTCGTCGGCCTGCATCAGGAGGAAGGTTTCGACCCGCAGTCGCGGACCGAGACCTACGCCGCCATCACCCTGCACGTGGAGAACCGGCGGTGGGCGGGTGTGCCGTTCTATCTACGCACCGGAAAACGCCTGGGCCGCAGGGTGACCGAGATCGCGGTGGTGTTCAAGCGAGCACCGCACCTGCCCTTCGACCAGACCATGACCGAGGAACTCGGCCAGAACGCACTGGTCATCCGGGTGCAGCCGGATGAGGGCATCACCCTGCGCTTCGGCTCCAAGGTGCCCGGCTCCGGCATGGAAGTGCGCGACGTGAACATGGACTTCAGCTACGGCGAGGCGTTCACCGAGTCCTCCCCCGAGGCCTACGAGCGGCTGATCCTGGACGTGCTGCTCGGTGTGCCCTCGCTGTTCCCGGTGAACGCGGAGGTCGAATTGTCCTGGCGCATCCTGGATCCCGTGCTCGAGCACTGGGCCGCGCAGGGCAAACCCGAACCCTACGAGGCGGGCACCTGGGGCCCGGCCTCGGCCGAGGAGATGCTCGCGCGCAGCGGGCGGGAGTGGCGGCGCCCGTGATCGTCGACATGCCCGACACCGACACCGTCGAGGTCGGCAAGCGGATGGTGCAGTTGCGCGAGACCAACGGCGTGATCACCCAGGGCCGGGTGCTCACGCTGGTGGTGTGCACGCTGGATTCCTCCGAAGCCGAAGACGCGATCGACGCCGCCAACGACGCCAGCCGCGAACATCCCTGCCGGGTGATCGTGCTGGCCCGCGGCGACCGCGACGCCGAGACCCGCCTCGACGCCCAGATCCGCGTGGGCGGAGACGCCGGCGCCGCCGAGGTGATCGTGCTGCGGTTGCAGGGCCCGCTGGTGAACCACGAGTCCAGCGTCGTCACGCCGTTCCTGCTGCCCGACACCCCCGTGGTGGCGTGGTGGCCGCGTGGCGCACCGGATTTCCCCTCGTTGGACTCGGTGGGCAAGCTGGCCAAGCGCCGGATCACCGATGCCACCTTCGCGCCCGATCCACAGGCCGCCATCAAGAAGCGCCGCTACTCCTACGCCGCAGGCGACACCGATCTGGCGTGGAGCCGGATCACCTACTGGCGCGCGCTGCTGGCCGCGGCGCTCGACGAGCCGCCGTTCGAGCCGGTCCAGTCGGTGACCGTGTCGGGGCTGGCCAGCGAGCCCGCGCTCGATACCCTGGCCGGGTGGCTCGCCGCTCGGCTGCACTGCCCGGTCGTCCGCAAGACGGGCGAGCTGCGGGTGGAGATCCACCGCGCCACCGATTCGATCGCGATCTCACGACCGCAACTGGGAAGAACCGCAACACTGACCCGCACCGGCGACCCCGACCAGCGCATCGCGTTGGCGCGCCGGGAAACTCGCGACTGCCTCGCCGAGGAACTGCGTCGGCTCGACGCCGACGAGATCTACGCCGAGGCGCTCGCCGGAATCGAGAAGGTGACCTATGAGTGACCACATCGACGTGCACGACGACCTCGGCGCCGAGTTCCCCGCGAACACGATCGAGGTCCACGACGACACCGACACCCTCGCCGACGCCGCCGCCGAACGGTTCGTCTCGGTGATCGTCGCCGCGCAGGCCGAGCGCGGCACCGCCTCGGTGTCGCTGACCGGCGGCAGCGATGGCATCCGCCTGCTAGAGCGTGTCCGGCGCGCCCCGGGCACCATCGACTGGTCGCGGCTCTACGTCTACTGGGGCGACGAACGTTTCGTCCCCGACGGCGATCCCGACCGCAACGAACTGCAGGCCAGGCAGGCGCTGCTGGATCACGTCCCGCTCGACCCGGCGCACGTTTTCCCGATCGCGCCCTCGGACGGTACCTATGGCTCCCCCGAGGAAGCCGCCGCCGCCTACGCGCGGACCATCCACACCGAACTCGACGAGCGCGGCGAATTCGACCTGACGGTCCTCGGAATGGGCCCCGAAGGCCACGTCAACTCCCTGTTCCCGCACTCCCCCGCCATCCGGGAATCCGTCGATTACGTTGTCGCCGTCCACGATTGCCCCAAACCCCCACCGACCCGGGTCACCCTCACCATGCCCGCGGTCCACCGCTCCCGCCACGTCATGCTCGTGGTCAGCGGCGTAGCCAAGGCCGCCGCCGTAGCCGCCGCCGTCAACGGCGCCGCCCCCGACGACGTCCCCTCCGCCGGCGCGGTAGGCATCGAATCCACCACCTGGGTCATCGACGAGGCCGCCGCCACCGACCTGCTCCTCGACGAGGATTGACGGCCCCACAGCGGCAGTGGCTCCCGCTCCCTGGTTCGCCTGTCGCCGGGCTCCGCTATCGTCGGTGCCGTGTGTCAGCGGGAAGGGATGTCCAGCAGCATGATCCAGACCGAGGCAGTGACCATTCCGGAGCACGTGCACGGTTACCCGAGGGTGGCGTTCGGCGGCTATGTGGCCGGGATGCTGGCTCGCCGCTGCGGCGCCGAGACCGTCCGGGTGGATTTCCGCCGGGCGGTTCCGGTCGGCGCCCCGGTCATGCTGCCCGCAGGCGAACCCGGGCACGCGAGCCTGATCGGCGAGGACGGTGCCCTGCTGGTGCAGGCCGCGCCGACCACTCTGCGCATCACCCCACCGCCCACCCCGTCCTGGGACGCGGCGAGCACCGCCACCGAGTCCGCGCTGGCGAGTCCGAAACGCCAGGTCACCGACTGCTTCGGCTGCGGTGTCGAGTGCGCACCCGGCCACGGCCTCCGGCTGTTCTCCTGGGCGGTTCCCGACCACCGGATCATGGCCGCCGCGTGGACCCCCGATCCACGCCTCGCCGACGCCACCGGCGAGCTGCCACCGGAGATCATCTGGTCAGCCCTCGACTGCCCCGGTGGTCTCGCCGCCATGGTCTTCGACGGTCTGGCGCCCGGCGCGGTCACCGCGGCCCTCACCGCCACCCGCTACCGACCCACCCCCGCCGGCGCGGACTACATCGTCCACGCCTGGCCGATCCACCAAGAAGGCCGCAAACACACTGTGGGCATAGCCCTTTCCACCCGAAACGGTGACCTCTGCTCCCTCGCCGAAGCCCTCTGGGTAGCACCCCGGCAGACCTGAGGAAGATTTCTCTCGCCGTGAACTACTCCCCGTGCGCCCGCCCCTGCCGCCGGGGGTTTTCCCTCGGCACCGGCTACCGCATCACGGAGCGGAGTGCCAGAGCGCGTCGATGGGAAGTGCCCTGAGGCGGTCGCCGAAGGGAAGCGAGTGCTGGCCTGTGTAGAGGACGTATCCGGCGACGAAGCGGTCGCCGAGGCGGGCGGCGAGGTGATGGAGGCCGGCGAAATCACGTCGCTGCAGCGTGGACGCGGCCTTCACTTCGATGCCGACAACACGTCCGTCGGCGGCTTCGAGGATTGCGTCAACCTCGACCTTGTCCTTGTTCCGGTAGTGCCACAGCGTGACTCGTTCGCTGTTCCAGGTGAGTTGCCTGGCCAACTCCATCAGCACGAAGTTCTCCAACACAGCTCCGGCTGCCCCACCGGGATCTGCCAGGCGGCTCGCACTCTGCCCCAGCAGATGTCCGAGAACTCCGGTGTCGGCAAATGCGAGCTTGGGTGTGCCGGTAGCGCGGTACGCGGGTCCGCCGGACCAGGCGGGAATCGACTTGATCAGAAACACCGCCTCGAGCAAACCCAGATAGCGGCCCACTGTCGTGCGGTGGACTTCCAAATCCCCGGCGAGGGTTCCCGGCACCAGGAGACCTCCGGCCCGCGCGGCGAGTAGCTGGAGCAGCTTGCGCAACTGGGCAGGACGATCGACAGCGACGAGTTCGCTGACATCACGCTTGATGAGCGTGTCGAGGTAGTTCTCGAAGAATGCCGCGCGCCGACGGTCGCTGCGTCGCACCGCTTCCGGGAACCCGCCGACGACTGCCCGGTCGATGTAGTCGCGGCGCTTCAGCGTGGAGTCACGTCCGAGGCGCGGACCGAGCTCGAACGCGGCATCGACGAACCGGTCCGGGGCATCGTCGAGCTCGCCTTGGGAGAACGGCCACAGTTCGATGGTCTCCATGCGGCCGGGCAGCGCGTCGGGCAGATCCTTCAACGCCAGTACCTGCGCAGACCCTGTGAGCAGGTAGCGACCTGGCCGAGTGTCGACATCGACGTCGGCCTTGATCGGCAGGAGCAGCCCGGGGGCGCGTTGCACCTCGTCGATGACGAGCAGTCCATCGTGCTCGATCAGGCCGGTCGGATCCTCGATCGCGGCCCGCAAGATGACCGGATCGTCGAGCGTCAGGACCCGAACTGGGGCTCGCTCCGCCGCGACGATACGGGCCAGCGTGCTCTTACCCGCCTGGCGCGCGCCCGCGATCGAGAC
>JACIXH010000045.1 GCA_014360565.1 Nocardia sp.
CGGTCGCCATGGCCAGCGGATGCGAGCGCTTCCAGGTGGTCGACAGGTCGAGCACGCCGAGCAATGTTCCGTCGGCGGCGCGGATCGGCGCGCAGTAACAGACCCAGCCGTGCAGTGCCGCGACGAGATGTTCGGCCGAGAACACGGTATGTGGTTGGTCGGTGCGCAACGCCAACGACAGTGCGTTGGTCCCCATGTGCGCCTCGTCCCACCGGCCACCGGGCGCGAAGTTCACCTGCTCGGCCCGCCTGCGCATCACGGGTCCGCCATAGGTCCACAGGATCGTTCCCGAGGCGTCGGTGACCGCCGCGACGTACCCCGCGTCATCGGCGACGCTGTGCAACTGTTCTTTGAGTTCGGTGACCGGCCCCCGCAGCGGTGACTCCGCCCACCGTGGCCCGATATCGGTCTCGCTGACCGGCGCGTGATCGCGCCCAGGATCCACCGTGCGCAACGACCGTGACCAGGACTGCGCCACCTCGGTCCGCACTCCCGCACTCGGGCCCGTCCCGGAATCTCCCACCCCGCCCGGCACCCACATCGCCCACTCCCGCTCCAGCGCAGCGCGCTGCGCGGAAAGCGTGAGCTGCACCATCGACGCGACTTCCTACTCGACGAACCGGAGCGAGATTTCTCCCTCCATCATGCCCCACCCGCGCCCGCTGAACAGCTGTTTCGCCGGGCCGAGCGACCGCGCGCACCCCACCGGCATCGATCCGCTCACCCGCGCTGAACGGTCCTGGCGCCGAGGTCGAAGTGGATGCCCGCTCCGAGCATGGTGGTGGCGGGCAGGCCGATCATCGCGCGGAAGGATTCGCTGAAGTGGGAGGGGGTGGCGAAGCCCGCGTCGATGGCGGAGCGAGTGAGGTCGTGGCCGTTGACGGCGTTGGTTATCGCCGAGACCATGCGGTTCCATCGTTGGTAGCCGCGGAAGGTGGTGCCGCAGTGCTGGGTGAACAGGTGCAGGAAGTGGCCGGTGGACAGGCCGAGGTTCGCGGCGATCTGGTCGGCGCGCAGGGCGTTGGCGGGCTGGTCGCGGATCGCGGCGGCGAGCCTGGCGATGCGTGCGTCGGTGCCGAGGTTCGGACCCGCGATGGCGCGGTTGTAGAGCAGGTCCGGGTCGACGACGGGTTCGCCGCACAGCTCGACGAGTTCGCGCTCGCGGCGGTGGCTCAGGCCGAAAGCGCCTGCGGCATCGGTCATCTCGTCGGCGATCATGGTCGCAGGCGCACTCGACGGGTCGATGAACAACACCAGGATCCACCCCTGCGTGGCAACGACGCGGTGGGCGGTGCGGGCCGGGGCGAAGGAACTACCGGTGCGGATCAGCCCGCGGGCGGTGTGCACGATCAGCGGCCCGTCCAGTCCTACGGTGAGCATCGCGACCGGCGGCGAGTGGGTATCGGGCCGCAGATCCGGTCCGACGTACCCGATGTGGCCCGGCCGTGCCCAAGCGGTCGGCATCCGGACCGAACCGCGGATCTTGGAAGGGGCATCGACGCTCACCTGTACCAGGGTATCGACGTGTCGCCGGGTGCGCCGTGAACAGGCATCCGGGCGCACCCGGCCGGGCGGAGGCGCCGCCCTCGACCCGGCCGGGGGCGTGTCCCTGTGACGCGGAGGCCGAAGACCATTGCGCTCGGGTTGGTCTCAGCCGAAGAGGACGAAGACGCGAGCTGCCACCGATCAGCCGCGCACGGCCGCCATCAGCGCGTCGAGCGGATCACCGGCGGGGAGCGCGAGCGCATGACCGACAACGGCTTCGGCTGCCTGCTCGGTGAGCCTGCCTTCGACGTTGAGATCGAACTTCATGGTGAGTTCGTCGTCGGAGAGCGGGTTCCGGGGACCGCCGCGATTGTGATCGACGCGCGCCTCGTGCCAGACACCGTCGCGGGTGCGCACCCGCAGCACGGCCGGGAACTGGTGGGGGTAGAGCTCGTCGCAGCGGTCGTCGCTGTGGCTGGTCACCAGCCGCGCGAGTTCCAGCGTGCGCGGATCCCGCGCGGCCTCGTCGGTGAAATCGGCATGTCCCACACCGAGACCCGAGCCACCGAGCAGTGCGCGCGCCACCGTGAACGGGCCGGAGAACGCCGCGTGGTACCCGGATTCGGGGGCGGCCTTCGCCGCGGGCGGTTCGGCGATGGTGCGCAGCACCGGTTTCGGGACGCCGAGCTCGATTTCCGCGATGTCGGCCGGGTCCACCTCACCGCGCAGGGCGCGGGCGGCGTCGATGCCTGCGTGGGTGAAGTGGTTGCAGGGGTAGGGCTTGAAGAAGATGCCGGGCAGTTCCCAGTGTTCGCCGAGCCGGTCGAGCACCTTCGCGGTGTCGGCCCGGTCGCCACAGAAGGCCTGCAGGAAACCGAAGCGGCCCTCGATCACGGTGGGTGGTCCGGTGAGTCCGTGCCGGGCGAATTCCGCCGCCGTGACGCCGGAATGCGCGGCCCAGCCGCAGTGTGCGCGTTTGACGGTGCCGCCGGTGCGGTTGGCCTCCAGCAGGCCGGCGCCGAAACTGGCGGCGATCCCCATGGCGTCGGCGATGCCTTCGCCGTCCAGGCCGTACAGCATGGCCGCGGCCGCGGCCGAGCCGACGGCGCCGCAGATGGAGGTGGCGTGCTGGCCACGCTCGAAGAACTCCGAGTTCCCGAGCTCTTCGTCGTAGCCGCCCATGCCGAGGCGGACCGCGATCTCGATACCGACACCGGCGGCGTCGAGCACGGCGGCGCCCGTGGCGCCGGTAGCCTCACCGACCGCGAGGGCGGCCGGCACCACCGACGCCGACGGATGCAGGATCGACGGCAGGTGGGTGTCGTCGAAATCCATCGAATGGGCGAGGGTGCCGTTGATCAGGGCGGCGGTGGCAGCCGGGAACCGTTCCCCGGTGCCGATGCCGGTGGCCCGGGGGGCCCCGGCCCAGTCGCGGGCGACCGCGGTGACCGCGCGGGCGGACGGCTGGTCCTGCGCCGCGAGGCAGTTGCCGAGAACGTCGAGCACGCGGCGGGCGACGTCTTTGCGCAGTTCGCCGGAAAGACCCTCGGCGCGGGTCCGGTCGGCCAGTGCCGCGAGGCGGCCGACAACCGTGTTCTCGAAATCGTGACGAGTGCCTGATTCACTCATGCCGACACCACCGCGACCGGGCGCACGGGCGAGCCGGTGCCGCCGGTGATCCGCAGCGGGGCCATCACAAAGGTGAACTCGGTGAGTCCGCGGGCGCCGGCAGCCTCGAGGTTCAGGTGTTCGATAATGTGGATTCCGTTGTCCACCAGCAGAATCCGGTGGACGGGCAGCACGCTGTGTCCCTTGCCCGCCGGGATGTGTTCGAAGGCGGTGGTATCGGCACCCGTCGCGACCACCCCCGCCGCGGCGAGCCACTCGCCCGCGCTCTCGTCGGCGCCGGGGACTCCGTCCTGTTGGCCGAGGTAGCGCTGCGCGTCGTCGAAGTAGCGAGCCCAGCCGGTACGGATGAGGACGACATCACCGCGCCGCGGCGTGACCCCGGCGGCGTCGGCGGCGTCACGCAGGTCCTGCTCGGTGACGGCCTGACCGGCGTCGAGCGCCTCGACGCCGCGCACCCGCGCTACGTCCAACAGCAGTCCGCGGCGCAGCATGAACGGGATGTTCTCGGCGCCGAGCTCGGAGAACTTGCCGCCTCGCTGGGCTTGTTCGGCATCGATGTCGCCGTGCAGCATGCCGCAGTGGCTCACGTGCGACAGTGCGTCGACATGGGTGCCGACGTGCCCGCCCGTCACGATGATCTCGTTGGCCGCCGAACCGCCGTCCGGGCGGACCATATCGCCGTGTCTGCGGATCAGGGTCATCCGGAAACCGGGGTGGTTGGGCGAACACGGCATACCCGTCGTATACGGATGTCCCAGCTCGACCACGTCGATTTCGGCGCCTACCACGGCGTTCAACAGCGTGTCGTGGCCCGCGGTAACGGTTGGTCCGGTCATGCTCTCACTCCTCTTGCTGCGGTGGCCTGTGCTCGGTCGAGGACCACGCGGGCGTTGGCGACCACGGCGGGGTCGATGAACTTGCCGCTCTCGTCGAGAACCGCGGATTCGCCCGCTGCCATGGACGCGGCCGCGCGGTCGATGATCCGGCACGCTCGGTCCTGTTCCTCCGCCGTCGGCGTATAGGCCGTATTGACGATGTCGATCTGATCGGGGTGGATGACGGATCGGCCGAAGAATCCCTGGGCGCGCCCGGTCCTCGAGGTTTCGGCCAGTGCCGCCGAATCGTTCACAGCCGTCCACACGCTCTGGACCGGCGAGGACAGCCCGGCGGCGCGCGCCGCGGTGACGATCCAGCCACGCGCCCAAGCCAGGCCCTCCGGCTCGACGCGCAGATCGGCGGCCAGATCCGCCTCGCCCAGCGCGATTCCGGTCACTCGCCGATGACAGCGCGCGATCTGCGGGGCCGCCAGCAGGCCCGCGGCGGATTCGATGATGGCGTGTACGGGGCAGTCAAGGCGTTCCGCTGTCGCGGCCACCGAGTCGGGATCGTCGGATTTCGGCAACCGCACCCCGGCCGGCACGGGCCCGGTGGCCAGCGCGATGAGTTCGTCTTCGAGCCACGGCGATCCGATGGCATTGAGCCGCAACCAGATTGCGCGGTCCGGTGGCGCGGCGCGCAGCGCGTCGATGGCATTGCCGAGGGCCAGGTCCTTCGCGCCCACCGGTACCGCATCCTCGAGGTCGATGACCACGGCGTCGGCCGCGCTGTCGATCGCCTTACCGATGCGGTCGGCGCGATGTCCCGGCACGTACAGCCAGCTACGCGGGATCATTTCGCCGCTGCCGCGGGCCGGTGGCCGAGCGCGCGCGAAACCCGTTGGGCCGCTGCGACGAGTGCGCTCTCGTGCCGGTCGCAGGCCTGTTCGGTCATTCGATAGCTGGGCCCGCACACCGACACCGAGCCGATCACCGTGCCGTCGGCGCCGAACACCGGCGCTGCCATCGAACCGGCGCCCTCCTGCCGTTCGCCGGAGGACCGGCACACTCCGCGTTCGCGGGCTTGCCGCAGGGCTTCTCGCAGCGCGTCCGGATCGACGATGGTGGCCGCGGTGAGCCGCGGCAGCGTGCCGGACAGCACGTCGTCCTGCTCCTCCTGTGACAGATGGGCCAGGATGACGCGACCCGACGAGCCGCTGTGCAGTTCGAAGCGACGGCCGAGTTCCACGGTCATCTTGATCTCCTGGGTGCTCTCGACCTGGTCGAGGTAGACACGCCCACCCGGCAAACGGCCGCTCACCGTCGCGGTCTCGCCGGTGGCGCGCTGGAGTTCCACCAGCGCTTCCCTGGACATCCGGCGCAGCGGGGAGATGTCGATGGCTCGTGCGCCCAGTGTCGCGGCGGCCGGACCGAGCAGGTAGCGGCGGGTATCGGGCTCGTAGAGCAGCAGGCCGCAGTCGACGAAGGTGGTGAGGATGCGGTGGGCGACGGCCTTGGAGATGCCGGTCGAGCGGGCGATCTCCGAGACGCCGAGCGCGCTCGACCGGCGGCCGAACTCGAGCAGCACCTCCGCTGCCCGCGCGGCGGATGTGGTGCCGCCACTCGATGGCTCCATCGTGGCTCCGTTCTCTGGGGATTCGTGTTGCGCCGACGGCCGCCACACGCGACCAGATCGACCAAAGGCTAAACAAGTTGTACCGCTTAGCGAAACGATTGTCCAGAGATGTCCAATGAATCAAATCTGCATTCTGCGAGGTGGGTCCGCTACTTGGCACTTGTGCACGGATCGTCGAACGTGCATAGTGCAAGGGATCACATTCTATCGTTCCGTTGAGCGGAACAATCTTGGAGGAAGCGTGGACAGTCCGGAGTTCGATCTCGTCGTCGCCGGTGCGGGCGGCGGACTGGTCGCTGCGCTGCGCGCCGCCGAACTGGGCGCGAACGTCCTGGTAGTCGACGCCGACGAGCACTTCCAGCGCGGCAACAACACCTCGATGTGCACCGCGATGATCCCGGCCGCCGGAACCCGCTGGCAGGAAGCCGCAGGCGTGCAGGACAGCCCGCACCGTTTCCTCGACGATATCGCCCGCAAAACCTCAGCTACCGCCGACCGGCGCGTGGCCGGTGCGCTGGCCGAATCGAGCGCGGCGCTGGTCACCTGGCTGGCCGACAACCAGGGCCTCGAACTCGAACTGGTCACCGACTTCCGCTACCCGGGCCACACCGCCGACCGCTGCCACAGCATTCCCGGTCGGCACGGCTCCCGGCTGCTGCGTCACCTGGTACAACGTGCGCAGGCGCACCCCCGGATCGAACTGATCGCGCCGATGAGCCTGCGTCACGTGCACACCGCCGACGGCCGGGTCACCGGGGTCGAGATCGCCACTCCCGACGGCAACAGTGAACACCTGACCACCTCGGCCGTGCTGCTGGCGACGAACGGGTTCGGCGCCGATCGCGACCTCGTCCGTCTGCACATGCCGGAGATCGCCGGGGCCCACTACCACGGTGGCCGGTTCAGTCGCGGTGACGCGCTGCGGATCGGCCGTGAGCTGGGCGCCGACAGTGGCTTCCTCGACGCCTATCAGGGACATGCCGCGCTGTCCGCTCGCAGCCAGACGCTCGTCGGCTGGGCCACCGTCGTGCACGGCGGGGTGATCATCGACAGCACGGGTCGCCGCTTCGCACCGGAAACGACCGGCTACTCCGAGTTCGCCGCCATCCTCGCCGGCCGGCCGGACGCAGCGGGCTGGATCGTCATCGACGAGCACATCGCCGAGTTGTGCTCGGTGTTCGACGATTTCCGCACCGTGGCCGAGAGCGGATCGCTGGTCCGGGCCGCCACCGCGGCCGAGCTGGCCGACAGCATCGGAGTACCCGCCGCGGCCTTGGCCGACGAGCTCGACGCCGCCCGGCGGGCCGCCGCCGGAGAAGAGCCCGACCGGCAGGGCCGCACCGATACCCGCCGCCCGCTGAGCGCGCCCTACATCGCGATTGCCATCACCCCCGCCCTGTTCCACACCCAAGGCGGCCTCGTCGTCGACGAACACGCCCGAGTACTCGCAGGCCGAACACCGGTACCCGGCCTGTACGCCGCCGGTGGCGCCGCCATCGGCATATCCGGTCACGGCGCCAGCGGTTACCTCGCGGGCAACGGCCTGATCACCGCCCTCGGTCTGGCATTCCTCGCCGCCGAGCACGTGCGCAGCGCCGTCACCGCCTGACAAACAGAACAAACATCCAGACAGTCGCCAGGAGAAGACATGACCACCTACCTGATCAAGAACGGCACCGTCGTCCGCACTGACGACACGGCTCCCGCCGAGGGGGAAATCGCCGATATCCGCATCGTCGACGGCAAGATCGCGGCCATCGGGCCCGATCTGAGTGCCGACGGCGCCGAAATCGTCGACGCGACAGACAAGCTGGTTTTTCCCGGTGTTGTCGACGCACACCAGCACTGGGGTATCTACAACCCGCTGGCCGAAGACGCGCAGACCGAATCCCGCGCCAGCGCGCAGGGCGGCGTCACCACCGCGCTCACCTACATGCGCACCGGCCAGTACTACCTGAACAAGGGCGGCGCCTACGCCGACTTCTTCCCGGAGGTGCTCGACGCCTCGGACGGCCGCAGCTACATCGACTACGCCTTCCACCTCGCGCCGATGTCGAAAGAACATATCGGCGAGATCCCCGACCTGGCCTCGGAGCAGGGCGTCACCTCGTTCAAGATCTTCATGTTCTACGGCAGCCACGGGCTGCACGGGCGCTCCACCTCGCAGAGCGATTTCCTGATGATTCCCGAGGACGAGCGCTACGACATCGCACATTTCGAGTTCGTGATGCGCGGAGTCCAGAAGGCCCGCGAGCAGTATCCCGAACTCGCCCCGCATATCTCGCTCTCACTGCACTGTGAAACGGCCGAGATCATGAGTGCCTACACCAAGCTCGTCGAGCAGGAAGGCACGCTCAGTGGCCTCGCCGCCTACAGCGCCTCCCGCCCGCAGCACTCCGAAGGCCTGGCCGTGACCATCGCGGCCTTCCTCGCCGACGAGACCGGCCTGCCGAATATCAACCTGCTGCACCTGAGTTCGGCCAAGGCGCTGAAGGCCGCCATGAAGATGGCCGAGGCGTTCCCGTATGTGAACTTCCGCCGCGAGGTCACCATCGGCCATCTGCTCACCGATATCGACAACGCGAACGGCCTCGGCGCCAAGGTGAATCCGCCGATCCGCCCGCGCGAGGACGTCGAGGCGCTGTGGGAGCATCTGCTCGCGGGCAATATCGACTGGGTCGTCTCCGACCACGCCTGCTGCAAGGACGAGGTGAAATTCGGCGAGGACCGCGACGATGTGTTCGCCGCGAAGTCCGGCTTCGGTGGCACCGAATACCTGCTGCCCGGTCTGGTCACCGAGGGACGCAAGCGCGGACTGTCGCTGCGCCGGATCGCCCAGCTCGTCGCCTCGAACCCGGCCGACCGCTACGGCCTGCCCGGCAAGGGCCGCCTCGCCGAAGGCGCCGACGCCGATATCGCGATCGTCGACCCGGGCCGCACCTGGACCGTGCACGCCGCGGACTCCGAATCCACGCAGGAATACACACCTTTCGAGGGATTCGAACTCTCCGCCGCCGTCACCGACACCTTCGTGCGCGGTAATCGCGTGCTGGCCGACGGTGCCGTCACCGGCGAACCCGCGGGCCGCTACCTCGCCCGGCCGTACTGAGGGGCGCGAAATTGACGGACGAGACGAACATGAATCAGCCGACCGGCCCGCTGCACGGCATCAAGGTCCTCGACGCCTCCACCATCCTCGCCGGACCGCTCACCGCGCAGATCCTGGGCGACTTCGGTGCCGAGGTGATCAAGATCGAGCACCCGGAGAAACCGGACGGGATGCGCGGCCACGGCCTCGACAAAGACGGAATTCCGCTGTGGTGGAAGATGGTCAGCCGTAACAAGCAGACCGTCACGCTGAACCTCGGCACCGAGGACGGGCAGCAGATCTTCCGCGATCTGGCCGCCGAGGCCGATATCGTGGTCGAGAATTTCCGGCCTGGCACCTTCGAACGCTGGGGCCTTTCCTACCCCGAGCTGTCGCAGCGCAATCCGGGCCTGATCATGTTGCGGGTCACCGGGTTCGGGCAGCACGGCCCCTATGCCAAACGCCCGGCCTTCGGCACCCTGGTGGAATCGATGAGCGGTTTCGCCCATCTCACCGGCAGTCCCGACGGGCCGCCCACCCTGCCTGCCTTCGGGCTCGCCGATTCCATTGCCGGCGTGGCCGGTTCGTCGGCGGTCTCGATGGCGCTGTTCGAGCGCGAACGCAACGGCGGCACCGGCCAGGTGATCGACCTGGATCTGCTCAGCCCGATCATGACCGCGGTCGGCCCCGGCGTGATCTACGCCGACCAGCTCGGGATCGACCAGCAGCGCACCGGCAACAGGTCGCAGAACAACGCCCCGCGCAACCTGTATCGCACCGCTGACGAGCACTGGCTCGCGGTTTCCACCAGCGCCCAGGCCATCGCCGAAAAGGTGCTGCGGATCGTCGGCCGTCCCGAGGTGATCGACGAGGACTGGTTCGCCTCCGGACGCACCCGCGCCGAACACGCCGACCTCCTCGACGAGTACGTGGGCGGCTGGATCGCGGCGCGTACCCGCGACGAGGTCACCAGCGTTTTCGAACAAGCCGGCGCCGCCGTGGCGCCGGTCTACCGGCCGAGCGATCTGCTCAAAGATCCCCAGGTCGTCGCCACCGACATGATCACCACTGTCGACGACGACGAACTCGGCCCCATGCGCATGCAGAACGTCATGTGGCGCATGACCCGATCCCCCGGTGCGATCCGTCACACCGGCCGACCCGTCGGTGCCGATACCGACAAGGTCCTCACCCAACTCGGGCGCAGCCCCGAGGTTATCGACGACCTGCGGGCCCGCAGGGTCATCTGACCCCGCGACTGCTTCATCCGAGGAGTTCGCTATGAAATCGCGTTGGTGGATGATCACCATCATTCTGGGCCTGGTGGTGGTCAACTATATCGATCGCAGTGCCATCTCGTACGCGGCCACCGATCTGAAGGCCGAATTCGGGATCACACCCGGGCAGTACGGCATCATCAGTTCCTCGTTCTCGATCGGCTACATGCTGTTCGCCCTGCTCTCGGGACCGTTGGTCGACCGGTACGGCTCCCGGAAAGTGCTCATGGTGGGCATGTTCATCTGGGCCGCCGCCACCGCGCTCACCCCGTTCGCCGGCGGGTTCATCGGGCTCATCCTGCTGCGGATCCTGCTCGGCGCCGGTGAAGCACCCTGCTTCCCGGCAGCGACCCGGCTCGCGAGCCGGTGGCTACCGGCGCACGAACGAGGCAAGGCGCTGGCGCTCATCGGCGGTGTCGCGGTATCGGGCAGCCTCCTGGTCGGTGGCCCGATCCTGACTCAGCTGATCGCGTTGACCGGCTGGAAGGGCATGTTCTGGGTACTCGCGGTCGCCGGCCTCGTCTGGGTTGTCGTCGCCTACCCGTTCCTGAAGAACTCGCCGAGCGAGTCCTCGTTCGTCTCGAAGGAAGAACTGGCCTACATCCGGTCCGGCCAGGCCGAGGGTGAGGACACCGGCCACGAGTCGACCACCGACTGGGGTGCGATCCTGCACAACCGCAACCTGTGGCTGGTCGGCGTCGGTTACTTCGCGTGGGGCTTCATGTTCTGGGCGTTCATGTACTGGTTGCCGCAGTATCTCGAACACGAATTCGGCCTCTCCATCAAGGAAGTCGGCGGATTCTCGGTGGCGCCGTGGGCGGCAGGCGTGGTCGGCGCGTTCGCCGGTGGCGTCCTGGTCGACCGGGTGTACAAGCGCACCCAGAGCATCCGGTCACGCTTCCTCATCATCGGCGTGGCGCTGCTGCTCGCGGGCGCCTCGATCGTGCCGATCCTGTTCTTCCCCGGCAACCTGACCGTCGCGCTGATCTGCATCTCGGCCGGTGTCGGCTTCGGCTTCATCACCGGCGGCATCTGGTGGGTCGCCTCGATCGACGCAGCGCCCACCCAGCCCGGGACGGCCGCGGGTTTCGCGGACGCCTGCTTCGCCCTGTCCGGCATCATCGCCCCCGCGGCGATGGGCTTCATCGTGGGCAGCACCGGCACCTACAACGGCGGGTTCATCGTGATGACCGTGCTCTGCCTGATCGGCGCTGCAGCGATGCTCTTGTTCACCGTGGAGCCGGAACGCCCACCGCTGGCGATCGAGCCGGAGGACGCATTGGCCCCCGTCGAATAGGGCGGGTCGCCGTCGCATCGACGTGCCGCGTAACCGATGAGGGGTTACGCGGCACGTTCGTCACCGGAGCCCTACCGCCCACTCTGTGATCGCGCACTACGCTTCAGGTGATGGCCGACGGTCCGCGATGCGCAGGCGGCACAACCTTGCCGTGACAGCACGTCCGCAGTGCGGACCGAGGCGAAGTGGATGGAGCGTTCGGTGTACCGGCTCAGCACAGGAGGTCGATGGTTGTGAACCGATTGGGTAGTGCGACATCGCCATATCTGCGTCAGCACGCCGACAATCCGGTGGATTGGCGACAGTGGGATGCCGACGCGCTGGCGGAGGCGGCGGCGCGGGACGTACCGATCCTGCTGTCGGTGGGGTACGCGGCTTGCCACTGGTGTCATGTGATGGCGCACGAGTCCTTCGAGGACATCGCGACCGCCGAGCAGATGAACGCCGATTTCGTCTGCGTGAAGGTGGACCGGGAGGAGCGGCCCGATCTGGACGCGGTGTACATGAATGCCACCGTGGCCATGACCGGGCAGGGCGGCTGGCCGATGACGTGCTTTCTCACCCCCGATGGTGCGCCCTTCTACTGCGGCACCTATTACCCGAAGCAGCCGCGTGGCGGGATGCCGTCGTTCACGCAGTTGCTCAGCGCGGTGACCGACACCTGGCGCAACCGGCGCGACGATGTGGACAAGGCCGCGAGTCAGGTGACCGATGCGCTGCGGGCACAGGCATCGGGCCTGCCTGAAGCCGAATTCACCATTACCCCTGAGCTTCTCGACAATGCCGTGCTGGCGATCGCCGCTGACGAGGACTCGACGCACGGCGGATTCGGTGGGGCACCGAAGTTCCCGCCGTCGGCACTGCTGGAAGGACTACTGCGGCACTGGGAGCGCACCGGTGATCAAGCGGTGTTCGATCTGGTCGAGCGCACGGCCGAGGCGATGGCTCGTGGCGGCATCTACGACCAGCTGCGCGGTGGTTTCGCGCGCTACTCGGTCGACGCGGGATGGCTCGTTCCGCACTTCGAGAAGATGCTCTACGACAATGCCCTGCTCTTGCGTTCCTACGCCCACCTCGCCCGTCGCGCGCCGACCACCCCGCTGGAGTCTTTGCCGCACAGGGTGACCCGGGAAACCGTCGAATTCCTGCTCGGTGACCTCGGGACAGTGCACGGTGGTTTCGCGTCGGCTCTCGACGCCGACACCCATCTCGAACCGGGCAGTCCCGGCGTCGAGGGCGCCACCTATGTGTGGACCCCGGCCGGGCTGGTCGGCGAACTCGGCCCCCTCGACGGCATGTGGGCCGCCGACGCCTTCGGCGTCACCACCGCGGGCAATTTCGAACAGGGCACCTCGGTGCTCACCCGGCACAGCGATCCCGTCGATGCCGAACAGGCCTCGCGCTTCGATCGGTTGCGCGCCCAGCTGTTCGAGGCTCGCACGAAACGCCCACAGCCCGCCCGCGACGACAAAGTGGTCACCGCCTGGAACGGCATGGCCATCACCGCGCTCGCGGAATCCGGTGCGGCACTGGAAGAACCGTCGTGGATCGCCGCCGCTGTGCGCTGCGCGCGCTACCTGCTCGACGTTCACCTCGTCGGCGGCAGGCTGCGCCGGGCCTCCCTCGACGGTGTCGTCGGCACCCCGCCCGGCGTCCTCGAGGATTACTCCTGGTTCGTCATGGGGCTACTCGCGCTCTACCAGGCCACCGGCGAACCGGACTGGCTGGCCGCGGCACAACTGTTGCTGGACAACACGATCGACCACTTCGCCGATCCCGAACGCCCCGGCAACTGGTTCGACACCGCCGACGACGCCGAAACCCTGGTGGCCCGCCCGCGCGACCCGGTCGACGGCGCCACCCCCTCCGGTGCGTCCACCTTGGCCGAAGCCCTGCTCACCGCATCGGCGGTCGCCGACACCGAACGCGCCGTGCGCTACCGCGAGCTCGCCGACCAGACCCTCGCCCTGGGCGCGATCCTGCTCGCCCGTGCTCCCCGCACTGGGGGCAACTGGCTCTCCGTCGCCGAAGCCTCGGTCCGCGGCCCCTACCAGGTAGCCATCGCGGCTACCGAGAAGTCCGCCGCCGCAATGGAATTGCTCGCGGCCGCGCGCGCCTCGGCGCCGGGCGGCTCGATCATCCTCGCGGCCCCGCCGAACACCGCCCCGTTGCTGGCCGACCGCCCGTTGGTCGATGGCGCCCCAGCCGCCTACGTCTGCCGAGGCGCGGTCTGCGATCTCCCGGTCACCGATCCGGCTGCCCTCACGGCATCCCTGCGGCGGTGAGGATTCACTTACCCGGTGGGATATCGGACCAGGTGCGGGTCCGGCCGGGGATTCCACGCAGGCGCAAGTCTTTGTAGCGCTTCCACTTCGAGCGCTCGGCCGGTGTCGCGGCCTGCAAGATCGCATCGCTGACGAGAATGCGCCGTGGCGCTTCCTTCGCCACGGCGGTGAGCCGGGCGGCCTCGTTGACGGCGTCGCCGATGACCGTGAATTCGCGCCGGGTGTCGGCGCCGACGTCGCCGGCGAACACCTGCCCACGGGCCACTCCGATGCCCACGTCGAGTTCGCCGGTGGCCACCACTTCGTCGCGGATGCGGCGGGCGGCGCGCAGGGCGGGAGTGGCGTTGTCCGGTAGGGCAGAGGGGGCGCCGAAGATGCACAGCGCGGCATCGCCGGCGAATTTGTTCACCAGGCCGCCGTTGTCTTCGGTGGCCGCGACGACCGTGGCGAGCAACCGGTTGAGCTTGTGCACGAACTCTTCCGGCGCCATCTCGGCCGAGAGCTGTACCGAGCCGGTGACATCGACGAACAGTGCCGAGACGGTACGCACATCGCCGGTGAGGTCGGTGCTGCCCGCCAGCGCGCGTTCGGCGACGGTGGAGCCGACGTGCCTGCCGAAGACGTCTTCGGTGTGCATCTGCTCGCGCAGGGTCGCGGCGAGCTCGTTCACGGAGTGTTCGAGCCGCCCGATCTCGCTCGCGCTGCCGACGGGCACCCGCACGTCGAGTTCGCCGCGGGTGATCCGGTCCAGCGCCCGGTACATCTTGCGCATCGGTGTCGCCACTGAGCGCGCCAGCAGTGCGGTGGCCAGCGCGCCGACACCGAGCGCGACGATCGAGAACAGCCAGGCCGCGCGCACCCGGTCGGATGCCGGCGTGGTTCTGTCGCTGAGGACCACGATGATGATCAGCCCCGGCAGCGCGCTCGATACCGCCCAGGTCACGAGCACACGCACCAAAACCGTCGAGCTGGGGTGCACGATAGGCCCGAGCACGGCGGCGATGATGGGCACGGTCGGCCGGATCAGCCGGTCCAGGATCAGATAGATCGCGCCTGCGGCCTCCAACCCACCGAGGGTGAAGCCGGCCAGCAGCACGGTGAGGTTGTGGTACTCGGTGAAGTGGTCGACGAGGAACGCGGTCAGGATGACGCCGGGTGTCCACAGGATGAGGCCGCGCACGGTGACCGCGGCGGGGAGCCGGATCAGGACCCGGGCTTCTTCGGGCGTCGGTTTGCGGTTCTCGTCGAGCCAGCGCATGTACCGGCGCCGGTCGTAGAGCGCGATGGCGACGCCGACGAGCAGGGCGAACACCGGATAGATCAAGATCAGCGGCGCTGCTTCATGCCAATCGGCGCCTACTCGCTTGGATACCCCGCCCGCCCAGCTGATCAGGAAGACAGCCGCGACCCCGACCAGATTGGCGGTGATGACCACCAGCGCGAGTCCCCAATAAGACTGCAGCGCCCAGCGGACCAGCCGATTCACCGCGCACGACCGAGCCCGGCGCGCGAGTGCGCGCGGGTATCACGAGCTGCGCTGACGGGTGACACAACTACCGAGCATAGAAGGCGTGAGAGGCGACGCCGCGCGCACGCGCCGTTCAGCCGAGCACGACCAGCCAGATCGCGATGTAGTGGCACAGCGCCGCGACGACGGTCATGGCGTGGAAGAACTCGTGATGTCCGAAGTCGGGCCAGGGGTTCGGCCACTTGGTCGCGTACAGCACGGCTCCCACGCTGTAGATCACCCCGCCCACCGCGAGCAGCACCAGCGGCGCTACCCCCACGTTGCGCAGCAGTTCGGGGATCACGGGCACGATCGCCCACCCCAGCAGCAGATACAGCGGCACCCCGACCCACGCGGGCGCGGTCGGCCACAACAACTTCAACGCGATCCCGGCGACGGCCCCCGCCCACACCACCGCCAGCAGGATCTGCCCGGTCCGTCCCGGCAACCCGAGCAGCGCGAACGGTGTGTAACTGCCCGCGATGAACAGAAAGATCATCGAATGATCGGCCCGCTTCATCCGAACCCGAGTCCGCACACTCGCCCAGGTAACCCGGTGGTACACCGCACTCACCCCGAACAGCGCACACACCGAAACCCCGTAGAGCAGCGTCGACCACCCGGCCGTCAACGACGTGAGGAACCCGAACACCACGAGCACCGTCACTGCGACAGCCGCGACGCCAACCGCCCAGGTATGGATCCACCCACGAAAGCGCGGCTTGACCACAGCGGCGACCTCGCCAAGTACGTCGTCCACGAAACCCTCCCGCCTCATAACCTACGGTACCGTAGGTTGTATCCTGACCGTAGCTCAAACCCCCATCTCAACACCGCAAACGTGCCCACAGCCACACCCGCAGATCTCGCGAGAACATGGGTAACTCACCGGGCACGGGCGAACCTACCCCGCACCCCGAGCTTGCCGCGTCGCCAACCCTGCCCGCACCTGGGTCTGGCCTGAAGATGCGTAGAGGCGGTCCAGGCGTAGGGTGCGAGCGTGGAGTTTCTCGGTCGGGTGCGTGGATTGCCGTATCGCATCTACGAAGCCAGGTTGTCGCAGCAGCTGGCAGACAAGCAGCACCCTCGCCACGTCGCTGTCATGTGCGACGGCAATCGCCGCTGGGCGCGCGAGAACGGGTTCACCGATGTCAGCCACGGCCATCGCGTCGGTGCGCTGAAGATCGCCGAGCTCGTCGGGTGGTGCTCGGACCAGGGCATCGAGATGGTCACCGTCTACCTGCTCTCCACCGAGAACCTGCGTCGCGATCCCGACGAACTCGAGACGCTGTTCGAAGTCATCACCGATGTCGTCGAAGAACTGTCCGCCCCCGAGCAGAACTGGAGCGTGCGGATCGTCGGGTCGCTGGAGGGCTTCCCCGAGCTGATCGCCAAGCGCCTGCGGGTGGCCGCCGAGCGCACGAGCGGGCGCGACGGCGTGCACGTGAATGTGGCGGTGGGCTACGGCGGTCGCCAGGAGATCACCGACGCGGTGCGCTCGCTGATGCGCCAGGAGATCGCCTCGGGCGAGTCGGGCGAGGATCTGGTGCAGTCGATTACGGTCGACGCGATCGGTCAGCACCTCTACACCTCCGGGCAGCCCGACCCGGATCTGGTGATCAGAACCTCTGGTGAGCAGCGGCTTTCGGGTTTCCTGCTGTGGCAGAGCGCCTATTCCGAGATCTGGTTCACCGAGGCGTACTGGCCGGAGTTCCGGCGCGTCGATTTCCTGCGCGCGCTAAGGGATTACGCCGCGCGCCACCGTCGTTTCGGCGTGTGATGTCCTAGCCGTCGCGTACTCTGCGGTCAGTGGAACCCGAACAGCCTTCTTACATCAGCTATGAGGAATTCGGCAGGCGTTTCCTGGAATACGCCGTCTCCGAGCAGCGCATCGCCGACGCGTTCGGCCAACTCACCGGTGCCGCTTTCGATTTCGGTCCGGTCGGGGTAGGGCCTGGTCGGCTGGCGAAGGTGACAGCGCAGGTCGAGTTGGGGCAGCCGCGGATTCTGCGCTTCATCGACGCATTCATCTCCTTCGAGCTGACCATCCCGTTGCATGTGGATCTGGTCCTCGATCTGGCGGTTGATCGGTCGCGTTTCCGGGTCGACGGCACCGTGCATCTGCACCTCACCGCGCGCACCGCCGACCCGCTGCGGGTGGTCATCGATATCGCCGAGCCACGGCCCGGTGATGTGCGGGTGAACGTCGCCAGCAGCTCCAAGCGCGGCGAATTGCTGCGGGTGCTGGCCAGTGTCGACCACGAGATCCGCCGGTTCGTCGCCCGCTACGTCGCCCAGGAGATCCGCAAGCCCGAGATCGCGGCGGTTCGCAATATCGACGTGGCGACCAGGCTCGACGCGGCCTGGACGTTGTAGCCGAGTAAGCCCCGGTCGGCGGTGTCGCGCATTAGGCTGCTGCGCGAGACCGGGCCCGACGACACATTGCAGGGGTGTGAGCTGTGGGAATTGCGACGAAGGCGAGCGGTTGGCGTACGCGGATCGCGGCGCTCGGCGCGGTGGTGGCAGTCGCGGGGTGTGGCGAGGTCGAGCAGCCCGCGCTCCCGCGACTGACGCCCGCCGAGGAGGAGGCCGCGAAGGGCTCGGTGTTCGCCTACCGGACCGATGCCGAGCTGGCGGTGGTTCGTGGGTCCGAAACCGTTCGCGCGCCGGGCAGTTTCGGCTATTCGTCGGCGGCGGTCACCTTCACCAGGGACGGGCACTACGCATTCGCGGTGGAGACCAGCAGTAAGACGCTTGTCGCGCTGGGTGTGCGGGACCGCTCGGTGACGCGCATTCCGTGTGACTGCACCGATGCGGTGGCGTTGCGTGACTCGGTGGTCGCCTGGTGGCGCGAACCCGGTCAGATCATGAGCATGGACCTGGCAGGCAACGAGCCACCCGCGGCCGAACGCGAGATCGTCCTGCCGGAGTCGCCGAGCCCGCTGACCGGTGGTGGGTGGGACGGCGCCAAGCTGGTGGCGGCCACCGACGAATACGTACTGCTGGCCCGGGTCGAATCGCGCGGCCTGTGGTGGGAGAAGAGCCACCTCTACGCGATCGGCGCCGACGCCATCCTGCCGCTCGGCCGCGTCCCCGGCATCGACGCCGGCCTCTCGGCCGCCGCCGGACCCGACGGGCACACCTTCGTACTGGCGGGCGCGACCGCGCGCAGCGCGACCTGCGGCAGCGGCAATGTGGCGACCATCGACGCCGACACCAACGGTGTCCGATCGCTGCCGACGCTGCCGGGCGAGTGCTCGGCGGCCTACAACCCGCGCTGGAGCGCCGACGGCTCGATCACCATCGCCACCCGCAAATGGGATGACGTCGCCGGTGCGCCGAGCATGGTCGACCGGCTGCAGTCGGCGGCGCAGGGGTGGGCGCCGGTGGGGGAGTACCCGGTGGTCGACATGTTCTCGCGGGAGCAGGAGTCGGTCCAGGTGGTCGCCGGTGAGCCCACCGATGCGCGCGGCACACCGCACGGGGTGCTGGTCGTGCAGAAGGGCCAGGCCCGTGAGGAACTCGCCGAGCAGGTCATCTCGCTGGGTGCGCCGACGATCAGCTGAAACGAAAGTTACTGCCGCGCAAGCTGTTCAGAGCTTGCGCAGCCGCAGCCGGTTGATCGTGTGGTCGGAGTCCTTGCGCAGCACCAGGGTTGCGCGCGGACGGGTCGGCAGGATGTTCTCCACCAGGTTGGGCCGGTTGGTCGAGTGCCAGATCTCGCGCGCGGCCGCAGTGGCCAGCTCGTCACTGAACGCCGCGTAGTGGTGGAAGTGCGCGTCGGGGTCGGCGAAGCCGGTCTTGCGCAACGCGAGAAAGCGCTGCACATACCAGTTTTCGATGTCCTCGATGCGGGCGTCGACATAGATGGAGAAGTCGAATAGGTCCGACACCATCAGTCGCGGACCGGTCTGGAGCACGTTCAGCCCCTCGACGATGAGAATGTCGGGCTGATGCACGCAGTGCTTCTCATCGGGCACGATGTCGTAGGACTTGTGCGAATACACCGGCGCGCACACCTCTTCCGCGCCCGACTTCACCTCGGTGACGAACCGCAGCAGCTTGCGCCGATCGTAACTCTCGGGAAATCCCTTGCGGTGCATGATCCCGCGACGGGTGAGTTCGGCTGTGGGATAGAGGAATCCATCGGTGGTCACCAGGTCGACGCGCGGATGGTGATCCCAGCGCGCCAGCAGCGCCTGCAGCACGCGCGCGGTGGTCGACTTGCCGACCGCGACACTGCCCGCGACACCGATCACGAACGGCACCTGCTTGTCGGGATGTTTCTCCCCGAGGAAGGTGGCGGTGGCGGCGAACAGTCGCTGCCGCGCGGCGACCTGTAGATGGATCAACCTGGCCAGCGGCAGGTAGACCTCGGCGACCTCGTCGAGGTCGATCTGCTCGCCGAGACCGCGCAGGCCGGTGAGTTCGTCCTCGGTCAGAACCAGGGGAGTCGACTTGCGCAGGGTGCGCCACTGGCTTCGATCGAACTCCACATAGGGGCTCGGTTCACTCATCCGTGCCACCTACTCGACCCCCCGTCCGGGCGCATCCGCACAGCTTGGCTGCCCGTCTGGTGAGATCCGGGATAACTCTGACCGCATAGCGAGATTGTGCTCCGTGCTCGCCGCCCGCGCGCAACAGGGGGTTTGGCTACCGGCAGGTAACTAGTAGTAATGCCGAGGTAAGGTGCGGTTTTTCTGATCGACCCCGTAATGTCGAGAAGATGGGGTCACATCCACTTGTCACTGAATACCTGCGGCTCGGACTGGCTTTCGATCGGCTCGAAGAAGGCTTCGTCGACGCCTACACCGGCGATCCGCAGCTGCGCCGCGACGTCGAGAACGACGCCGTCCCGCAGCCCGCCGAGCTGGCCCGGCGCGCCGTCGACCTGCGCGCGGCCCTGCCAGATGCCGGGCTCTCGGCCCAGCGCACCGAATTCCTCGACGCCCACCTGGTGGCGATGGAGTGCTCGGCGCGCAAGTTCGCCGGCGAGCAGATCGGCTTCGTCGACGAGGTCCGGGCCTACTTCGACGTCGACATCGCGCCCGGCGACCCCGACGACTACCGCGAAGCGCATCGCCAGATGGACGAGGTGCTCGGCGGCGACGGACCCTTGGCCGAACGGGCCGCCGCCTACCGTCGCGGCGACGAGATCCCTCCGGAAAAGCTCGCCACCTGCGTCGAGGCGTTCTCCAGCGCGCTTCGCGAGCGGGTGCGCGATCGCTATCCGCTGCCCGACCACGAACACGTGACCTACGAGGTCGTCGGCGACAAGCCGTGGTCCGGGTTCAACTACTACCTGGGCGATTTCGCCTCGACGGTCGCGATCAACTCCGACCTCAAACAGCACATGGCCAACTTGCCCGCCCTGATCGCGCACGAGGCCTATCCCGGCCATCACACCGAGCACTGCCGCAAGGAGGCCGGACTGGTCGCGGCGGGCGAGGACGAGCAGACGCTGTTCCTGGTCAACACCCCGCAGTGCCTGATGGCCGAGGGCCTTGCCGACCTGGCCCTGCAGTCGATCGTCGGACCGGGCTGGGGTGTGTGGGCGCAGGAGATCTACGCCGACCTGGGGCTTCGTTTCGACGGTGAACGGGCCGAACGCTTCTCGACCGCGTCGGCGAAATTGCTGAACGTGCGCCAGGACGCGGCGCTGTTGCTGCACGATCAGCATCGCGGCGAGGACGAGGTGGCCTTGTTCTTGCAGCGCTGGATTCTGGCGACGCCGGAACGGGCGCGCCAGTCGCTGCGGTTTCTGTCCTCGCCGCTGTGGCGGGCCTACATCAGCACCTACGTCGAGGGTTACCGGTTGCTCGGCGGCTGGCTCGACGGTGCGGCCGGGCCTCAGGAGCGGGTCGAGCGGTTCGGGCGTCTGCTCGACGAACCGCTCACGCCGGGGGCGATCCGGCGGATGAGCGTGGTTACTGGATGACGGCGCAGCCGCCGGGGTTCAACATCGAACACACGAGGTAGCTCAACTGCAGCAGCAGCGCCTCGATCGGGTTGGACGGTGCGATGGCCGGGGTCACGAGCAGCGAGTTCATGGCAGGTCCTTCGGTCGGGTCTAGGTATGAATGACGCAGTTATGGCCGCCGGTCATGGGGCAGATCAGCTGCCGAATCGCCATCAGAAACGCCTCGAACGGGCCAACGGGCGCGAAGTTCATATCTGTGTCATCGGTCACCAACCGACGGGTCGTTACGCCGAGTACATGTGTTCGACGGCTATCGAACCTGGTCAGACGGGCTGTGACCCTGGTCTCTCCGGTGGCGGCCCGGACGGTGTTGCGGTATCCCCGTGCTCGGGGCGTACACGGTCGGCAATAGACTCGACGGCGTGACGCAGACGACCGCTTCGGTGAATACCCAGTCTCTCGGTGAGCTCGATCCCGAGTTGGCCGCCGCGATGGCGGGCGAGCTCGCCCGCGAACGCGACACCCTCGAGATGATCGCCTCGGAGAACTTCGTGCCGCGCGCGGTCCTGCAGGCGCAGGGCTCCGTCCTCACGAACAAGTACGCCGAGGGCTACCCGGGCCGCCGCTACTACGGTGGCTGCGAGGCCGTCGACGTGGTGGAGACCCTGGCCCGCGACCGTGCCAAGGAGCTGTTCGGCGCCGAATTCGCCAATGTGCAGCCGCATTCCGGCGCGCAGGCCAACGCCGCGGTGCTGATGGCGCTGATGAACCCGGGCGAGACGCTGCTGGGCCTCGACCTCGCGCACGGCGGTCACCTCACCCACGGCATGCGCCTGAACTTCTCGGGCAAGCTCTACGACGTGCACTCCTACGGTGTGTCCAAAGAAGACCATCGCATCGACATGGACGAGGTGCGTGACATCGCACTCGAGGCCAAGCCGAAGGTGATCGTCGCAGGCTGGTCGGCCTACCCGCGTCATCAGGACTTCGCGCGCTTCCGCGAGATCGCCGACGAGGTCGGTGCCTACCTGTGGGTCGACATGGCGCACTTCGCCGGTCTGGTCGCCGCCGGGCTGCACCCCTCGCCCGTGCCCTATGCCGACGTCGTCTCCTCCACCGTGCACAAGACCCTCGGCGGCCCCCGCTCCGGCCTGATCCTGGCCAAGCAGGAATTCGCCAAGAAGCTCAACTCCGCGGTGTTCCCCGGCCAGCAGGGCGGCCCGCTCATGCACGTGATCGCCGCCAAGGCCGCCGCGTTCAAGATCGCCGCCACCGAGGAGTTCGCCGATCGTCAGGTGCGCACCCTCTCGGGTTCGCGCATCCTCGCCGAGCGACTGGCCGGCGCCGACGTCAAGGACAAGGGCATCTCCGTGCTCACCGGCGGCACCGACGTGCACCTGGTCCTGGTCGACCTGCGCAACTCCGAGATCGACGGCCAGCAGGGTGAAGACCTCCTCCACGAGGTCGGCATCACGGTCAACCGCAACGCGGTCCCCTTCGACCCCCGCCCGCCGATGGTCACCTCGGGCCTGCGCATCGGTACCGCCGCCCTGGCCACGCGCGGCTTCGGCGACACCGAGTTCACCGAGGTAGCCGACATCATCGCCGCCACCCTCGCGGGCACCTCCGACACCGACACCCTGCGCGGGCGGGTCTCCCGTCTGGCTCAGAGCGTCCCGCTCTACCAGGGCCTCGAAGACTGGCGCCTGCTCGGCTGAGACCGGTACACACGCGCGAATCGCCCTGGTCGACTCGGTCGACCAGGGCGATTGTGTCTGCGGCTACGAGCCGCTGCCCGACAACAGTTCCGGCAGCGTGACCAGCAGGAACTCGGCCAGTGGCGAACTGCAACCCGCGGCGTTGCAACCCTCTTCGGTGGAACCGAGAACGGGGCCGTCGACCGGAGTCGCCACCGTGGGGGCGGCGGAAGCTGCTGTCGCGGTGGCCACCTGGGCCGGGGCGAGTACCGCGGCGGTGAAAGCTATGGCGGCGATGGTGCGTTTCATCTGATCCTCACTGAACGGTGGTCCCCGACCACATCGGCGTGAACGCTAACAGCGCGCAGCGCGACGGATAAGACCCTGATCATCGGGGCATCGCGGAATCAGGCGGACTCGGCGATTGCGCGCTGCAACACGGCAAGGGGCACGTCCATCTTGTTGACGACGAACAGTTCGGTGCCGCCGTCGCGCAGGTCGATACGCAGCCGAGTACGCAGACCGCCGCTGAACATCCCGCCGGTGGGGGCTTGCGTGCCGACAGCGGTGATCGATGTCAACGGAGTCTGCCACGAGCGGCCTCCGGTCAGCGCGTCGATGTGCGTCGGCTCGAAAAGCAGACGTTCCCCGGTCAGATACAACCGGCCCCCGACCGCGCGCGAGTTCTGTGTCCGGTTCGCCAAGTACTTCCACGTAACCGTCTCCGGCGCAGTCAGTTTCGGTTCACCGATCCATATTCCCATGTCCGCACACTACTGCCACCGCCCGCGATGGGCTGGGCAACAGTGACGCCGACCCAGTACCCGCGCCGCAGCGGATTGCGTCGCGGCGACATGTCCGGGGGAGTGCGATTGTCGGAATACACAAAGATTCGGTGAATCGGCTCCGAGGCTACTGAAATACGGAATGGTCAGTCCGTATGGAATATCGGCGTGAGCTCGCGCGTGAGGTCGGCGCGGTGCACGCGTTCGAGTTACTGACCGAGTCCGAGGCCAGGGAACTGCTCGAACTGTTCCGTACCGCACGAGCCAATGAAGTGCGGGCTTTGCGCCGAGCCATCGATGCCGCGCTCACCGCGATGCCGGTGCCGCTGCGCAAGCTCACGCGCAAGATCATCTTCGGTGCCTGACTCGATGATCGAGACCGAACTGGAAGCGCAGACCCAACTCGTGGTGCTCGCCCGCACGTTGCAGGTACCGCCGCAACATCTCGCGCCGCTGGCTCGCCTCGGCGCCGTGCATCTTTCGGCGATGCAGCAGCAGATTCTGCGCGCGTTGCACAAAGAACATGCCGACACTTTTCGGCGGATCGCGCCGGTCGTGCCGATCTTTCCGGTAGGGCTCGGCGTCGCGCTGTTCGAGCGGGTGGTGCCGCCGGTGCTCGCGGCGAGGTTCCTCGGGGCGGTCGGGGTCAAATACCCCGAGAAGTGCGCGCAGGCGCTGTGTGCGGTCGACGCGATCTACGCCGCCGACGGCGCGCCCTTCCTCGACCCGAATGTCTTCGAACAGTTGATGCGCTACGGCAGGCCCGAGCCGATCACCCTCATCATCAACGAACTATTGCGTCGGCGCGATTACGTGACGGCGGCCCGTTTCCTCTCGGTGGTGGACGAACCGCTGATCGCGGCCTTGGAGCAGTCCGTTCTCGACGACGCGGGCCTGGTTTTCACCGCCGCCTACGCCTACCCCGCGCACACGCTGAGTCAGATCGTCCGGCAATTGCTCACAGGTCCGCGGCAGCGGATCCCGGGCATGCTCCACACGGTCCTGGCCGGTCCGCCCATCCTGCATCACGCGATGCTCGCGCTGTTCTGCAAGGTCGAACCCGATATCGCGGGCGCCCTCGGCGACATCTTCTTCGGCCGCGGCAACGCGCACGAGGTCGGCCGCTTCCTGCTCACCGCGATCAACCGAAACGCCTCGCCCGCACTGCTCACCGTCATCGGGCGACTCGATCCCGTTGCGTTGTGGGCGCTGTCGACGAACCCGCAATTCGCCGACACCGGCGTACTCGGCGCGCTGGTCCGCTCGCTCGACGGCGAGGACGAAGCCGATCCGTGGCGCGGCCTGTTCGCCCTGTCCGCCCGCCTGACCGAACCCGCCCGCCGCCACATCGCCGCCACCCTCGCCGAACTCGACGAAACGTCGGTCGCGGCCCTGCCCGCCCACGCCACCGACGCCACCTACTGGCCCGCCCTCTTACAACTCCTCGCCGAATCCGAACCGGCCGCTCAATCCAGGGTCGCCATGATCTGGTCGCGTCTTCCCCCTGAATGGCAAGCAGGAATCGAACGCCACATCCACGAGAACCGTTACGACACCCGCCTGAGCCGAATCACCGACGCCCTGACCACCGTCACCGCCGAAGAAGTCTTCTTCCGCCGACGCAGGCAGATCCGTCAACGGGGAGAAGACCACTTCGCGTCGTGGTGAGGCCGTTGTCCTGCCGACCCCGGTCGATGACGCCGGGCAGGCGCCAGGCTGCGATCGCGCTGATGACGACATTCGTGGCACTGTCCCCGGTTACCGCCCATTGCTGTCGATGATCCCGTCGTACACGGTGCTGTGAGACTTCTCGGCACCGAGCGGACGACCGAAATCAATTGCGGGGGTATCCATCTGCGCCGGTGTAGCAGGGGCATTCTCGTGAGGGGTACTAGTGCCGGCCGCCTTCATGTCGCCGCGACGCACCGCAGGCAAGAAGTACCGTTCCGGGCGCTCCGAACATTCCAAAGGCACCAGGGTCCAGGCGAAAAGGCCGTACACCCATACCCCCAGCAGCCAGCGGAATCGTGGATAGCGGCCGGTATCGCGGTCGACGATCACCAGGCCGAAAAACAGCTTGCCCATCGTGGTGTGGGAAAAGGTTTGCAGCACAACGCGGTCGGTGAACGAAACGGCCAAGAAGGCAACTAGTACTGCTCGGGGATCGACATCAGGACGGCGCCAGTCGGGTACGGTCGCCGCGTCGATGACAAACGCGATGCCTACCGCGAGGCCGAGATGGATCGCGACATCGGTGAGGTAGGCGAGCCGTCTGCGCAGCGTTCGTGAAGACGGGTACCGCGTATCGCCGAGCCCGCCGAAGTTGGGCGGGGACTCGGGGGTGCGAGTCTCGTCGTGCGTGGTCGTCGGTGAACTTCGTGAGGCGTGATCTCGCGGAGCGGACCGCGCGAGGGTGGCCCGGACCTCGCCGTCCGTCGGCGTGGACGCCCAGCAGTAGCGCAGGTCCGCGCCGCCTGGACGCGAGAGAACCCCGCGTCGCAGTGGGTCCCCGGCAAACCAGACGTGTGTCGTCGATTCGTCGAAGAGCCGACCACGCATGGCGGGCCACGTATTGAGCATGTGCGTCTGGACTGCGCGTCCCTGATCGTCGATCAGCGTGACGTGCTCATAGTTCCCGCGCCGATACTGGATCCGCCAGCAGGTCCAAGGCTGCCGCAATGCGCGCCGTCGCCGCTCGGCGATCCATACACCGACGGGTGCCATCGGCCCGAAACAGACCAACATCAAAAATGCCGACGTTGCCACGATCTGCTTTGTCGTGTGCCCGAGCGGGCTACCCGACTCCGGGGCGCTGAGTGTGAACCTTCTCTGCACTATGCAAGCAGGCTCGCCGTGGCATTCCGGTTCGGGAAGATCTGGGAGTGGTCTATTCGCGCCTGGGCCTCGGTGGTTCAAGCGTGAGCATGGTGGGTCCTGCCGGGGCGAGTCGGGCCAATCGCTCGGTCTGTTCCCGCTTCTGGCGCAGGAAGGTCAGGGTCAGGTCGATGCCTTCGATCTCGCCGAGCCAAGCTTCTCGTTCGGCGCGAGCTCGTCGGTCGAGGAGGTCCTTCTCGATCTCCTCGAGACGGAACAGCATCTTCGGGTTGATGTTGAGCATCGGGCAACGGATGCAGGCGAACTCGTGCTGGCAGCCCGACCCATATGGTCGGGCGCAACCACCGAGTTCGATCTTTCGTTTGTCGAAATGCTCCTGGAAGTCAGTCCATTCATCGGCGGTGATGTTGCGGTATTCCTCGGTCGGGCGCAGTTGGCGGCGCTTGTCGAGATGGGCTTGGTAGTGGCGGATGACGTCTTCGTTGAAGACGGTGACGTAGCCGCGGAAGGTTTCCAGGTTGAGATGGCCGAGCAGCGCGGCGCCGATGTGGATCGGCAGTCCGCTGTTGGCCAGCTCGGTGGCGAACAACCTGCGGAAGTCGTGCGGGGTGAAATGCAGGTCGGCGAAGGCCGGGTTGGTCTTTCCGAGTTCGGCGCAGGTTTCGACCATCCAGCCGACGGCGGTTCCGGGGCTGAGGACGCTGCGGTTGCTGCCGATCTGGCGTTGGAACAGATAGGGCATTGGTTCCGACCAGATCCGTTCGCGGTTGTCGTAGCGGGGCAGCAGGTGAACGGCCTCGGTGTCGGCGGTGAGACGGCGAACGATCTGGGCGATGACGTGGAACAGTTCGGCCGACATCGGAATGACTCGTTCGCGGTCGGATTTGGATGGGGCGATGACGAGCAGGGCGATGACTTCGCCGTTGGGTCGGCGGTATTGCCGAATGCTGAGGTGGGTGAGTTCGCAGAGTTCTTCGATCCGAATCCCGGAGAGCCGAAGGACTTCGACGGCTGCCCAGACCCAGAAGCAGTAGTCCTCGTGCACTGTGACGTTGATGGCCTCGCCGGTGACGACGTTGCGGGCTCGGATGGGAGCGTGGTCGGGGTTCGACCGGTCGGTCTTGATGGCGAACCTCTCGTAGCGCTGTCCGTCGTGGTCGAATCGGCCGCCCAGCTCGGTGTTTCGTGCGGCGGCAAGCAGCGTGCGCGCTCGCTCGTAGCGGGTTTCGACGTATTCGGCCAGGGCGGGCAGCAGCGGTTGCCGCAGCCGAGTCCGGTCGTCCATGCGCTCTTTGATGCGACGACGCCGTTTCGCGTAGCCGCGCAGCTCTCCATGGCGGACGGGGCAGGCAACTGCCCATTTCGCCCAGGTGGCGGGGTCGTCGATCGCCCATCGTTGGATGTCGGTGTAGAAGACCTGGACGGTGCGCAGGATGTCGAAGGGATCCAGGCGCGCCTTGGGCTTGCCGGTTTTCGGCTTGGTCCAGTTGATGCTCTCGCGCCATTGCTCGTAGAGGGCTCGGTCGATTTCGAGGCCGGGTTGGGTCGGGTTCAGGTGCTCGATCTCGACCCAGAAGTGTCGGACCAGTCTCCGCGAAATGCTGTCGAGAGTCCCGTAATCGGTGTCGGTGCAGCGCCGGGTGAGGTAGTCGATGAGGAGCTGGCGAACAGCCTCGTTGCGCGGCCTGTAGCGGTCGACAAGCTGCTCGATGGACTTGGGGCCGCCGTAGACGACCGCGCGCATTCTCAGCGGCGTCGAGGGCGGGAAATGGTCCATCTCGCGCAGCACCTGCCAGGCCAGCGCTCCGGCGAACCTGCTCGTGTCGCCGGTGGCGCTGATGACCAGGCCGTGGTGTCGCGTCTCGAGCGAGTAGTGCAGCAGCGCGCCCGGCGTCAGATCGGCCAGTGCGATGCCCTGGGTCGTCAGCGCGCAGCAGACGTCGAACTGGGCGTGGATCCGATGCAGCCGCGCGACTTCGGTGTGGGTGTCGACTTCGGCGAAGAACCGGTTGAGATGGGGATCGCGTTGCGCGGCGCGGAAGGCCTCGGCGTATTTGGTGAAGCTCAGGGCCCGGAAGACCGTCAATTCGGGCCGAATGATCCGCAGGCAGAACACGGTCCGGATCGCTGTGACCACCATCCTGGCGCGGTTGATCGACTGGGGACTCAGCGTGCGCCCCAGTGTCCGGATCGTGGTCGGGTCGAATCCGGCGGCGTCCCATCGTTGCTGCCAGGTGTCGCCGGGAAACGCGCAGAGGTGGCCGAGGAAGTCTCGGAGTCCGAGGGTGTGCTTGCGGTCGGATCGCGCATCGGTCTGCCTGCATTTGATTGCCGCCGAAACGATTTCGTCGATGGTTGCTCGTGTGAGGTCGAGGTAGGGATGCGGCGGGTTCGTCGGAGCAGGAGCCGCAATGATCTCGCCTGAATCGAGAACGAAGTTTCCCTCGTCGACCGCGATGAGGTCGGCCGGGGCGGACTGGCGAAGGGTCGAGGCACTAGACACCGAACACCGCCTTGAAGTCGTCGGGGTCGTAGCCGGCCGGGTAGGAAACCTGCGGCCTGGGTCGCTCGTAGTGGGCCTGGATCCGATCGAACATGTCCTCGACCCGGACTTGGGTGTAGACGCTCAACGTGGTCAGGTTGGCGTGCCGCAGGATGCGTTGGACGTCAGTCAGCGTCAACTCCGGGTCGCCGACGAGTCGGATCGCCGCGGTGTGGCGCAGATCATGCCAGGTGTAGTTCGTGCCGAGGCGGTCGTTGGCGCGTTGCAGGATCCGGCGCAGTGCCCAGTAGGTCAGTGGCCGCGATTCGCCGCGCAGCGTTCGGAAGACCGGGTGTCCCGGATCGGGAACTCCTTCCTGTTCGAGGTATTGGGCCAAGTAGACGAACGCTCTCGGGTCTGCCGGGATGTCCTCGCGGGCGCGAGTCCCCTTGGTAGTCACCCAGATTCGCAAGCCGCCCCAGTCGATGTCTTCGGTGCCGATGCCGAGCAGTTCGCTGGCTCGGGCAGCGCTGGAGACGTAGAACAGCAGCAGCGCCCGGTCGCGGTCGTAGCGCATCGTGGCGAACAGCTCGTCCCAGAGCTGGTCCGGGATCGATCGCGGTTGCGTCTTCGGGACTCGTTGTCGCAGCCGGGCCCGTCTCATCACCGGTCTGGTCTCGAGCGGGTTGAGGTGTCCGAGCGCCTGACGGCGCTCGTCGGACTCGGGCACCGGGTTGGACACCGGGCCGCGGCCGAAGCTCGAGTGGTAGGCGTAGAGGCCCCAGATCACCGACAGGGCGTGGTTGATGGTGCGCGGCGCGTAGCCGGCCTTGAGGTTCTGTTTGCCGGTGCGCACGTTCACCGATCCAGCGGCCGGGGCGCCGCTGCGCTGGCGCCGCCGCTGGACGTTTGGGGCGGTCCGCAGCCAGCCGACCATCAGGGAGACTTCGGCCTCGGTTGCGTTGTCCCACTTGATGTTCAGCAGCTACAGCAG
>JACIXH010000046.1 GCA_014360565.1 Nocardia sp.
CGTAGGCCAGAGTCTGCGGTTGCTGACTGTGCAGGGTGTTGAAGGCCATTTTGTTCTCGTGGAACCACTGGAGATGTTGCAGCGCGGCCATATCCGCTTCCGAGAGGCCCTCGAACTCGGCGGGGTCGCCGGACGGGAACGAGAACAGCTGGGTGACGTGCACGCCGATCACATTGCCGGGTGCGATGCGGCCGATTTCGGGGGAGACCATCGAGCCGCCGTCGTTGCCGATGGCGCCGTAGCGCTGGTAGCCCAGGCGCGCCATCAGTTCGGCCCAGGCGCGGGCGGTGCGGTAGCGGTTCCAGCCGGTGCTGCGGGTGGGTCCGGAGAAGCCGAAACCGGGCAGCGAGGGGATGACCACGTGAAAGGCGGGCTGATCGGCCGCTTCCGGCTCGGTGAGCGGCGCGATCACGTCGAGGTATTCCAGAATCGAGCCGGGCCAGCCGTGAGTGAGGATCACCGGCGTCGCGTCGGGGCGCGAGGAGCGGACGTGCAGGAAGTGGATGTCTTCGCCGTCGATCTCGGTGGTGAACTGCGGGTAGGCGTTGAGCTCGGATTCCACTGCGCGCCAATCGAACTGCTCGAGCCAGTACTCGGCGAGGGCCCGCACCCGGCCGGCAGGCACGCCGTAGGCGTCGCCGACGCCGGGCAACTCGTCCGGGTACAGGGCGCCGCGCAGGCGGTCGGCGAGATCGTCGAGCCGGGCCTGCGGAACTTCGATGGTGAAGGGGGTGATGGCGGTCATGACGGCTCCTGGTTTCGAAACGGAATGCTTCGTTCTGTTCCAAACGTATCAGAACGGATCATTCCGTTTCAAGTGATAGGCTGATATTCATGGCGAAGCAGACCGAAACCCCAGATCAGCCCCGTTTGCCGGGCCGCAAGGCGCAGGCCGCGCGCAACGACGGACTGATCCTCGAGGCCGCCCGTGCGGTGTTCCTGGACGATCCCAGCGCCCCGATCGCCGCCGTCGCCGAACGCGCAGGCGTCGGGATCAGCGCGCTCTACCGGCGTTATCCGAGCAAGGAGGTGCTGCTGCGCACCCTGTGTCACGAGGGGCTGCGCCGGTTCAACTCGGAAGCCGATGCAGCGCTGGAGGATTCGGATGGCTGGCGAGGATTCGTCGGTTTCCTCGAGCGGGTGGTCGAGGCGGACGTGCACTCGCTCACGGTGCGCTTGGCGGGCACGTTCACGCCCGACGAAACGATGCTGCCCGATGTGGTGCATTCCGGGGAGGCCGGGGAGGAGTTGGTCCGCCGGGCCCACGCGAGCGGACGCCTGCGCCCCGATGTCGGTGCGCTCGATCTCGGGCTGATTCTCGAGGCTTGCTCGGCTGTCACGATGCCCGATCCTGGCCGCACCGCCGAGCTTCGCCAACGGGTCCTCGCGTTGATGATCGACGGGCTCACCGCCGAGGGGGAGCTTCCGGGACCGGCTCCTGTCGCGGGTGAATTCGCTTGGCGGTGGGAACGTCGGTCCTGATCGCGCGGGGTGTGGATCGAGTGGGACCGCGGCTTGCGTCCTGTCGAGACGGGACTGGCGCTCGTCGCGTAAGGACATCGCGGAGCTTCGGGTCCGGGAGGTGTACGGCTGGCAGACTGGGGGTCTCACTCGGACTGCAACGCGGAGGCGCGTAGTGAACTGGACACTCGAGGTAGTGATCGTCCCGGTTTCCGATATCGACCGGGCCAAGGACTTCTACGCACACCGACTCGGCTTCGCGGTCGATCACGACACCGTGATCTCCGACGACAGCCGCATCGTGCAGCTCACGCCGCCGGGTTCCGGCTGCTCCATCGTCATCGGTAAGGGCGCGGTCCCCGAGATGGCGCCTGGTTCGCTGAAGGGTCTGCAGCTCGTGGTGCCCGACATCGAGCAGGCCCACCGCGAACTCGTGGCGCGCGGCGTCGAGGTCAGCGACGTCCAGGAACTCGGCGTCAATCCGTCGCCGACACCCCACCCGCTCGACAACGTCGGCTTCGTCTTCTTTACCGACCCCGACGGCAACAGCTGGGGCGTCCAGCAGATCTCCAGCCGCGCGGGCTGATCTTCGGCCGAGTTCGAACCTTGACGCAACCAGTTGGTTGCCATACTATCAATGGCAACCATTCAGTTGCGATACAAGGAGAACATCATGGGATTTCCCGATCAGATCGTGCGAACCGTCGAGCTCGCCCACCCGCCGACGAAGGTATGGAAGGCGATTACCACCGCGGAGGGGCTCGGGAGCTGGTTCGGCAATACCGCCACCATCGACCTGCGGCCCGGTGGCGCGGCCAGGATGACGTGGAACGACGGCGAACACGTCGCGAATATGCGGGTCGAGCGGGTCGAGGAGCCGAAGGTGTTCGGCTACACCTGGCCGATCAGCGGACTCCCCGACGAGGACCCGCGGCGCACCTATGTGGAGTTCACGCTCGAGCCGGCCGGCACGGGGACGCGGCTGACCGTGGTCGAGACCGGCTTCGCGCAGCTGTCCGACGATGCCTACAAGGAGGCGTTCGAGGGCAATATCGGCGGCTGGAAGAGCGAACTGGGTGAGCTGGTCGAGTACCTCGATGCGGCCTGACGCAGAGGCGACCGCAGAACGAGTCTTCGTCGCGCTGGCGGATCCGAGCAGGCGAGCGGTGCTGGCCACCCTCGCCGCCGACGGACCCGCCACCGCGACCGACCTCGCCGATCGCCTGCCCATCACCAGGCAGGCGATCGCCAAACACCTTGTCCTGCTGGCCGAGGCGGGTTTGGTGATCGCGGAACCGGGGGAGCGGCGCAGGGTGCGCTACCGCCTCGACTCCGCTCCCATGCAAGTGGCCCAGCAGTTTCTGGCCGCGATGGCCCGCGACTGGGATGGCCGATTCGACGCCCTCCGGCGACATCTGGACGGCTGAACGAAAGGAAAAGCAGTGAGCGACAGCAATTTCACCGCGACCACGGTCGTCGATGTCACGCCGGAGGTCGCCTTCGCGGCGATCAACAATGTCCGCGGCTGGTGGAACGAAACCATCGAAGGCGCCACCGGCACCGTCGGCGACAGCTACCGCTTCGAGGTCCCCGGCGCGCACCGCTGCACGATGACCACCACGGAGTCGATCCCCGGTGAACGCCTGGTGTGGCACGTCACCGATGCTTACATCTCCTTCATCGCCGACACCGCCGAATGGGAGGGCACCGATGTGGTTTTCGACATCGCCGAACGCGATGGCCGCACCGAAATCCGTTTCACCCATGTGGGTTTGCGCCCGGCAGACGAATGCTATGAAGTGTGCGCCAATGCCTGGGGCGGCTACATCACCAAGAGCCTGCACGATCTGATCACCACGGGCACCGGTGACCCGTTCCGCACCGACAGCACCTTCGATTCCGAACTGCTCAAGCACGGCAACACCGACCTGGTGAAACCCCGCCGTTGAATTCGGGCGGCTCCGGCCGGCGAGGCGACCTCGCTAGCGCGGTGCCAGCAGCAGTGTCTGGGTGCTGCGGCCCAGCGGTCCGGTCTCGTCGAAGAGCGCGGATTCGGCGAGGCCGATGCCGTGCGGTTGGGGGTGGGTGACGGCGTCGAGGCACACCCATTCGCCGACCGGTTGGCGGTGCAGGGTGACGGTGAGGTCGGTATTGATGAACAGGTACTTCGACCAGTCAAGGACGGCACTGACGCCGTTGCCGGAGTCGGCGGCGGCGAGGGTGCGCTCGAGCGGGCTCGGGGTGGTGCCCGCGACAATCGGGTACTTCAACCGGATCCAGCAGACCGCGGGCCCGGGAGCAGCGAAAGTGCCCGTGACAAAGCGGTATTCGATGCCGGTATGGAATCCGACTTCGTGATCGGACGGGAACGGCGACGGTTCCGTCGCGGTGGGCAGCGGCCGCGTGCCGGTGGGCAGGAATTCCTCGGGCAGATCCAGCGGCGTCTCGGCGAGCTTGATCCGCCAGGCCTTGGCCTGCATCACCGGCCCGCGCTCCGACGACATCGTCGCCTCGATCAGCTCCACGCTGCGGCCCGACCGAACGACCTCGGCCCGCACCGTCAGCGGCGCCAGCGGCACCGGGCCCAGGATCTCCACTGCGACTCGCCCCACCTGGAACCCCGGCCGCGGCTCGCACCGCTCGATCACATGCCCGAGCAGCGCCGACGGCGGTCCCGCGTGCTGGGCGTCCGGGGACCAAGGACCTCGGGTCAGCTCGGTCGAAAGGTACCGGTTCGGGTCGGCAGGGTCTCGGCGGTAGAAGGCATCGGCCACCCCGCCGACGTTACCCCGCGCAACGATCGGCGTCAGGCGCGGTCCGCGGGGCCCGCGAGCACCGACGCCCGCCCGATCACTTGAATCGGACGGGCGTCGACGGTGCAAGCGGTCAGGAAACGACCGGGAGGTAGACCTTGTTGCCCTGGTCGGCGAATTCGATCGACTTCTCCGCCATGCCCGCCTCGATCGCGGCCACATCGGTGAGACCCTGCTTTTCCGCGTACTCGCGCACGTCGGCGGAAATGCGCATCGAGCAGAACTTCGGGCCGCACATCGAGCAGAAATGGGCGGTCTTGGCCGGTTCGGCGGGCATTGTTTCGTCGTGGTACTCGCGGGCGGTGTCGGGATCGAGCGAGAGTGCGAACTGGTCGTGCCAGCGGAATTCGAAACGCGCCTTGGACAATTCGTTGTCGCGGTCCTGGGCGTGCGGGTGACCCTTGGCAAGGTCGGCGGCGTGGGCCGCGATCTTGTAGGTGATCACGCCTACCTTGACGTCGTCGCGGTTGGGCAGCCCGAGGTGTTCTTTGGGAGTGACGTAGCAGAGCATCGCGGTGCCCGCCTGCGCGATGATCGCGGCGCCGATGGCCGAGGTGATGTGGTCGTAGGCAGGCGCGATATCGGTGGCCAGCGGGCCGAGGGTGTAGAACGGCGCCTCTTCGCACAGCTCTTCCTCGAGGCGGACGTTCTCGACGATCTTGTGCATCGGCACGTGACCGGGCCCCTCGACCATCACCTGCACGCCATAGGATTTGGCGATCTTGGTGAGCTCGCCGAGGGTGCGAAGCTCGGCGAACTGGGCCTCGTCGTTGGCGTCGGCGATGGAGCCGGGACGCAGGCCGTCACCCAGGGAGAAGGTGACGTCGTAGCGCGCCAGGATCTCGCACAGTTCACGGAAGTGCGTGTACAGGAACGATTCCTGGTGATGCGCCAGACACCACGCGGCCATGATGGAGCCACCACGCGAGACGATCCCGGTGACGCGCTTGGCGGTGAGCGGGATGTAGCGCAACAGCACGCCCGCATGCACCGTCATGTAGTCGACGCCCTGCTCGCACTGCTCGATCACGGTGTCGCGGTACATCTCCCAGGTGAGCTTGGTGGGATCGCCGTTCACCTTCTCCAGCGCCTGGTAGATCGGCACGGTGCCGATCGGGACCGGGGAGTTGCGCAGGATCCACTCGCGCGTCTCGTGGATGTTCTTGCCGGTGGACAGGTCCATGATGGTGTCGGCGCCCCAGCGCGCCGCCCACACCATCTTCTCGACCTCTTCGGCGATCGACGACGACACCGCCGAGTTGCCGATATTGGCATTGATCTTGACCAAGAACTTCTTGCCGATGATGGTCGGCTCCAGCTCCGGGTGGTTGTGGTTGGCCGGAATCACCGCGCGACCGAGCGCTACCTCCTCGCGAACCAGCTCGGGCGAGACGCCCTCGCGGGCGGCGATGAACCGCATCTCGGGGGTGATGATGCCCTGGCGAGCCCAGGCGAGCTGGGTCGGCGGGCCGTCGACGGTGGGCTTGTCCCACTCGTCGCGCAGTTTCGGCAGTCCGGCTTCGAGGTCGATCACCGCGTCGGCGTCGGTGTACGGGCCTGAGGTGTCGAAGACATCGAAGGTGTCCCCGTTGGTGAGATTGATGCGGCGAACCGGGATGCGCAGGCCGTCTACCTGCTGGTAGTGCTTGACGCTGCCCTGGATCGGTCCGGTGGTGACGGTGTCGATCGTGGTGTTCGAAGACGTGTTCGAGCCCATGAGAAAATCCTCCCTACGCCGGCATTACCCGGTCAGGTTCATACGGTCGACGGCCCTGAAAACGCCCGATAGGGCTAGCCGTCCTCTCAGCCCGCTGGTGCGAGCCCCCGTGCTTGTTCGAGCGCTGACGCGCTCGAGTTCTCGGCCACTGACCGCTGCTTCGCGGCGTGCCCCTCCTCGAGGTCGGGGCGTGCGTGGCCGGTTCGCAGTCTAGGTGGCCGACGATCTGCTCGCTAACGAGCGCCGGTTTCGGTCAGCTGTCGTTCGGCCGGTACCGCGGTGCTGTCGGCCTCGTCCAACCCGAACTTGCTGTGCAGCACCACGAGTGGTTTCGGCGCCCACCAGTTCCAGGTACCCATCATCCGCATGAGCGCCGGTGCGAGCAGTCCGCGAATGACCGTCGCGTCGCTGATCACCGCGAGCGCGCAGCCGAGGCCGAACAGTTTCATCATCGACACACCCGAGGTGGCGACGCCGAGGAACACGATGCTCATCAACAAGGCCGCGGCGGTGAAGATGCGCCCGGTGCGGGCCACGCCCATCGCGACGGCCTCGGTGTTGCCCTCGGTGGTCTTCGGTCCGGCCAGCCACTCCTCGCGGATCCGGGACAGCAGGAAGACCTCGTAGTCCATGGATGCCCCGAAAGCCAGGCTGAACATGAGGATGGGCATGGCGAGGTTGAGGGTGCCGGTGGCGGTGAAGCCGAGCAGCCCCGCGAGGTTGCCTTCCTGGAAGATCCACACCATCGCGCCGAAGGTCGCCGCCAGCGACAGAATGTTGAGGATCAGCGCCTTCACCGGCAGCACCACACTGCCGGTGAACAGGAACAGCAGTACCAGGGTGGTGATCGCGATCAGCGCGCCTGCCAGCGGCAGTTTGCCGGTGATGGCGTTGACCGAGTCCTGGTTGAGTGCGGCCGGGCCGGTGATCAGGGCTTTCGACGGTGCGGCGACGGCGCGCAGGGTGTCGAGCTGGGCCCCGCCCGCGTCGGAGTACGGGTCGAGTGCGGTGGCGACCGACAGGTAGGCGCCGTGCTGCGGGTCCGTCATCTCGGGTACACCCGCGGCCACCCGCAGGCCGTTGCGGTACACGGCCGCGCTGCTCAGGACCGCGGGGACGTCGGGCACCGTGGACAGCTCGCGCGCGTAGGCGTCGAGTTCAGTTGCACTGCCGCGGAATTCGGGTAGCACGATGGTCGCGCTCGAGGCGAGGTCGGCGTCGAATTCGGTGCGCAGGATGTCGCCCACTTCGCGACTGGCGACGCCGGTGGGCAGCGACCGATCGTCGGGATAGCCGAACTGGACGCCGAGGAACGGCGAGCCGAGCAGCAGCAGGAACGCGGTGGTGGCCAGCGCGATCGACATCGGCCGCTTCATCACCGCGACGACGAGCCGATACCAGAAAGTCTGGCGCGGTTGCTTTTCCGCGCGCGGAGCCAGCCGGAACAGCCTGCGCATCGGTGCGCGCAGGTCGCCGGCGTCGATGCGGTCGCCGACCAGGATCAGCAGCGCGGGCAGCACTATCACCGCCGCGGCCGCGGCGGCGGCGACGACGGCGATACCCGCATAGGCGAACGACTTGAAGAAGTACTGCGGGAATACCAGCAGCGCCGACAGTGAGAGCGCGACAACGAGCGCCGAATACACGACTGTGCGGCCTGCCGTCTGGATCGACCGGGCCACCGCTGCCGCCGGCGTGGCGCCCGCTGTCAGTTCTTCGCGATACCGGCTCACGATGAACAGGCTGTAGTCGATCGCCAACGCCAGCCCGAGGGCCGTGGTCATGTTCAGCGCGAAAATCGACACATCGGTGAGGGCGGTCAGCACGCGCAGAATGCCCAGCGATGCCGCGATCGCGAACAGACCGATCGCCACCGGCAGCGCGGCCGCCATGAGACTGCCGAACACCAGCGCCAGCAGCAGACCGGTGATCGGGATAGCGATCGCCTCGGCGATGATCAGGTCCTTGCTGATCTGGGTGTTGATATCGGCGAAGGAAGCGGCGAGCCCGCCTGCCTTGACCGTCACCGGGCCACTGCCGACCTGTAGTTCCTCACTCAGCTGTGCCGCCCGGACGGGCAGTTCGGCATCGTCGCCCTCGATACTGGCCAGGATCAGCGCGTGTTCGCCGTCCTTGCTGAGCATCGCCTGGCGCAGGTCCGGGCGCGCGGTCCAATACGACTGCACGCCACTGACGATCTCGGGATGTGCGCCGAGGACGGCGATCGCGTGGTCGGCGGCCGTGCGCGCGGCAGCGGAATCGGCCACGTTCTCGGCGGAGATCGTCAGGACGTAATTGGGCTCGCTGCCGGGGAAGTGTTCGCTGAGGTACTGACTGGCCTGCACCGAATCGAGATCTGCGGTGACGAATCCGCCGGATTTCATGTGCGAATGCACCGTGGCGCCGATCGCGCCACACAGGACCATCAGCAACAATGCGACCGCGACCACCCATCGTGGCCGGGCAACGGCGGTGCGGGCGATTCTCGTCAACATCGTCGGGGCCCTCTTTGTCGGAAATCTGCTCGGAAACGTTTCGAACCGTTACCGTATCCCCCGCTTGATTCCGTCCGATACCGCCTCGGGGTGGAGGTGGGCCGAGTACCATCTCCGCCCCTGGGTGGACGCCGTGGCGCCCCGATGTGGCTAACGGGTGGCGGCGCCGTGTGCCCGCAGGATTCGGCCGCCGACCTCGCCGAAGCCGATTCGCCTGCCCTCGGTGCCGGGCGCGGTGGCGGTGATCACCACTTCGTCGCCATCGGCAAGGAACGTGCGTGCCTGCTCGTTCACGGTGACAGTTTGCGTGCCACCCCAGGACAATTCGATGAACGACCCGCGCTGGCTCGGCTCGGGGCCGGAGATGGTGCCGGACGCGTAGAGGTCGCCGGGGCGGATCGAGGCACCGTTGGCGGTGAGGTGGGCCAGCATCTGAGCCCCGGACCAGTACATCCGCGAGTAGGGCGGGTGGGCGACGACCTCACCGTTCCAGGCGACGGTCAGGTCGATGTCGAGGCCGGAGTCGTCGGCGCCGCGCAGGTAGGGCAGGGGGGCGGGATCCTGTGCCGGGAGCGGCACCCGCGCCTGCGTCAGCGCGGCCAACGGGGTGATCCAGGCCGAGATCGAGGTGGCGAACGACTTGCCGAGGAACGGGCCGAGCGGCTGGTACTCCCAGGCTTGGATATCGCGAGCAGACCAGTCGTTGACCAGGGCGACGCCGAAAACGTGCTCGTGGAATTCGTCGACGGTGACCGGCACGCCGAGGGTGGAGCCGGAGCCGACGACGAAGCCCAATTCCGACTCGATGTCCAGCCGCTCCGACGGGCCGAAATCCGGTGTGCCCGAAGGTGTCCGGCGCTGACCGTGCGGTCGGATGATCGGCGTGCCCGACACGACGACGGTGCCTGCCCGGCCGTGATAGCCAACCGGCAGATGCCGCCAATTCGGGAGCAGCGGTTCACTGTCGGGGCGGAAGAGCCTGCCGAGATTGGTGGCATGGTCGATGCTGGCGTAGAAGTCGACATAGTCGCCGATCCGTACCGGTAATGCCATGCGCACCGAATGCAGTGGATATACCGCATCGGTCGGCAGCGGCGTATCGGCGAGCTCGCGCAATCTTTCGCGGACTCGGCGCCAGCGGCTGGAACCCTGCGCGAGGAAAGCATTCATGTCCGAGCGTGCGAACACCGGATCAGCCAGCAGCGCAGCGAGATCGAGCACCATATCGCCCAATCGGCAACCGACCCGGAAATCACCGTCGGGCGGTGCGAACACGCCGTAGGGCATGTTCTCCGCCCCGAACAGGGAGTCGGCGGGTACCTCGACGCGCAACGACTGCGCGCCGGTCATCGACGGCTGCCGTTCTCGGCGCCGAACCCGTGCCCGGTCATCCGAGCCCCGGCCCACGGCCCGACCATGTCCACGCGTAGGCGGGGTCTTCGCAGGCCAGCGCACCTTCGCCGAGTTGCAGCGGCCGGAACGTATCCACCATCACCGCCAGCTCGTCGAAGAACTCCGCCCCGATACTGCGTTCATAGGCGCCGGGTTGCGGGCCGTGCGCGTAACCACCCGGATGCACCGACACCGAACCCTGGGTGATGCCGGAACCCTTGCGCGCCTCGTAGTTTCCGCCGCAATAGAACATGATCTCGTCGGAGTCCACATTGGAGTGGTAGTAGGGCACCGGAATCGACAGCGGGTGATAGTCGACCTTGCGCGGCACGAAATTGCAGACGACGAAATTGGTGGCCTCGAAGGCCTGATGCGCCGGCGGCGGTTGATGCACACGCCCGGTGATCGGCTCGAAATCGGCAATATCGAAGGTGTACGGGTAGAGGCAACCGTCCCAGCCGACGACATCGAACGGATGCGTCGCGTACGTCATCCTGGTACCGATCACCTCATTGCCCGCGCGATGCTTGACCAGAACCTCCACGTCGGTGTCCTCGACGAGCAACAATTCGAGTGGGCCGTGCAGATCCCGTTCGCAATACGGCGAATTCTCCAGTAGTTGACCGAATTTCGACAGATACCGCTTCGGTGGGGTGATGTGGCTCGACGCCTCGATCACATAGGCGCGCAATGGTTCCTCGCCCATCGGCAGCCAGCGGTGGGTCGTGGCCCGGGGCATGAGTACCTGATCGCCTTGGTGCACGGCCAAGATCCCGAACACGCTCTCCACCACGGCCGCACCGGATTCCACGTACACCAGCTCGTCGCCGATGGCATTGCGGTACAGCGGAGAGGCGCCTTTGGCGACCACGTACGAGATCCGCACATCGGCATTGGCCAGCAGCAGTCTGCGTCCGGTGACCGGGTCGGTCGCGGCGGGCGTGTCACCGGGGAACAGCAGCGGTAGCCGCAGATGCCGATGGTGCAGTGGGTGATTCGGCATCAGCGTCTGGTCGGGCAGTTCCCAGACGGTCGCATCGACGATGGCGGGCGGCAAGGCGCGGTGATAGAGCAGCGAGGAGTCCCCGGAGAACCCCTCCTCGCCCATCAACTCCTCGTAATAGAGGTTGCCGCGCTCGTCTCGATGCTGCGTGTGCCGCTTCGGCGGCACCGACCCGACTCGACGATAGAACGACATAAGCGCTGACCCGCCTCTCCGCGTCTTCCGGCCAGACCGAGGAGCGTTACCGGTCGCGACGCGGGCGCCGGTAGGCGATTTTCAGCTTAGCCCGTGCCGGCGGAGTTACCCAGGTACTCGCTACGCCTCGACGTTTGCGATCGGGGTCGAGAATTCGGCGATGACGGGGGCGTGGTCGCTGGCGCCCTTGCCCTTGCGTTCCTCGCGGTCGACCGATGCGTCCTTGATCTGGTCGGCCAGAGCCGGGGAGGCGAGGATGAAGTCGATGCGCATGCCCTCCTTACGGGGGAAACGCAGCTGGGTGTAATCCCAGTAGGTGTAGACGCCGGGGCCGGGGGCGAACTGGCGCATCACATCGCGGAAGCCGAGATCGAGCATCGACTGGAAGGCCTCGCGTTCGGGCGCGGAGGTATGGGTTTTGCCGATGAACAGCTCCGGCGCCCAGACATCGTCGTCGGTGGGGGCGATGTTCCAATCCCCGACCAGCGCGATCCTGGCCTCGGGATTCTCGGTCAGCCAGCCCGCCGCCTTCGCGCGCAGAGTCGCGAGCCACCGCAGTTTGTAGGCGTAGTGCGGGTCGGCGAGGGAGCGGCCGTTGGGGACGTACAGGCTCCACACTCGCACCCCACCACAGGTGGCACCGAGCGCCCGCGCCTCGACCACCGGCGATTCGATCAGCGAATCACCGGCGTCTTTGTCGAAACCGGGCTGATCGGGAAAGGCGACCTCGACATCGGTGAGCCCGACCCGCGACACGATCGCGACACCGTTCCACTGGTTGAGCCCCACGTGCGCCACCTCGTACCCGGCGGCCTCGAACTGCTCGAAGGGGAACTGATCGTCGCGGCACTTGGTCTCTTGCAACGCCAGCACGTCGATGTCGTGGCGGTCCAGAAAGGCGATCGCCCGATCGACGCGGGAGCGGATCGAGTTGACGTTCCAGGTGGCGAGACGCACGGTAGTGGTTCCTTTCGCGGGCCGAGCACTGTGGCACCAGCGGCTAATGTTGCTGAGTCTGCGGGGCGGCGTAGCGGTATGCGTGGTGTTCGATGAAGCCGAGGTCACGGTAGAGGGCGAGCGCGCCGGAATTGCCGACCTCCACCTGGACGTAGGCGTGGCTCGCGGCGTGCTCGGCGCCCCAGCGGATCAGTTCGGCGCACAGCAGCGCGCCGAGTCCGTTGCGCCGGTGCGCGGTCGCCACCGCGACACAGGTGAGGCCGACCCAGCGGCGGCCGTCGGGGGCGGTGGTCACCGCGCCGCGGCCGATCGCCAGGGGTTCGGGCAGGCCCAGCGAAGCGAAACCGAGGGTGCCGTCCACGACTGAGGTGAGCACGTCGCGATCCGGTTCGCGCACCGCCGGGTCGAGGGGGATCTCGCCGCGGTAGCGGTGCGTCCCGATCCAGCCGTCGTCGGGCTCGTCGGCGATTCGCACCATCGACGGGCCTTGCGGCAGTACGAAATTCGCGATGTCGAGACCGAGGACCACCGTCTCGCTCCAGGTATTCCAGGTCGGCGGGACGGGGGCGAGCCGGTCGGGCAGTTGCAGCAGCAGCGGCAAACCCTGGCTGGTGTACCAGTCCGCGATCTTGCGCATGGTGTCGATCGACAACACCGCGGGCACGCCCGACCCGCCCAGTGGCACCGCCGAATTCGCCCGCCCGGTGTAGCCGTTGCCCGCCCGCGCCAACCAGCCGTCGATCCACAGGTGAGTGCTGCCCGGCCAGGCCATCGCCGCAGCCGTCTCCAGCGACCGGATCTCCTTGGTTCGAATAGGCCTCGGTCCCAGCGCCTTCAACGCGATCACGCGATCAGCGGACACCGAGACCAGCTCGCCCTCTGCGGTGCGCACCGACGGCGGCGTCATCGACACCAGTTCGCCGATCACATCGGTGAGCGGCTGGGGATAACCCGCAGGCAGCTGGTACCGCATCACCACCCGGCGGCCCAGCTGAATCACCGGTCCCGGCCGCGACGATTCAGTCGTCATGACCGAACGGATCAGGAACCGTGCCGGGGATCCAGCTCAGACCCGGTGTGCCCCAGCCGTTTCGCTTGATGGCCTTCTTCGCGGCGCGGGCATTGCGGCCGATCAGCACGTCGACGTAGAGGAAACCGTCGAGGTGGCCGACCTCGTGCTGGAGCATCCGCGCGAAGAAGCCGGTGCCCTCGATTTCGACGGGTTCGCCGTTCTCGTCGGTGCCGGTGACCTTCGCCCACTCGGCGCGACCGGTCGGGAACTGCTCGCCGGGCACCGACAGGCAGCCTTCCTCGTCGTCATCGGGGTCGGGCATGGTCTCGGGGATCTCGGAGGTCTCGAGCACCGGGTTCACGACAACGCCACGGCGGCGGACGGGATTGCCAGCGGCATCGAAGTCCGGGCAGTCGTAGATGAACAGCCGCAAGCTGACGCCGACCTGGTTGGCCGCCAGTCCGACACCCTTGGACTCTTCGAGCGTGTCGTACATATCCGCGATCAGCTCGGCCAGCTCCGCGGGGGTCTCCGTCACCTTCGCGGTGGGCTTGTGGAGAACGGGGTCACCGACGATCACGATCGGGAGAATTGCCATGGTCACCATTATCGCCGCTCGCGCGGGCGGGCGATCGGCGGACCCCTGTGGGCGGCGCCACCCTACTGGCCTCCAGTCAACACGCCGTGACATGGGTCGAGGGAACCGGGGAACCCGTGGTTGAATGACGACGGTATTCACCCATCTCGTGATACTCGGCGAGGGAGCAAGATGGACGGCGCAGCAGCTCGGCATATCTCCGATGGCCCCATTGCGGGCGAACAGGATTCGGCGGCCGACGAGAGCACCGGTCTGAGCCGGCGTGAACTCGACATCCTGGACTTCGAACGTAAATGGTGGAAATACGCGGGCGCCAAGGAAGACGCGATCCGCGAACTCTTCGCCATGTCCGCGACCCGCTACTACCAGGTCCTCAACGCGGTGGTCGACTCCGACGCCGCCCTGGCCGCCGACCCGATGCTGGTCAAGCGACTGCGCAGACTGCGGGCGAGCAGGCAGAAGTCGCGTGCCGCGCGCAAACTCGGTTTTCAGGTCTGACATGACGGCCACACGTGCGCCGTTGCGACTAGGGTTGGCCGGGTGAGCAACCCGAACCCCACCCCCGGCGGCCCGCCGTTGCGCGCGCTGGCGATGGTGTTGATCGCGCTGGCCATTGTCTTCGCCGGTCTGGGTGCGATGTCGCTGTCGAATTCCGATGCCCAGGCCTCGGAGGCGGAGCAGACCGAGACCACCACCTCCAGCGCGGTCGCGCAGGCGCCGGCCACCACCACGAAGGCGCCGGCGACCACCAGCGCCGCCGCCGCGACCACCACGACTTCCGTCGCGCCGACGACCACGGCCACGACCAGCACTCCCGCCGCGGGCGCCGCGGATCAGGATGTGCCGGTGCGGGTGCTGAACAACAGTCTCGTCGCGGGGCTGGCCGCGCGCACCGCGAGCGAACTGACCACCGCGGGCTGGACCAATGTCAGCACCGGCAACTACAGCGGCACGAACCTGACCACCACCACCGTGTACTACGGCGGCGGCACGGGCGACAAGGCCGCGGCCACCGAGATCGCCGAGCAGGTCGGTGGGACGGTCGCGCCCAAGACGGGGGACACCTCGCCGGGCGTTGTCGTCGTGCTGACGGGTCGCTGACCCGGCCGCGGCACGCGGTGCCGCAGGTCGTCTCGCCGCTGTGGCATCATCTTGAGCGGTATAGCCCCAGTCCGATAAGGAGTCTCCTGATGGCCACGTCGACAACTCGTCGCCCGTCCTGGCGCATTGTGACCCCGGTGCTCGCGGTCGCCGCGTTCGGGCTCACTGCCTGCACCAACAGCCAGGAGTCGAGTGACGTCAAGGGCACCACACCACCGGTGTGGACCAGCTCAGCTGCTCCCGGCGCCGAAAGTGGCGGCCACGGCGCGCCCTCGGCCACCGCGGCCCCCGGCCACGGCGACGACCACGGTGACGTGGCGGGCGGCCTGAAGACCTCGCTGAAGAACGGTTCGGGCGCCGAGGTCGGCACCGCGACCATCGCGCAAGAGGGTGGCCACCTCGTCGTCACCGTCGAGGCGCGCGGTCTCACGCCGGGCTTCCACGGCCTGCACTTCCACCAGAACGGCACCTGTGAGGGCGACTTCACCTCGGCCGGTGGACATCTGCAGGTCGGCGGTGCCACCTCGCATCCGGCCAGCGGTGACCTCACCTCGTTGCAGGTCGGCGCCGACGGGTCCGCGAAGCTGGTCACCCGGACCGACACGGTCACCCTCGACAACGTCAAGGGCAAGGCGCTGATCATCCACGGCGGCGCCGACAACTTCGGCAACATCCCGCCGCGCTACACGCGCGAGGGTGGCACCGGCCCGGACGAGACCACACTGTCCACCGGCGACGCGGGTGCTCGGGTGGCGTGCGGCGTGGTCGGTTAGCGAGCCACCGATGGCCGGGGCATTCCAGACGGTTCCGTTTCGCGGTTCGCCCCGGCCGACCATCGGCATCGAATGGGAGATCGCGCTCGTCGACAAGGCGTCGCGCGATCTGTCCAATACCGCCGCGGCGGTCTTCGACGCGGTCGGTGACCTGCGCGCCCACGACGGCACCCCGCAGGTCACCAAGGAATTGCTGCGCAATACCGTCGAATTGGTGACCGGCGTGCACGAAACGGTCGGCGGCGCGGTGGAAGACCTGCGCGCGACCATGAACGCGGTGCGCCGCGCCGCCGATCCGCTCGGCGTCGATCTGTTCTGCGCGGGCACCCATCCGTTCGCGGCATGGTCGGCCCAACAGCTCACGCGCTCACCGCATTACGACGAACTGATCGAACGCACCCAGTGGTGGGGCCGCCAGATGCTCATCTGGGGTGTGCACGTGCATGTGGGAGTTTCCCACCAGGACAAAGTATTTCCGATCCTGAACTCGATGCTGCTGTCGTATCCGCATCTGCTCGCGCTCTCGGCCTCCTCGCCGATGTGGTCGGGCGACGACACCGGCTACGCCAGCAACCGGGCCCTGATGTTCCAGCAGTTGCCGACCGCCGGGCTGCCGTTCCAGTTCGAGAACTGGCGCCAGTTCGAAGGTTTCGTGCACGACCAGGTGAAAACCGGTGTGTTCGACCAACTCGGCGGCATGCACTGGGACATCCGGCCCGCCCCCAAGTGGGGCACCATCGAGGTGCGGGTGTGCGACGGATTGTCCAGCCGCACCGAACTGGCGTCGATGGCCGCACTGATCCACTGCCTGATCGTCGACCTCGACCAGCGCCTCGTGAACGGCGAGACACTGCCGACGCTGCCGCCCTGGCATGTGCAGGAGAACAAATGGCGGGCCGCGCGCTACGGCCTCGACGCGATCGTGATCGTCGACGACGCCAGCAATGAGCGTTTGGTCACCGACGATCTGGCGGATCTGCTCACCAGGCTTGAGCCGACCGCGAGACGTCTCGGCTGTGCCGACGAGCTCGCCGCGGTGGCCGACATTCCCCGCCACGGTGCCTCCTACCAGCGGCAACGCCGAGTCGCGGCGCACACCCAGGGCGATATGGTCGCTGTCGTCGACTCCTTGGTACGCGAGCTGGATCAGTAGCGTTCAGCTGCGCGGCGGGCCGGCGTTAACCCGCCGTTTACGATAGTTGGATGCTTGTCGAATAACCTGGCACGGTGGCGGGGGGTGCCGCCCTCGGTTCCCGCCTGCGCGAACCGAGGACACTCGCGGTTATCGGGGTGGCCACGGTGCTCGCGCTGCTGGTCGCGTTGCAGATCGTCGCGGCGATCATGGGCTTCGACGGACCGCTGACCAGTCTGGCCAGAGACTTCGTCGGCACTCCGAAATCGATGTCGGTGCCATGGGCCGGGCTGCTGCTCGCGCTGGCCGGAATCTCCACGCGCAGGCGGGTGATCGCGCTCGCGGCGGCGATCGGGATAGACGCGGTGTGGGTCGCGCTGCGCCTCGTCGACGGCAATCCGCTGAGCTTCGGCAACGGGCCGACGATCGTGCTGACCGCGCTCGGGCTGGTCGCCGCGGTGCGATGGCGCGGACGGGAGCGCACTGACGCGCTGAAGGCTGTCGCGCTCGGTGCGTTGCTGGTGCTGGCCACCAAGGTCGGCGATGTGTGGCTGCACCTGACTTCGGCTGTGCGGCCGACGGTGCTCGACGAATACGCCCTGCTGGCTGATCACGCGCTCGGTGACCCCTCGTGGGTGGTCGGCCGGGTGCTCGATGTGCTCGGGCCCGAGGTGTACGCGGTACTGCACTGGGTCTACATCGAACTGCCGGTGGCCGCGATCGCGGTGGCGGTGTGGCAGTTGCGCAAGGTGGTGACCACCGGTCGGTGGCCGAGCCACTACCTCGTCCGCACCTTCCTGGTGCTCGGTCTGGTGGGACCGCTGTTCTATGTGCTCTTCCCGGTAGTCGGGCCGATGTTCGCCTTCGGGGCCGACGGCCACGGCTTCGCGGTAGGTAACTTCTGGCCCGCCGCGCTGCCGCCGATCGACTCGAATCCGTCCGCGCTGCCCTTCGACGAATTCACCCCGCGCAACTGCATGCCGTCGATGCACACCGCGTGGGCGCTGGCGCTGTTCATCCACACCCGTCGCGATATCGACGGCTCGCGCGCACCGATCTGGATGCGCTGGGGTGGGGCGTTCTGGCTGGCCGCCACGGTGACCGCCACGCTCGGATTCGGATATCACTACGGCGTAGACCTGGTGGCGGGCGCGGTGCTGTGCCTGACCGTCGAGTCGGCATTGCGTGCGCCCGAGCGGGGGTGGGGCGCGTTCCGGATTCGGCTGGTCGTTTTCGGAACCGCGGTGTTCGCCGGGCTGCTGTTGTCGTACCGGTACCTGGCCGTGCCGATGGCCGAGTACCCCGTTGCCGCGGGCGCGATCGTCATCGGGCTGTTGGCCGCGGTCGCGATCGCCTTCCACAACACCTGGTTCGCCATCGCGCCCGAACCTGCCGTCGAGCAGATCGCGTCGCCCGCTACTTAGCCAGACCGTCGCGCCGGCGTTGTTCCCGGTAGGCGGTGCGTCCGATGAGGTGGGCGACCACCGGGGCCGTGATGACCGTGAACAGGGCAGTGAGGACGAGCATCCAGACATTGACGTCGTCGCGGATGTCGATGCCGGTGCCGATGAGCACCATGATGAGGCCGACCACCTGCGGTTTGGTGGCCGCGTGCATGCGGGTGAGGGTGTCGGGGAAGCGGACGATGCCGATCGAAGCCGTGAAGGCGAGAACGCAACCGGTGAGGATCAGGACCGCCGACACCCATTCCCAGGCGCTCATCGGTCGTCACTGACCCGGAATCGGGTGACCGCGGCCGAGCCGAGGAAGCCGACCAGTGCGAGCGCCACGATCGCTGGGATCACCGTGGTGTCGTCGCTGTAGGCGGCCCACACCGCGAGCCCGGACGCCGAAATGGCCATCAGCGAGTCGATTCCGACCACCCGGTCCAGCGTGCTCGGCCCGGCGAGGACGCGATAGCTGGTGATCACCGCGGCGGCGGCGAGCAGGATGGCGGCGAGTACGGCGACAACGGTCATGGTTGCACCTCCGGTGGTGGGGCGATGCGGCGGCGTTCGGCGGGTCGTTCGAAGGCGTTGATCAGCAGGTGTTCCAGACGCCGGGTGGTGCGGTAGAACTTCGCGACCGCCTCGTCGCTACCCACATCGAGTACGTGGACATAGACCACACAGCGTTGCCGGTCGACTTCGAGAACCAGGGTGCCGGGAATCAGATTGAGCAGGTCGATGCATATCACCAGCACCAGATCGGACTGGATGCCGAGCGATACCCGCAGCACGCCCGAGACCGGTGGTCCGCTGGGCCGGATGGCGAACCAGGCGACCTGCAAGCTCGATTCGAGCGTGTAATAGGTACTGGCAGCGATTAATTCGAGAAATGACAGCGGATGGAATCGCCCGCCCACCGGCACCAGCGGAAGTGGCAGTGCGAAGAGCACGATCAACGCGACCACCACGCCCGCGAGCGCGTTGGCCGGGCTCAGATCGCCCCACAGCGCGATCCAGACCGCGGTGAGCCAGCTCAGCACGCCGAGTCGAAGGACATTGTCGCGGTTGAGGAGTCGGCTCATGGCTGCTCCGGTCCGAGTACCGAATTGATGTAGACCGACGGGTTGTTCAAGTCGTCGGCGGCGCGTTCGGCGATGCCGAGGATCGGTCCGGCGAACACGGTGAGCGCGAGCCCGGCGGTGATGAGCCCGATGGTGGCCAGCACCATCAGCACCGGCATCCGGCCGGGGTCGGTCCGATCCTGGTAATCCACATCGGTCGAGTCTTCGATCAGCGTCGGCAGACGCGCCGCGGTGAGATGGCCTTCCGGCGCCTCCTCGCGCGGTCGCCAGAATGCCTTGCTCCACACTCGCGCCACGGCGTACAGCGTGAGCAGGCTGGTGATGACCGAACCCGCGACCAGCACCCAGGCGAGCACGCTGCCGTCGGCGGCACCGGCCTCGAGCAGCGTGACCTTGCCGATGAACCCCGAGAAGGGTGGAATCCCACCGAGATTCAAGGCAGGCACCAGGAACAGCAGTCCCAGCAGCGGGCTCGCCGTCGCCAGTCCGCCGATCCGGCGCAACGACACCGAACCGGCTTGCCGTTCGATCAATCCGACGGCGAGGAACAGCGCGGTCTGCACCAGGATGTGGTGGGCCACGTAGAACACCGCGCCGGTCAGCCCGGCGGTGGTGGCCAGGCCGATGCCGAACACCATGTAGCCGATGTGACTGACCAGCGTGAACGACAGCAGCCGGCGGATATCGGCCTGCGCGATCGCGCCGAGGATGCCGACGATCATGGTGGCCAGGCCGCACACCAGCAGGATGTTGTCGAACGCGCCGTCGGGGAACCAGAGCGTGTCGGTGCGGATGATCGCGTACACACCGACCTTGGTGAGCAGACCGGCGAACACCGCGGTGACCGGTGCGGGCGCGGTGGGGTAGGAGTCGGGCAGCCAGCTCGACAGCGGGAACACCGCCGCCTTGATTCCGAACGCCACCAGCAGAACTGCGTAGCATGCGGTGCGCACACCACTGGGTGTCGCCTCCAGGCGCAGGGCCAGTTGCGCGAGATTCAGGGTGCCCGTCGCCGCGTAGGTGAGGCCGATGCCGATCAGGAAGATCATCGACGACACCATCGACACCATCACGTAGGCGATGCCCGTGCGGATCCGTTCCTCGGTCGCGCCGACGGTGAGCAGCACGAACGAGGCGACGAGCAGGACTTCGAAGCCGACGAACAGGTTGAACAGGTCACCGGCCAGGAACGCGATCGAGACGCCCGCGGTCAGGATCAGATAGGTCGGCCGGTAGATCGAGGTCGGTTGTTGTTCGTCGCCGTCGGAAATGTTCTGTCCCGCACCGTAGATCGACACCACCAGCAGGACGAAGGCCGAAACCAGCAGCATGGCGGCGCTGAGCCGGTCGACGACAAGAGTGATGGCGATCGGGTTGGGCCAGCCGCCCACCCGCACCGCGGTGGTGCCGTCCCGATCGGCGAGATACAGCAGCAGGCCGCTGATCACCAGCACCACCGACAGGGCGGTGAGCGTGATCATCGACTGCACGCGGGGGTGGCGCCCGAAAATCAGTGTCGCCGCGGCGGCGAGCAGCGGAACCAGCACCGGCAGTGCGGCGATGGCGGGCAGCAGATCCGGGGACAGGGTCACTGTTCTGGATCCTCGCGTTCGCGGCCTGCGGCGACCTGGGCGTCCTCGGGGTCCTTGCTCACGTCTTCGGTGGTGGTCAGCATGTAGGCGCGATAGGCCAGTGCGAGGACAAAAGCGGCCACGCCCATGGTGATCACGATCGCGGTGAGCACCATCGCCTGGGCGAGCGGATCGGCCATGCCGTCGGGGGAGGTGTCGGAACCGGTGAGGATCGGGGGTTTGCCGTCCGGGCCGCCCATCGTGATGATCAGCAGGTTCACCGCATTGCCGAGCAGGATGATCCCGAGCAGCATCTTCGACACCACCCGCTCGAGCAGCAGGTAGACACCGCACGCGGTGAGCACGCCGATAGTGATCAGCAGAATCAGATTCGCGCTCATGCCCGCACCTCGCTGTCGCTGGGTTCCGGTATGCCCGCGGTACCGATGAGCCGCTCGCCGCGTTCGCTCATCGCAGTTCCTTGTCCAAGCGGGCGCCCAGGCTGCGCAGCACGTCGAGTACCAGTCCGACGATCACCAGGTACACGCCGAGGTCGAAGAACAGGGCGGTGACCAGTTTGATGTGGCCGAGCAGCGGCAGCGTCACCTCGATGATCGCCGAGGACAGTGGGGGCCCGCCGAGCAGCAGCGAGGCGGTCGCGGTGCCCGCGGCGAGGGTGAGGCCCGCGCCGAGCACGTGCCCGGCGTCGACCGGGAGGGCTTCACCGAGTTCGTATCGGCCACCCGCCAGGTAGCGCAGGGTCAGCGCGAGCGCCGCGACGAGACCACCGGCGAACCCACCGCCGGGTGCGTTGTGACCGGCGAAGAAGAAGTACACCGACAGCATCATGACGGTGGGGAAGACCAGGCGGGTGGTGATCTGCAGGACCATCGAACGGTCGCGACGATCGAGCAGGCGAGCGGCAGGCAGCCAGCTCACCGCGTCGGGGTCGTAGTGCGGTGAGTCGACGGCGCGGGGCGCGGTGCCGAAGCGGCGGCTGCGGAAGACCAGCGACGCGACGCCGGTCGCGGCGACGACGAGCACCGAGATCTCACCGAGGGTGTCCCAGGCGCGGATGTCGACCAGCAGGACATTGACCGCGTTCTTGCCGCCGCCGATCCGGTAGGCCGCATCGGGGATGGCCTGCCAGACCGGATTCCCGCGCCTGGCGGCGACGGCGAAGGCGGCGAGCACCGAGACGGTGATGCCGACGGCGGCGGCCAGCAGTGCCCGGCGGAATTTGAACGCCGTGCCCTGACTTTCGGCGATCTCGGCGGGAAAGGCTCGCAGGACGAGCACGAACATGACCAACGTCAGTGTCTCGACGAGGAATTGGGTCAGGGCCAGATCGGGGGCGCCGTGCAGCGCGAAGATCACGCCGCAGCCATAGCCCGTCACCCCGACGACGAGCACGCTGGCCAGCCTGTTGCGCAATACCGTGGCGGCCAGCGCCATCGCGATCATGATCGCGCCGATCGCCGCCTGCAACGGCGAATCCCACAGTCGCAGTCGCACGCCCGTTCGGGTACCGGCCGCCAGCAGAACCGCGGGCAACACGATCAGCGTGCCGAGGATGAGGGCCTGGCTGGCAGGCAGCGAACCGGACTGCACCGTCCCGGTGATCCGCGACGAAAGCCGGTCCATCGCACGCAGTGCCGCGTCGTAATTGCGATCGGCGTTGCCCAGGCGCGGGTGTGCCGGCTCGCCGATCCGGCCGCGGATCAGGAACAGTGCGAGACCGACCGCGACGATGACCACCGTCAGCGCGAGCGGACCGGTGAAACCGTGCCAGAGGGCGAGGTGGGCGTCGAGAACGCCCGGCAGCGTCTCGGCGTAGGGCCTGAGCCATCGATCCAGGACCGGCGTGGCCAGACCGCCTGCCAGCCCGGCGACCGCGAGTACGGCGGGCGGGCCGAGCAGCAACGGCCCGGGCGCGTGCCAGGTCATCTGGCGGTCGGGATTCGCGGTGATTCCGAAAGCGCCCCAGACGAATCGGACGCTGTAGGCAACAGTGAACGCCGAGCCGAGGGCGATGCCTGCCAGCAGGGCGAACCGTACCGGCGCGCTCAGTACCTCGGCCGACCACAGCGCGCCGAGCGCGGACTCCTTGCCGACGAATCCCAGCAGCGGCGGCAACCCGGCCATGCTCAGCGAGGCGAGCACGGCGGTCGCGCACAGCACCGGCGCGTGCCGGCCGAGCCCGGACAACCGGCGCAGGTCCCTGGTGCCCGCGCCGTGATCGATGATGCCGACCACCATGAACAGGCAGGCTTTGAACAAGCTGTGCGCCACCAGCAGCGCGAGCCCGGCCAGCGCCGCGTCGAGGGTACCGATGCCCATCATCGTGATCATCAGACCCAGCTGGCTCACGGTGCCGAACGCCAGCACCAGTTTCAGATCGTGCACCTGGATCGCCCGCCACCCGGCGAGCAGCAAGGTGGCCACACCCAGCGGCAGCAGCACGAGCTGCCACGGCGGTGTCTGCGCGAACGCGGGCGCGAGCCGGGCCACCAGGTAGATACCGGCTTTCACCATCGCGGCGGCATGTAGGTAGGCACTCACCGGAGTCGGGGCGGCCATCGCGCCCGGTAGCCAGAAGTGCAGCGGCACGATCGCGGATTTGCTGATCGCCCCCACCAGCACCAAGCCGACCGCGACCGACACCGCGCTCCCGGTCGGGACCGAGTTCGCCGCGAGCAGATCCGAGAGCAGGAAACTGCCGTAGCGCAGCCCGAGGATCACGATCCCCACCAGCATCGCCAGCCCGCCCGCACCGGTCACCAGCAGGGCCTGGATCGCGGCCCGCCGGCTGACCGAACGCTGCGCGTAATGCCCGACCAGCAGGAACGACAGCACGGTCGTGATTTCCCAGAACACGTAGAGCAACAACATGTTGTCGCTGACGACGAGCCCGAACATGGCGCCGGCGAACCCGGTCAGTTCGGCGGCGAACACCCCGAGCTTGGCCTCGTCACGCTCGAAATATCGGCCGCAGTAGGCCAGGATCAACGCGCCGACGCCGAGCACCAGCGTGCACATCACCGCGGCGAGGGAATCGAAACGCAGATCGATGTTCATCGAAATCTGCGGCGCCCATTGCACCTGCGTGCGCACGGTGTCGCCCCAGTGCGCGAACACCCAGCCGAGGCTGCCCAGTGGGACCAGCGCCAGCAGGTAGAAAGCGTTGCGGCCGAGCACTCGTACACACAGCGGGGCCAGGAGAGCGGCGATCGCGTGAGCGAGCAGTACGGCTGACAACTCCCCCTCCCTCGGTTAGGTAGCGGTCGGGTAGCGCGGCCCCGATCCTACGGGCGCGAGCGCGCTGTTCGGCGGTACCGAGGCTGTCGCGTCGGCCATGTCGCGCGCGCAGTGGCTATGAGTGCGCCACCCTCGGCACGAGAGGCCGCAGTTGGTACAGCACTGCCAGACCCGCGGCGGCGCCGACGGTGATGACCAGCGCGACCTGGCCCGGCACCTGCTCACCGACGGCGGTGCCGCCGGTCGGCCAGTGCCGTCGCTCGGTCGGAATGGACCACAGGATCGAGGGCAGAAACAGCGCGCCCAGCCCCAGCATCGCGCTCGGCAGGTAGGTGACCCGGGTCGAGCCGATAGCGAAGCCGACCACGCAGGTCAACAGCACCACCCCGGCAGTCCACGCGAACGATGACGGGAGGTGTTGGGCCACCGCGGCGAAAGCGCAGATCGCGGCAGCTCCGAGCAGTACGCCCCACGGTGCCGACCAGCGCAGGCCCGCGAGAATGGCGACAATGCCGACGGCGAGAACGACGAACAGGTGCCAGCCGAATCTCGGCGCGTCGGCGAGCGAATCGCCTGCCGCGGCCACGCTCACAGCGAGTAGGACACCGGTGCCGTCGCGGCCGGGCAGCAGCACCGCCGCCACGAACGCCGCGACGAGCGTGGCGATCACGGCCACGGCGATCTGCCAGAAACGACCGTTGCGTTCGTCGAACTCTCGGCCGAGCCATTCGGTGGCGATCAGCAGCGACAGCGACACCACGGTGGCGGCGATGATCGGCGTGATCGGCAGATCCGCGGCCATGCGCGGAACAACGGGCAGCATGATGCCGTGCTGGTGGCGCACGGTGTTCACCGCCAGCAGCACCATCGCGGCGGCGACCAGCCAGAACGGAGTGTGCGCGGACTTGTCCGCGGTCGCGGCGGCGTTCGAGGTGAACACCGCGACGACTTCGCCGTAGACGAACACGACAACGACCCCCAGTCCGAAACCGACTGCGGACCAACGCGCCCGCCACGCGCAGATGCACAGCGCGCCGAAGAGCACGCCGCCGAACATCGAGTCGATGTAGTTCTGGGTGGTGAGTACGTTGGTGGAGGTCATCGCCTCGCCGATGAAATAGTTGGCCGTCAGGGCGCTCGCCCCGCCCGTCGCGGTGAGCCAGATGAGTCCGGGCCGGGTGATCGGCCTGGCCAGCACGGCCACGACCACAGCCACGATGAGTCCGAGCGCTGCCGCGCGGGGCACGCTGTTGATCAGACTGGTGACGCGGTACGGCGAATCGATCGCTGACTCGTCACCGAAGGTGAACGGCAGGAACAGCGACATCCCCGCGGCCGCGGCCCCGGCGAACGCCGTGACCGCGTCCAGACCATCCCCGATCTTGGGCACTCTATCGACGATACCGGCGACTACCCGTCCCACCTGGGATGACGTGTCCAGATCACGGGTCGTGAGTTCGGCGGGCCGGTCGAGCCGGGGTCAGGACCTGCTCTCGGCGTAGCGCCGCAGCGACTCGACCTGCGCGGGATCGAGCGAGGGCTTCACGGTGGCGCGCGCGGCGGCCACGTCGTCGGCGGTGACGTCGGCGGCGGCCATATCGCGGCGCAGGGCCGAGAGCGCGGCCTCGCGGAGCAGGGCGGCGCAGTCGGCGGCCGAGTAGCCGTCGAGATCCTCGGCCAACACGGCCAGGTCGACGTCCTCGGCGAGCGGAACCGAGCGACCCGCGGTGCGCAGGATCTCCAAGCGGGCGGGGCCGTCCGGCGGTGGCACGAAGACCAGACGGTCGAGCCGGCCCGGCCGCAACAGTGCGGGGTCGATCAACTCGGGCCGATTGGTCGCGCCGACCACCACCACATCGCGCAGTGGTTCGACTCCGTCGAGTTCGGTGAGCAGCGCGGCGACCACCCGATCCGAGACCCCGGAGTCGCTGCTCTGGCCGCGACGCGGGGCGAGTGCGTCGACTTCGTCGAGGAAGATCAGCGACGGGGCCGAGTCCCGGGCGCGCTGGAACAGCTCGCGGACCGCTCGTTCCGAAGAACCGACCCACTTGTCCATCAGCTCAGCGCCTTTCACCGCGTGCACGCTGAGCTGTCCGGTCCCGGCCAGCGCTCGCACGAGGAAGGTCTTGCCGCAGCCGGGCGGGCCGTAGAGCAGGACGCCGCGGGGTGGCTCGACGCCGAGGCGGGCGAACGAGTCGGGGTGGCGCAGGGGCCACAGCACCGTTTCGGTGAGTGCCTGTTTCGTTTCGACCATGTCGCCGACATCGTCGAGGTCGAGCGATCCGATCGCCAATTCCTCTGTCCCCGAACGTGACAGCGGCCGGATCACGTCGAGTGCGCCGATCAGGTCGTCCTGGACCAGCGCGGGTTCGCTGTGTTCACGGCTGGCCCGGCCCGCTGCGCGCACCGCCGCCTCCCGGCACAGGGCGCTCAGGTCGGCGACGACGAAACCCGGTGTGCGCGAGGCGACTACATCGAGGTCGAGCTCGCCCGCTGGAACTCTGCGCAGCAACTGTTCCAGCAGTGCGCGCCGAATTGCCGCCGTCGGCAGTGGCAGGGCGAGTTCGCGATCGCACAGGTCCGGCGCCCGCAGGCGTGAATCCACCTGGGTGGGATGGGCGGTGGTGGCCAGCAGGGCGACGCACGGCGCGCGCACCGCGGCCCGCAGCTGGTCGAGAATGAGGGTGGCGACCGGTTCGGCCTCGGCGGGGAGCAGGGCGTCCAGGTCGGTGATCAGCAGCACGCCGCCCTGCCCGGTGGCGACATCGGCGACGGCCTCGGCAACCTCACGCAGCCGGGTTCCGCTCTCCGTCGCGCCGACGCTCGGCCCGTCGAGTTCGACGACGCGGCGCGGCGCGGCAACGGCTTTCGCGAAAGTGGCCTTGCCGACCCCGGCCGGACCGGTGATGAGCACACCCAGATGTGCCGGTGCGCCGAGCGTCTTGAGCAACTCGGGTTCGTCGAGCGCGAGGCTCAACCATTCGGCCAGCTTGCCGGCCTGGGTCTGCACTCCGGTCAGGTCCTCGACCTGGATCGGCGCGCTTCCCGAACTCACCTTCACGGCACCGAGTTCGGCCGGACCCGACTCCGACACCCAGTGCTGCCCAGGCTCGCTCGGCAGAGTTTGCGGTGCGTCACGCGCCACGGCGTGCAGGATCGCGGCCGCGCCCGCACCCCAGCCGACCGCTGAATTCGGTTGCACACTCACCGGTCCCGGCATCGGCTCGATCGCCGTCACGGTGAGCAGTTCGGTGGTCCAGGCGATACCGAAGGCGCGCGAGAGCGCCTGCGTGGCGGCCGAGGAGCTGATGTCGGGCCCGAGATCGCGCGGCAGCAGCGACACCGTGTCGCCCACGGTCACCACTTTGCCGAGCAGTGCCTGTCGCAGGGTGGCCGCCGCAATGCTGCCCATCGCGTGCGCCGAGCCGCTCAGCGAGATCTGCTTGGCGCCGAAGACCGTCACCGGCGCCACGGTCACCGCCGCGTTCTCGCGCAGGCCCACATTCGACAGCGTCACGTCGTCGAGCAGGGCGACCCCCGGCGGACTGTCGGCGGGCGCCTTCGCCACTACCGCGGCGGTCCTGCGCGCGCCGATCAGGGCGATGCCGTCCCATTCGCGCAGGCCGAGGGCGGTGAGCGTCTCGGGGTGCAGACGCACCACCCCGCGACGGGCATCGGCTGCGGAGGGGTTGAGCCGGGCGGTGAGCGAAAGTTCAGCCACCGCCCCATTCTGCCGCGTCGCGGCGCGATCAGGAATCGATAGGCCGCTCGCAAGGTCAGGCGGCCATTCTGGCTGGCATGACGAACTGTGACCGCCACTCGGTACGCTGCACCGGACGCGCCGGACGTGCCGGCGCCGCGATCTACCGGGGAAAGCAGCAGATGAACCGAATCTCCCTCGCCGTTCTGGCCGCCGGGGCCATGGCCCTGACACTGGTCGGGTGCGGTTCCGGCGACGAATCCGCCGAAGCGAGCGGGCTGCGCAAGGGCACGCCGAGCTCCAGCGCGCCCGCCACCACCACCGCCGCGGCAACCAGCCCGGCCGCCGCAGGCGCCGACATCACCTGCGCGCAGTTCCAGACACTGGACTCCGACGGCGAGAAGAAGGCGATCGATCAGATCCTCGCTGCCCATCCCGGCGGGCCGTTCGACGGCAGTCCCAACGTGGCGCTCGGCACCGTCAAGCTGGTCTGCCTGGTGCCGGCCAACGCCGACAAGCCGGTCGCCGACGCTGCCGGGATGAAGCCGTAACTGTCTGTCCCTGAGCGCAGGTGAGCCGTCTGCCCGCGATCGTGCCTACCGGTCAGCTGATCAGTGATTGCCAGTTCGCGGGCACGCGGTCGTCCGGACCTGGGACGGACTGCCCGGTCGGGTGACTGGTCGGCGCGGCGAGTTCGGGCCCGTCGCTGTACATCTCGCCACTGGCGTAGTCGTAGAACCAGTCCTCGCCCGGTTCGTAGCTCTGCACGAACGGGTGTGTGGTGGCCTCGAAATGCTTGGTCGCGTGCTTGCTGGGGGAGCTGTCGCAGCACCCGACGTGCCCGCATTCGGCGCAGCGGCGCAGATGTACCCACCAGCCACCGCTCGCGTCGCACTCGACGCAACCGGCGCCACTGGGTGGCACACTCGGATCGATTCCGGCTTCAGCCATCCTGACCTCCTGTAGTTGGTGTGCTCACATCCTCCGCCGCCGCTTCCAACGGCAGGCGAACGATGAACCGCGTGTTGCCGGGTTCGGATTCGACCCGGATGTCGCCGTTGTGCTTGTTCGCCACGATCCGGAACGAGATATCGAGGCCGAGGCCGGTACCGTCGCCGACCGGTTTCGTGGTGAAGAACGGCTCGAAGATGCGTCCCCGCGCCTCGGCCGGAATGCCCGGTCCGGTGTCGCCGATTTCCACCGCCGCGCAGTCGTTCTCCCTGAAGGTGCGAATGGTCAGCGTGCCCTCGCCGTCCATCGCGTAGACCGCGTTGTCGATCAGGTTGGTCCACACCTGATTGAGTTCGGCGGCGAAGCACGGGACCGGCGGCAGGCTGCGGTCGTAGTCCTTCACCACGCGCACACCGTCACCGAGCTTGCGACTGAGCATCACCAGCGTGGAGTCGAGCAGTTCGTGCAGGTCGACGACCTGATAGGGCGCACGGTCCATCTGTGAATACTGTTTGGCCGCCCCGACGAGAGTGGAGATGCGGGTGGTCGAGTCGAAGATCTCGTTCATCAGCAATTCGGTCTCGATGGTGTAGTTCAGCCAGCGAACGGCACCCTCGAACACCGGCGCCTGGCAGGCCTCCAGCGTCGCGTGGACGCCCTCGAGCCAGCCGGTGTCCAGGCCCGCCTGCACGAAGGTCGGCGCCAGATTCCAGCCGTCGGCGATGCCGCGCTCCTCGAACCAATCCGCCAGGGCGTCCTCCCGGTCGGCCGCTTCCAAGGGGCTGAGGTCGGGTGCCTTGGCGACCTGTTCGGCGGCCTGCTCCTGCATCTCGACGAGTTTGACCAGTGCCTCGGCCGGGAACTCGCCCTCGGCCATCATCTTGAGCTTGTGCCGCATCCCCGCGACGCGTTCGCGCAGGCCGGAGGTGGCGCGCACCGCGGCGGCCGCGGGATTGTTGAGCTCGTGGGTGAGCCCGGCCGACAGTGAACCCAGCGCGAGCAGACGTTCGCGCTCGGCGATGCGCTGGTTCGATTTCCGCCCA
>JACIXH010000047.1 GCA_014360565.1 Nocardia sp.
CGCAGTGTGTGGTGCCCACCGGAGTGGAGTCGATCCCCGCTTGGATGGCGGCGGCGGAGGGCGCCGCGGCATCGGCTGTCAGCAGAGTCCGCGCCTCATCGCCGGATCGCGCCACGTAGTAGGCGTACTGGAAGGCCAGGATCGCCGCGATACCGGACTCGGTGCCGCCCGCGCCGTTGCCGCGCACCATCGCGCCGATCTGTTCGGTGGGGCACGCGGCGGTCACCGGGCTCACCGAGCTCGGCACGAGCGGGCTGCTCGCCGCCGTGGATGCCGGTGCGGGACCACGCAATTGGACATAGGTGCCGCCGAGCAGGACTGCGCCTGCCACCGAGGCGACCAGTGGCGCGACCCAGCGGGGCACGTGCCGTCGCTTCGAACGATCGATCATCCGCGCGAAAACTTCGTCGTCGCCGTTGTAGTCGGGTGCGGGACGTGCAGGCTCGTTGTCCGTATCGAGGGAGCCGGAGGCAGCAGGCGACGAAAAGGATTCCGTAGCACGGAAATCGGGGGAGGGGCGCGGACCGAAGGCATCCGCGCGGTGGTTGTCCGCACCCGCCGTGGAGGTGTCCGGAGCGCGGTTGTCGGGTGCCGGGCGCGGTGGGAAGGCGTCGGCGCCGCGGGGTGCCGGGCGCGATGGGAAGGTTTCCACGCCACGGTGGTCGGGCGCCGGGCGCGGCGGGAAGGTTTCCACGCCGCGGTGGTCGGGTGCGGAATTCGCGGGGGAGGTGTCCGTGGCGAGGTTGAGGTGTGGGAGGCGCGAATGCCGGCTCGCCCCGGTGTCGTAGCCCGACGGGGGACGTTCGGTGCTCGACCATCCGGGTGTCGCGGAGGTGATGATCGGCAGTTCGTCGGTATCGGGACCGTTGTCCTCGATCGAGAACGCGATGTCGGGAATGCTGTGGCGCGCACCGGGATCGAAGGCACCGCCGACCACGGGCAGCCGATCGGTGGCGTAGGGATCGGCGGCTGCGGCGCGCTCGGCTTCGCGAATAGTGGCCGCCGAGACCACCGGAATCCCGGCCGGCGTGGTCGGCCCACCCTCGATGCGATGGCGAGCGCCGCCGGCCGGCTGGTCGGTCAGCCGCCGGGCGTGCGGAGCGGCGAGATCGCGGGAACGCCGAATCGGCGTGACAGCCGCGAGCGGAGCACCGGCCGGTCCAGGGTCGTGCTGTCGAGCCCCGGTCGGTCTGTGCGCATCCGGTCGATCCATCGCCCCACCTTCATCAGGCTCATCGCCGTCAGGGTATGTCCCGCAACGATTTCGTTACGGGCACGATACTGCCCTGACGGCGGGTTCGCCGAATGCCACGAGGGAAAATGTTTACCAGTGAATGTAGACCTGATCGCCGATGCCGACATTCTCGAAGTACCAGGCCGCGTCGTCGGGTGCGAGGTTGATGCAGCCGTGGCTCACATTGGCATTGCCCTGTGAATCGACCGACCACGGCGCGGAGTGCACCAGCACGCCACTCCAGGTCAGGCGCACGGCGTATTCACCGTCGATGATGTAGCCCTCGGGGTCCTCGAGCGGAATACCGATCGTGCGCGAGTCGAACACCACCGCGCGATCCTTCTCCAGGACGCTGAAGGTTCCGGTGGGTGTCTCGAAACCCGGTTTGCCCATCGAGGCGGGCATCACGCGTACCTGTCCGTTCACGGTCACGGTGAACGTGTGGTTCGACAGATCCGCCTCGGCATAGGTGCCGCCGCCGTACTGGGTGCGCTGGCCGCCGATCAAGTCCGCGGACGCGGCTCCCGACCAGGATGCGGCCAGTAGAGCCGCCATGATCGCGACGAACAGGAAACGAAATGCGTTCCTCATAAACGCCACCCCTTCACTCACTCGTAGGCGGAAACCAAGTCTAGGCCGCCATGATCAACTCGACCTATCGAAGTGGTAACGGCCGACGGGTCTGACGGTGTGTCGGCTTGCGTTCACCCAGGTGAGGACTCGGATGAATTGTTCCCGGTTCGAGACCGGCTGCCTCAGCCGCGCACGGCGTGCAGCACGTCGCTGTGCAGGGCGTCGGCGCGCGCCGCGATGGTGTCCACGCGGAGCAGGGCGGCGGCGAAAGGGTCACCGAGGTCGGCGGGTAGCGAGCCGACGTTGATCTCGATATTGAGCTGCGAGCTCATCGCCGCGGCGCGGGCGGCGTCGGCGGCGGCACCGATGTCGGTGACCACGTTCGGGTTGCCGATCGGCAGCAGTTCTGCGGCCAGCGAGAGGATTTCGTCGGCCTCGTCGACCACGGCGGCGGGCACGCGGGCGGCCTCGACCAGCGCGGCGTTGATGGCCGCGGTGCGGGCGGCGATCTCGGCGTCGGTGTCCTTTGGCAGCTTGTAGGCGGCGCCGACGGCGGTGAACGCGGCCGCGTCGGCATCGGCGAGGTCGAGCGATCGGGCCAGCGCGGCATCGGCGGCCACGATGATCTCATCGATCACCGGGCGGTTCACCGCGTCCTTGGCGCGCGTGGTGTAGCGCGCCACCATCGCCACCAACGCGGCGGCCTGGGCGGCGTGCAGCGCGGCGACTGCCCCGCCGCCGGGTGCGGGCACCTTCGCGGCCAGCTCCGAGAGGTAGTGCTCCAAGGTCACCGAACCGAAGGAGGGGGCGATCTGCTGCGGTGACACGGTGGGCTGCGACACGACGGGGTGGCCTTTCGATGCGGTGAGAACTGCGTGGAATCGTGGTGTCAACGCTACCGCGTGCCTGCCCGATCACCCCGCTCGACCAGCGTCTGTACCGACAGACCGACCGGTCGGGGTCGACGCGTCCGGCGAGGCTATGTTGGGACCATGCGGATCGGATTGAGCATCAACTACACGGACGGTTTCAAGGAGACGGCGGCCGAAGTCGCCGACCTGGAACGCGCGGGCCTCGACATCGTCTTCGTGCCGGAGGCGTACTCGTTCGACGCGGTGAGCGCGCTGGGCTATTTGGCCGCGCGCACCGAGCGCGTGCAGCTCGCCTCGGGCATTCTGCAGCTCTACACCCGGACTCCCAGCCTGACGGCGATGACCGCGGCGGGCCTGGACTACGTCTCCGACGGTCGCTTCATTCTCGGTATCGGCGCCTCGGGCCCGCAGGTCATCGAGGGCTTCCACGGTGTGCCCTACGACGCCCCGATCGGTCGCACCCGCGAACTGCTCGAGATCTGCCGCAAGGTCTGGCGCCGCGAGAAGCTCAACTACCAGGGCAAGTACTACCAGATCCCGCTGCCCGCCGAGCGCGGCACCGGCCTGGGCAAAGAGCTCAAACTGATCAATCATCCTGTCCGCGAGGACATTCCGGTGCTGCTGGCAGCGCTGGGCCCGAAGAATGTCGAGCTGGCCGCGGAGGTCGCCAACGGCTGGCAGCCGATCTTCTTCCTGCCGGAGAAGGCGAAGCAGGTGTGGGGCGAGGCACTCGCCGCGGGCCGGGCCAAGCGTGATCCCGCGCTGGGCGAGCTCGACATCTTCGCCGGTCCCGCACTGGCGATCGGTGACAACGTCACCGGGCTGCTCGAGTTCGTGAAGCCGCACCTGGCGCTCTACATCGGCGGTATGGGCGCCAAGGGCAAGAACTTCTATCACACCCTCGCCACCAAGTACGGCTACGGCGAGGCCGCCGACCGGATCCAGGAGCTGTACCTGGCCGGTGACAAGCAGGCCGCGACCCAGGCCGTGCCCGACGAGCTGGTGCGCGACGTGTCGCTGATCGGCCCGCGCGGCTTCGTCGCCGAACGCATCGCGGCGATGGCCGAGGCGGGGGTCACCACGCTGAACGTCACGCCGATCGCCGAGGACTCCGCGGGTCGCGTCAAGCTGATCGAGCAGCTGCGCACGCTGTGCTGACAGCACTGCGCTGAACCCGTCCCCGACGAACACAGACAAACGCGCCGTCGCCCGGCGAAATACCGGGCGACGGCGCGTTCTGCTCTGTCAGGACGTGAACGACGCCAAGGCGGCGTCCAGGGTGGTGTGCATCGCGAAAACCTGGTCCAAGCTCGTCATCTTCAGCTGACGGCTGGTGGCGGGCCCGTCGGCGACGACCGCGATCGAGGTGGTCTCACCTGCCCGTTGATGGGCGGCGACCAGCGTCGCCATGCCCGCCGAAGCCAGGAACCCGACCGCGGTCAGGTCGATCACCAGGGCTGCCGGTTTCTCGGCCAGGATGGTCTCGATGGTGGCATCGAGCGCGGGTGCGGTCGCCAGGTCGACCTCGCCGGTCACCGTCAGCACGGTGACGCCGTTGTGTACCGCCGTCGTGGTGGTCATCGTGTCCGTGAGTGGATACGCGTCTCCGGAAGAGTTGGTCACTGTTCAACAACACACAACTTCGCCCGATTACGCAAGCCGCAGGCGGTGCCGGGCGCGCGATCGCCGTGCCCGCGCGGCCCCGCCCGCCGGCGATTCACGCGGTGACAGCGGGCCGGGTGAGCTGCCATCGGGCAAGGCGCGATCCGGGACGGGAGCGGCATCTGCGGAGGGTGGTGTCATTCCGATCCGGTAGTCGTACTGTGAGGGCGTGAACATCGATGTGACGCCTTTACCGGGAATCGGCGTGTGCAAGGACTTTCCGCTGGTGGAGGCGCGCCGCCGGATCGGCGTGATCGAACATCGCGACGGCTCTGTCGACCTGGTCGTCTCGCGAGCGGGTGACTACGACTCCACCACCTCGATTCCCTTGTCCGACACCGAGGTCAGCGTGCTGGCCGGGCTGCTCGGCGCTCCGCAGGTGGTGCAGAAGACGCGCGAGACCCACGGTGCGGGCGAGCTGTCGACCAGGCAGTTCGCGATCGACCGCGGCAGCCCCTTCGACGGTCGCCCGTTACGCGACACCGCGATGCGCGCGCGCACCAACGCCTCGGTCGTCGCGGTGGTGCGCGCGGGTGAGGTGACCCCTTCGCCCGGAACCGATTTCACCTTCGTCTCCGGTGATCTGGTCGTGGTGGTCGGCACCGTCGAGGGTCTCGACGCGGCCGGTCGGCTGCTCGACGAAGGCTGAGAGTTCCTGCCGATAGTAAAGGGCAGGTAAGGTATCCCTAGCTGAGGTTAGGTGATCCCATGAATGTTGAAGTGACCTCCCTGCCGGGGATCGGTGTCCGCAAAGAGTTTTCGCTGTCCAAGGTGGACCGCCGGATCGGTATCATCGACCACCGCGACGGGGGGACCGACCTGATATTCACCAAGGTCGGCGACCCGGATTCGACCGTTCAGGTTCCCCTGTCCGCGGTCGAAGCCCGCACTCTGGCCAGCCTGCTCGGCGCGCCACAGTTGGTCGCCCAACTCCGCGAGGAACATCGCGACCTCGACGGAGTGAGCACGCGGTCGTTGGCGATACCGCCGAACTCGCCCTATGCGGCACGGCGCCTGGGCGAGACCGAGTTACGGACCAAGACCCGTGCCTCGATCGTGGCGGTTCTTCGTGCGGGCCAGGTCCTGGCATCGCCGGGGCCGGAGTTCGTGTTCGCCGGCGGTGACATGGTCGTCGTGGTCGGCACGAACGCAGGCCTGGACGCCGCCGCTTCGATCCTCACCCACGGCTGAGCCGGTGCAGATCACTGGAACCGCGCTGGCTTTGATCCAGCTGGGGGCCGTGTTCTTCGGGTTGGGTGTGCTCGGGCGGGTCGCCGCCCGCATCGGCCTCTCGCCGATCCCGCTCTACCTGCTCGGTGGTCTGGTGTTCGGTACCGGCGGCCTGATCGAGTTGCACGAGGTGGACGACTTCATCCACATCGCCAGCGAGATCGGCGTCGTGCTGCTGCTGTTGTTGCTGGGGTTGGAGTACACCGCCGGTGAATTGGTCACCGGCATGCGAAAATCGTGGCCCGCGGGCCTGCTCGATCTGGTGCTCAACGCGACACCGGGCGTGATCGTGGCCCTCATGCTCGGCCTGGGGCCGACGGGCGCGATCGCGATGGCGGGTGTCACCTATATCTCCTCGTCCGGCATCGTCGCAAAGGTGCTCAACGACCTGGGCCGACTGGGCAACCGGGAGACGCCGACGATCCTGTCGATCCTGGTGTTCGAAGACCTGGCCATGGCGGTGTATCTGCCGGTGCTCACCGCGGTACTGGCCGGTGTCGGGTTCGTGGCCGGGATGACCACCGTCGGCATCGCGCTGGTCGCGGTGACCCTGGTGCTCGTGGTGGCGTTGCGCTACGGCAAGTATGTCTCGGCGATCGTGGCCAGTGAGGATCGCGAGATCTTCCTGCTCAAGCTGCTCGGTTCGGCGCTGCTGGTGGCGGGGATCGCCTCGGCGGTGCAGGTGTCGGCGGCGGTCGGCGCGTTCCTGCTCGGCATCGCGATCTCGGATTCGACCGCGCACGAAGCCACCAAGATCCTCGAACCACTGCGCGACCTGTTCGCGGCGATGTTCTTCGTGCTGTTCGGTTTGAGCACCGACCCCACGACCATCCCGCCGGTGCTCGGCTGGGCGGTGCTGCTGGCCGTGGTCACCACCGCCACGAAGATCGCCACCGGGTGGTGGGCGGCCAAACGCGCGGGCGCGTCTCAACTGGGCCGAGCGCGCGCAGGCACCGCCCTGATCGCGCGCGGTGAATTCTCGATCGTCATCGCCGGTCTCGCGGTGGCGGCGGGTGCCGTGCCCGACGAATTCGCCGCCCTCGCCACCACCTACGTGCTCCTGATGGCCATCATCGGCCCGATCGGCGCCCGCATCGTCGAACCGGTCATGCGTCTGGTGGTCGGTCGCAAGCAGCGTGTGCTGGTCGACCCGCACGCGGAATAACGGCCTCGCCGAGGGCCCCGCGACCATGAGACGCGGGGCTTTCGGCGTTCTCACGGCTCGATCAATCCGGCGCGAATGGCGTATCTGGTCAGGTCGAGCCGATCGCGCAGGCCCAGCTTCTGCAGAATATTGGCCCGGTGCCGGTCGACGGTCTTCGCGCTGATCACCAGCTCGGCGGCGATCTCGCGTGCCGAGTACCCCTCGGCGATCAGCTTGAGCACTTCTTCCTCGCGCGGGGTGAGGATCGTTTCCGGCAACGCCGAGCCCTGCCGGGCGAGTTGCAGGTAGTCGCGCACGAGAGCGGTGATCGCGCCCGGATAGAGGAACGATTCGCCGCGCATCGTCGCCCGGCACGCTTCGATGAGGTCGCGATCGGCCACCGACTTCAGCACATAGCCGGAGGCGCCTGCCTTGAGCGACTCGAAGAAGTACTGCTCGTTGTCGTACATCGACAGCATCAGGATCCGCACGGGATGGTTGTTCCTGGTGATCTCGCGGGCGGCCTGGATGCCGGTCATCCGCGGCATGGCGATGTCGAGGATCACCAGGTCGATGTTGTCGTCGGCGAGGGCGGTGACCGCGTCGAGGCCGTTGGCGGCTTCGGCGACCACCAGCAGGTCCGGCTCGTTGTCCAGGATCATCCGTAACCCGCTGCGCACGAGCGCGTGGTCGTCGGCCAGCAGAATCCGGGTCGGTGCGCTCATGCGGTATCCATCTTCTCGGGCAGCGGTGTGGCGGATTGCCACGTCGGGGCGGTGATCGCTCCGGCGGGCGCCTCATCGCGGGCACGGACGGGAACGATCAGCTCGACCGTGGTGCCGCCCGACACCGGAGAGGTGATCGTCAGGCTCGCATCGATCAGCATGGCGCGCTCGCGCATACCGCGGATGCCAGCCCCGTCCTCGACCACACCGCCGCGACCGTTGTCGGTGACCTCGAGGACCACGGTGTCGCCCCGCGCCGCGATCAGCAGGGTCACCTCGTCGGCGCCGGCGTGGCGCAACACGTTCGTCAAGCTCTCCTGGGCGACCCGGTAACAGACGAGTTCGATATCGGGATCGAGGCGGCTGATCGCCGGGTCCACCTCGCGACGCACGGAAATCCCTGCTGTGCGGCCGAATTCGTGACACAGCGCGGTGATCGCGCTGTGCAGGCCGAGGTCTTCGAGCACATCGGGCCGCAGCCGCGCGGCGATCCCGCGGACCTCGTCCAGACAACCACGCACCGTCTCCTGCGCGGCCTCGACCTCCTCGCGCAGCTCGGCAGGCGCCCGGTCGACGACGCGTTTGAGCCGCAACAGCGCCACGGTCAGACTCTGGCCGATCTCGTCGTGCAGCTCGCGGGCGATGCGCCGCCGCTCGCCCTCCTGCGCGGCCAGCGCGGTACCACCGGCGACCGAACGTTCGGCCTCCAGCCGGTCGAGCATCGCGTTGAAGGTCTCGATCAGGTGATGGAAGTCTCCGCTCGCACCGCGCTCGAGCCGGACCGCGCGCCGGGGCGGGTCGACGCGGCGCATGGAGGCGACCAGCTCGTCGAGCGGCGCCAGCGAGGTGCGCAAGGCCACGGCGTTCGCCGTCAGGATCACCGCGAGTCCGATCACCAGCACCGGCACCTCGGTCAGGCGCAACCGGGCCGACACCGTGGCGGGGGACAAGGCCAAGATCAGCGTGCCGAGGGTGAAGATCACGCCGTTGAGCAAGCAGATCCGCCAGAACAACGCCGTCACCGGCGTCCGGATGCGCTGCGCACGTCCTGCTCGCAGCGCTGCGAGACGGTTCATGACACCAGCATGCTGACGTCCTCACGTTCTGTCCATGGTGCCCCGCACCCATCCTGGGCCCGATAACCGGCGCGGACCGGCCCACGAAATGGGTGTCACCGCCGATAGTGCCGGCCACCTGCGCGAACCAGACTCGGATCAGACGCTTTCGACGAGCCGAGGAAGGACCGCCGGCCATGGATATCGACCGGACCACGATCCCGGGAGCCGGTGTGCTGCACAGCTTCCACACCCGCCACGGCATCCGATTCGCTCTGCTCACGCACTCGTCGGGCACGCGGCGCCTGCTCGCCTACGCCGGTGGCGGCGACGAACCCACGGTCGACATCGAGCTGGAACCCGACGAAGCCGACCACGTCGCCGAGCTGATGCATTCGCGGCCGTTCGGCGACCGTCTCACGCGGGTCGAACAACGCCTGGACCTGCTGACCGGACGGAAGGCCCACCCGTGAGCACCGTCGAATCTCCCCGGAGCCATGCCATGCGCGCACGCGACATCGCGATGAACCTGCCGACGGTCCGCACCGACGACCCCGTCGCCCGGGCCGTCCGGCTGATGGTCGTCAATCGGTTGCCCGGTCTGATCGTCGTCGACGAGCTCGACCGGCCGGTGGCGGTCCTGCCGGGCACCCAGGTGCTGCGCCTGGCGATTCCCGCGTCCTATCACGACGACCCGACGCTGGTCCGCACGATCGACGAGGTGCACGCCGACCTGTTCTGGCAGGAACCCGGCAGCCTCACTGTCGGCGACTGCCTGCCCGACGGCGCGAGCAAGCCTGTCACCGTCACCCCCGACGCCACCCTGCTCGAAATCGCGATCCTGATGGCGCGCAAGCACAGTCCGCTCATCGCTGTCGTGGACCGCTCGCGCACCCTGCGCGGCGCGATCACGCTGGAACGGTTGCTGACCAGCCTCGCTGTCGTCGGCCCCGGCGACTGAACGTCGCGCCGCGCATGGCCGCAGCGCTTGCCGTCGTCATCTTCGTGGTCGCCTTCTTCTTCATCGCCACGGAGAAGGCCGACAAGGTCAAGACCGTACTGATCGCCGCGGGGGCGATGGCGGTGCTCGGCCTGATTCCCGGCGACGAAGTCTTCTATTCCGCCCACGAGGGTATCGACTGGAATGTCATCTTCCTGTTGCTCGGGATGATGATCATCGTCGGTGTCATCAAGCAGACCGGTCTGTTCGACTACCTGGCGATCTGGTCGGCCAAGCGCTCGCGGGGCAATCCGTATCGCCTGATGGTGATGCTGATGTTGATCACCGCGGTCGCGTCGCCGTTTCTCGACAATGTCACCATCATCATGCTGGTCGCCCCGGTGACGCTGGTGGTGTGCCGGCGTCTGGGCATCGCCGCGCAACCGTTTCTGATCGCCGAGGTGCTCGCGTGCAATATCGGTGGCGCGGCAACCTTGGTCGGTGACCCGCCCAACATCATCATCGCCAGCCGGGCCGGGCTGAGCTTCAACGACTTCCTCGTGCACATGGCGCCGATCGTGGTGATCACGTTCGCGCTGTTCGTGGCGCTGACCCGGGTGCTGTTCCGGTCGGCGCTGCGTACCGATTCCACCTCGATCGATGCGGTGATGGCGCTACAGGAGCGGCGCGCGATCCGCGATCCGAAGCTGCTGGTGCGCTCGCTGATCGTGCTGGCCGGTGTCGTCGTCGGCTTCTGCCTGCACAGTGTCGTGCACGTCGCGCCGTCGGTGATCGCGCTGTTGGGAGCGGGCATCATGGTGCTGGTCTCCGGGCTCGACATCGGCGAGATCCTGCAGGAGGTGGAATGGGCGACGCTGGTGTTCTTCATGGGGCTGTTCGTCATGGTCGCCGGTCTGGTGCACACCGGGGTGATCGCCGCGATCGGTGACGCCGCCACCGGGTGGCTCGGCGATAACTACTTCCTGGCCGCGACCGCGCTGGTCTTCGGTTCGGCGATTCTCGGCGCGTTCGTCGACAACATCCCCTACACCGCGACCATGGCGCCGGTGGTGGAGGACATCGTCGCGGGCGCGCCCGATCCGGCTACCGGGCAATCACTGTGGTGGGCCTTCGCGCTGGGCGCCGACTTCGGCGGCAACGGCACCGCGGTGGCGGCCAGTGCCAATGTGGTCGCACTCGGGATCGCCGCCCGCGCGGGGCAGCGGATCACCTTCTGGCAGTTCACCAAGTACGGCATGCTGGTCACGATGCTCAGCAGCGTCATCGCCTGGATATACGTCTGGATCCGCTACTTCTGAGCCGCGCCGGTGCTCATCCGATATGGCGCGTGACGATCCGGTGGACGAGGCGGGCCGCGGTGCGGGCGGTCCGGTCGTCGACGTCCAGCCGCGGATTGAGTTCGGCGACATCGGTGATCGTCAGTTTGCCGCTCGCGGTGACCTGGTCGCAGGCGGCCTGGATCGTGGACAGCGCGACGCCGTATGCGGCCGGGGCGCTCACGCCAGGAGCCACGGACGCGGGCAGGACGTCGAGGTCGATCGTCAGATACAGCAGGTCGATCCCGGCCAGGAAGTCGTCGATGAACGCGGCGACCCGGGGCGGCTCGCAGTCGTCGTCCAACAGATAGCGCACGCCGAAACGGTCTGCGGTGTCGAACAGGATCCCGGTGTTGCTCGGCTCGCTGATCCCGATCACCGCGTACCGGACGTCGTCGTCGGCCTCGAGGATCTGCCGGAACGGAGTACCGGAGCTGGGTTCGGGGTCGGGACGCAGGTCGAAATGCGCGTCGAGATTGAGGATGCCGATGACGCTGCCCGGGGTGCGGCGGGCGGAACCGGCCAGCCCGAGGTAGGTGCCGTAGGCGACCTCGTGACCGCCGCCGAGGACCACCGGGAAGGCGCCCTCGTCCAGCAGCGCGGACACCGTCTCGCCCAGCTGCCGCTGGCCGTCTTCGAGCCGTTCGTCGGTGACGGCGATCGTGCCCGCGTCGAAGGCCCGCAGGTCGGCGGCCGCCGCCATCGGTGCCAGTGCGCGTCGCAGCGCATCGGGTCCCTGCGCCGCTCCGGGGCGGCCCTTGTTCCGGCGGACCCCTTCCTCGCAGGCGAAACCGACGAACACGCACGCTGCGGGGCCGGCGCCGGGCGTATAGGAGGTCACGGCCTGGTGCCAGCGCCGGTGCTCCGGCGCGGTGCCGTCGATGCGACCCGTCCAGGCGGATTCGCGCGTCATCGCAGGTCACCTCCACGTGCGACGACGAGTACGCCCGCACGCCACACCTGGCTGACCAGGGGTACGCCGGGACGGTAGGCCAGGTGCAGGTGCGACGGTGCGTCCAGCGCGATGGCATCGGCACGGTAGCCAGGGGAGAGGACGCCGATATCGGTGCGCCGCAGTGCTTTCGCGCCGCCCGCGGTCGCGGCCCAGACCGCTTCGTCGGGTGTCATCCGCATCTCCCGCACGGCCAGCGCGATACAGAACGGCAAGCTCGTGGTGTAGCTGGTGCCCGGATTGCAGTCCGCGCCGAGCGCGACCGTGACGCCGGCGTCCAACAGCGCTCGGGCATCGGGATAGCTGTTGCGGGTACAGAAGTCGGCGCCGGGCAGCAGGGTGGCCACCGTGTCGCTGCCCGCGAGCGCGTCGATATCGGCACGGTTGACGTGCGACACATGATCCACCGCCGCGGCCCCGAGTTCGACGGCCAGCCCTACGCCTGGTCCCTGGTGCAGCTGGTTGCCGTGGACCCGGGGCGCCAGCCCGTGCGCGATCCCGGCGCTGAGCACGGCGTGCGCCTGCTCGCGGTCGAAAGCGCCCTGCTCACAGAACACATCGATCCACCGGGCGTGCGGCGCACATTGCGGAATCATCTGCTCGCACACCATCGTGACGTAGTCGTCGGCCCGCCCGGCGTATTCGGGCGGCGGCACGTGCGCGGCGAGCAGCGTCACCTCGTCGGTGAAGCGTGCCGCGATCCGGACGCTGCGCAGTTCGTCGGCCACGGTCTGCCCGTAGCCGCTCTTGCATTCGACGGTGGTGCTGCCCGCCCGCAGCGATTCGTCCAGCAGCCTTTGCACATTCGCGGCCAGCTGGGCGTCGTCGGCGGCCCTGGTCGCCTCGATGGTGGTGCGGATGCCACCCGCCGCGTAGGGCCGCCCGGCCATCCGGGCGGCGAACTCCTCGCCGCGATCGCCCGCGAACACCAGGTGCGCATGCGACTCGACGAATCCCGGCAGCACCGCGCGCCCGGCGAGATCGAATCCGGTATCGGCGGCGGGTGCGCGGGCACTGTCGCCGACCCATGCCACCCGCCCGTCGTCGATGACGAGCGCGGCCGCGCGCCGCAGACCCAGCGGGCCGTCGCCCAGCGCGGGGTCGTTGGTGACGAGGGTGCCGATATTGCTCAGCACGGTGGTGGGCACGGGGTCCTCCTGGCTGCGGGTGTCGAGCACGGTGCGGGTGGTGCGGCCGACTGCGGTGACGTCGCCGAGCGCGGGTCGAACGGTGATGCGCCGATCACGTACGATAGGTATAGACCTGTATAGACAAGATCGCAAGCAGCTGACACCAGCTTGTCGACATCGCTGTATACAGAGGTTTACACATGGATCGATTCGACCGCAGTGAATGGAGAAGCATCGTGAGCATCGACTCGGATCGGTCCGTACCGGTCATCGTCGGCACGGGTCCGGTAGCGGCGCGCGAGGTCGTGCGGGTAGCGCGCGACGGTGCCGCGGTCGTGCTGTCGGACGAGGCGATCGCCGCGATCGGAGCGAGCCGGGCGCGCATCCAGGCGCTGGCCGCGGACCCCGAGCCCGTGTACGGCGTCTCGACCGGATTCGGCGCTCTCGCTGTCCGCCACATTCCGCAGGAGTCGCGCAAGCAGTTGCAGCGCAGCCTGATTCGCTCGCATGCTGCCGGGTCGGGCGCCGAGGTGGAACGGGAAGTGGTGCGCGCTTTGATGTTGCTGCGCCTGTCGACGCTGGCCACCGGCCGGACCGGGGTGCGCCCGGTGGTCGCGCAAACCTACGCGGAGCTGCTCTCGGCCGGGATCACCCCGGTGGTCTACGAGTACGGCAGTCTCGGTTGTTCCGGTGATCTCGCACCGCTGTCGCACGTCGCGCTGGCCGCCATCGGTGAAGGCATGGTGCGAGACGCGCACGGCCACCTGATGTCGGCCGCCGACGCCTTGGCCGCTGCCTCGATCACCCCGGTCGAGCTCGCGGAGAAGGAAGGCCTCGCGCTGATCAACGGCACCGACGGCATGCTCGGGATGCTGGTGCTCGCCTGCCACGACCTGCGCGCCCTGCTGCGCCTGGCCGATGTGACCGCGTCGATGAGCGTGGAGGGGCTGCTCGGCACCGACAAGGTCTTCGCGGCCGACCTGCAGGCGCTGCGCCCGCAACCGGGCCAGGCGGTCGCGGCGGCCAATATGGTTCGCGTGCTCGCGGATTCGCCGATCGTGGCCAGTCACGCCACCCCCGACTGCACCGTCGTCCAGGACGCCTACTCGTTGCGCTGCGCACCCCAGGTCGCCGGTGCCGCCCGCGACACCCTCGACCACGCCGAGCGCATCGCGGGCTACGAATTGGCCAGTGCCGTGGACAATCCCGTCGTGACCCTCGACGGCCGTGTCGAATCCAACGGCAACTTCCACGGTGCCCCCGTCGCGTATGTGCTGGACTTTTTGGCCATCGCGATCGCCGACGTCGCCTCGATGAGCGAACGCCGCACCGACCGCTTCCTCGACCGGGCCCGCAACCACGGCCTGCCGCCGTTCCTGGCCGACGATCCCGGCGTCGACAGCGGTCACATGATCGCCCAGTACACCCAGGCCGCCATCGTCTCCGAGCTCAAACGCCTGGCCGCGCCCGCCTCGGTCGACTCGATTCCGTCCTCGGCGATGCAGGAAGACCACGTCTCGATGGGCTGGTCCGCCGCCCGCAAACTGCGCCGCGCCCTCGACGGCCTGACCCGGGTCCTGGCCATCGAAGCCCTCACCGCCGCGCGCGGCCTCGACCTGCGCGCACCGCTCACCCCGGCGCCCGCCACCGCTGCGGTGCTGGCGGCGCTGCGCGAGGAAGTCCCCGGCCCCGGTCCCGACCGCTACCTCGCCCCCGATATCGAAGCGGCCGTTCGACTGGCCGCGACCGGCGCGCTGCTGGCTGCCGCCGAGTCGCAGACCGGTCCCCTCGGCTGATCGTGGCGGCGGTGGCCGGTTCGCCGGCGCCGTGCCCCTGGAGCCCGCGCCGCGACTGACCCGAGAACCGCTGCGCGGGCCCCGCGTTCGCCCGCGCGGCGCCTGGCTGTGTCGACCGGTGGGCGCGGACGTACCGGGCGTATCCGCTACCTCTGCAGTACCGGTTCGACCGGCGTGAGCCCACGCAGCGATCGCGGCAGCGGGCTCTCGTGCACAACGCCGAGGCGCTGGGTGGCGCGGGTCAGCGCGACGTAGAGTTCGGCGGCTCCGCGGGGTCCGTCGGCGAGAATTCGCTGCGGGTCGACGACGAGCACGGCGTCGAATTCGAGGCCCTTCGTTTCCGAGGCGGGCACCGTGCCGGGCACCCCCGGCGGGCCGATCACGACGCTGGTCCCTTCGCGGCCCGCCTCGTCGCGGACGAATTCCGCGATCGCGGCGGGCAATTCGGCCGCGGTGACCCGGCGAGACCAGGGCGCGACACCGCAGGACCGCACCGAGTCCGGTGGGCGAACCTCGGGCGCGAATTCGGCGAGCACATCGGCGGCCACGGCCATGATCTCGGCGGGGGTGCGGTAGTTCACCGTCAGAGCACGGTAGATCCAGCGGCCGGGGACGTAGGGCTGCAACATCGTGGCCCAGGACCTCGCACCCGCCGCGGACCGGCGCTGGGCGAGATCGCCCACGATCGTGAAGGAGCGGCTGGGGCAGCGCCGCATCAGGACCCGCCAGTCGAGCTCCGAGAGCTCCTGAGCCTCGTCGACCACCACGTGCCCGTAGGTCCAATCACGGTCGGCCGCAGCCCGTTCGGCGAGCTCGCGGGTGTCGCGCTCGAGGAAGCGTTCGGCCAGGTCTTCGCCGTAGAGCATGTCCTGGGCGAGCAGGTGGTCCTCGTCGTCCATCAGGTCTTCGCGGCTGATCAGGGTGTCGAGCACGCCTGCCGCGTACTCGGCCTCGGCTTTGCGCTCGCGTTCGGCGGAGTCGTCGGCGGTCTTGTCGCGGCCGAGCAGCTCGACCAGTTCGTCGAGCAGCGGCACGTCCGATACCGTCCACGCGCCCCCGTCGGCGCGCCACAGCGCCTGGTCCGCGCCTGCGGCCCGCAACCTCTCGGGTGAGCAATAGAGCTGGGAGAGCAGCGTTTCCGGCGTCAGGATCGGCCAGCACAGCTCGAGCGCCGCGCTGAACTCGGCACTGTCGGCGAGCTCGCGGACCAGATCGGTGCGCAGTTGTTCCCAGGCCTCGGTGTCGTCGCGTGTGAGCCAGCCCTCGCCGATCCGGGCGATCGCACGCTCGGTGAGCACGTAGGTGACGATGTCGGTGAACACAGCGCGCGCCTCGTTGTGCGGCCGCCCGCTCTCCCGCGCCTCCTGCGCAGCCCACTCGACGGTCGCGGCATCGATGCGCATCGTCACATCGGTGAGCGCGATGGTCAGCGGCGCCTCGGGCAGCCGCCGCCGGTCCTCGATCGCCGCCGCGAGAACGTCCAGCATGCGCAGCGACCCTTTGAGCTCGGCTGTCTCGGGCGTGTCCTGCGCCCTCGCGCGCAGGCCGGGCACGAGGTCGGCGGTGGTGGCGAACACGACATTCGTCTCGCCGAGCGAGGGCAGCACATGGGCGATGTGATTCAGGAAAGCCGGATTGGGCCCGACCACGAGCACACCCTGGCGCTCCATCCGACGGCGCTGGGTGTAGAGCAGATACGCGACGCGGTGCAGGGCCACCACGGTCTTGCCGGTGCCGGGACCGCCCTCGATCACGGTGACGCCCGGATGCTCGAGCCGGATGATCTCGTCCTGCTCGGCCTGGATCGTCGCGACGATATCGCGCATCCCGTCCCCGCGCGGCGCGTCGACCGCGGCGAGCAGTGCGGCGTCGGTACCACCCTCGCTCCCGTCGGGCCGCCCCAGCACCTCATCGGTGAAATCGACCACCTGGCGTCCCCTGGTGTGGAACTGGCGACGCCTGCGCATGCCCTCCGGGTTGGCCGCGGTGGCGACATAGAACGCGCGCGCCGCGGGGGCGCGCCAATCCAGGAGCAGCTCTTCGAACTCCTTCTCCTCGTCGAACAACCCGATCCGGCCGATGTAGGACACCTCACCCGACGCCGCGTCGAGGCGGCCGAAACACAGCCCGTTGTCGGCCACGTCGAGGCGCTGCACTTGCTTGCCCAGGGCCCGTACCTCGTTGTCGCGCTCCATCGGGGAGTCGCCCTCGGCGCGCAGGGCGGCGCGGTAGCGGCCCTTCACCCGCGCCCGCTCGGCATCGAGCCGCGCGTAGAGCCCGGCGACATAGCGTCGCTCGGACCGGCGTTCCTCTTCGTACCCGTGCGCTGACATAGGCCCCTAACTGTACTTTTTCCGGTGCGACCGGATGATTGTGCAGCACCCCCCTGGCCTTGCCGCAAGTCCCCATATGCGCTATATATTGAAAGTGGAAAGAGCCCCGGCGATGCCGGGGCTCTCGTTCGTTTCGGGGCCGTCAGCCTTCCTGCATCGGGATCCGTACCCCACGTTCGCGAGCCACTTCGGCCGCGTGCTCGTAGCCGGCGTCGACGTGGCGCATCACCCCGGTGCCCGGGTCGTTGGTCAGTACCCGCTCCAGCTTCCGCGCGGCCAGCTCGGTGCCGTCGGCGATGCACACCTGGCCGGCGTGGATCGAACGTCCCATCCCGACTCCGCCGCCGTGATGGATCGATACCCAGCTCGCGCCGGACGCGGTGTTGAGCAGGGCGTTGAGCAGCGGCCAGTCCGCGATCGCATCGGAGCCGTCGGCCATCGCCTCGGTTTCGCGGTAGGGGGAGGCCACCGAGCCGGAGTCGAGGTGGTCGCGGCCGATGGCCAGGGGAGCGGACAACTCGCCCGAGGCGACCATCTCGTTGAATTTCAGCCCGGCGAGGTGCCGCTCGCCGTAGCCGAGCCAGCAGATCCGCGCGGGCAGACCTTCGAACTTCACCTTCTCGCCCGCCATGGTGATCCAGCGGCGCAGGTGTTCGTTGTCGGGGAACAGTTCCAGGATCGCGCGGTCGGTGGCGGCGATATCGGCCGGGTCGCCCGAGAGTGCGGCCCAGCGGAACGGTCCGAGACCTTCCTCGAACAGCGGGCGGATGTAGGCGGGGACGAAACCGGGAAACGCGAAAGCCCGGTCGTAGCCACCCTTTCGGGCCTCGTCACGAATCGAGTTCCCATAGTCGAACACCTCGGCGCCGGCGTCGGAGAACCCGACCATCGCCTCGACATGGGCGGCCATCGACGCCTGCGCCTCGGTGGTGAACCAGACCGGGTCCTTCTCGGCGAGCGTGTGCCAGTCCTCGAGTGCGACCCCGATCGGCAAGTAGGACAGCGGATCATGTGCTGAGGTCTGGTCGGTGACGATATCCATCGGCGCGCCCATGGCCAGCAGTTCGGGGAACACTTCGGCCGCGTTACCGACCAGACCGATCGACAGCGGCCTGCGTTCGTCTCGCGCGGCGATCGCGAGATCCAATGCTGCCTGCAAGGTTTCGGCCTTGGTGTCGAGATAGCCGTGCGCGATCCGCCGATCGATGCGCGCCGGATCGCAGTCCACGCACAGTGCGACACCGTCGTTCATCGTTACGGCCAGGGGCTGCGCACCACCCATCCCGCCGACCCCCGCCGTGAGCGTGATGGTGCCTGCGAGGGTGCCGCCGAAACGCTTGCGCGCTACCGCGCCGAAGGTCTCGTAGGTGCCCTGCAGAATCCCCTGGCTGCCGATGTAGATCCATGATCCGGCCGTCATCTGCCCGTACATCATCAGCCCCAACTGCTCGAGCTTGCGGAACTCCGTCCAGTTGGCCCAGTCGCCCACGAGATTCGAATTGGCCAGCAGCACGCGCGGCGCCCATTCGCTGGTGCGGAACACCCCGACCGGCTTGCCGGACTGCACCAGCAGCGTCTCGTCCGCGGCGAGCGTCTCCAGCGTCCGCACGATCGCGTCGAACGCGGCCCAACTGCGCACCGCGCGCCCGGTGCCGCCGTAGACGACCAGGTCGTCGGGCCGCTCGGCGACCTCGGGGTCGAGGTTGTTCATCAGCATCCGCAGCACGCCCTCCTGCTGCCACCCCAGCGTGCGTAGCTCGGTGCCGCGGGGAGCGGACACGGGACGTGGGCCGGAGACAGGCTTTGTCGCGTCGTTCATGAGGCCAGTATAGTCCTGTATATACAAGTAACGCGGACGTTCGAGCGCAACGTATTCTCTGGGCGAGGCGAGGAGATGTTCGGTGGTGGCGATCGAGGTAATCGATGCGGAGCTGGCCGCGCTGTACGGCGAGCTGGGCAGTGAGTTCGCCGCATATGAGCGGGTCAAGCAATTGATCATGGCGCAGATCAAGGCGGGGCGGTGGAAAGCGGGGGAGCAGATCCCCTCGGAGAACCAGTTCGTGGCCGCGCTCGGCCTGTCCCGGATGACGATCAACCGCGCCCTGCGTGATCTGACCGCCGACGGCGCGCTCACCCGGGTGATGGGCGTCGGTACCTTCGTCGCGGCGAGCAAGGCGACCTCGCCGCTGTTCGAGGTCCGCAATATCGCCGACGAGATCGCCGGCCGTGGGCACCGTCATCGCACCGAGGTGGTCTTCGTGCGGTCCGAGGTGCCGAATGTGGCCGAGCTCGCGAATGCTATGGGCCCCACGGTTTTCCATTCCCTGCTGGTGCACTTCGAGGACGGTGTCGCGATCCAGCTCGAGGATCGCTACGTCAATCCGGCACAGGCTCCGGACTATCTCGCCCAGGATTTCACCGCCGTGACCCCGAACATCTACCTCAGCGAGGTCGCGCCGCTGCTGCGCGGCGAGCACGTCGTCGAGGCGGTGCGGGCGGCACGCGAGGAGTGCGCGCTGCTCGGCATCGACTCCGATGAGCCGTGCCTGCTGATCCGGCGCCGCACCTGGTCGTCGGGCGGGTTGGTCAGCGTGGCGCGGCTCGTGCATCCGGGTTCGCGAAATCGCTTGGAGGGCAGCTTCGGTAGCGAACCGAGCTGAGCGACGCGACCGGGAGAACGAACAGACCCTTGTCGATACGGAACGTATCGTTACGTGGCAGGTACTATGGCCGTATGCCTTCCACGCCCAGGCCGGACCGCCGCAACGAGCATTCCCGCCGCGCTGTCCTCGATGCCGTCTACGAGCTCGCTGTCGCCAAGGGCTACGGCAAACTGACCATCGAGGGCATCGCGGCCGCGGCCGGCGTCGGCAAGCCGACCATCTACCGGTGGTGGGAATGCAAGGGATCGGTGGCGCTGGAGTCGATTGTCGAGCGTCTCGGCGCGGCAGGGGAGTTCCCCGACACCGGCGACCTCGCCGCCGACCTGTCCGAGCAGATGCGTTCGATGGTCGAGGTGTTCTCCGGCGATATCGGCCGGATCTATCGCGGCATCCTCGGTGAGGCGCAGACCGACCCCGAATTGATGGCTACCGTGCGCACGGTCATGGTCGATCCGCGCGTCGACCAATGCGTCCACAGACTCGAAATCGCCGTGCGCGCCGGACAATTGCGCGATGACATTCCGATCAGGGAGATTGTCGAAATATTCTATGCGCCGTTGTATTACCGGCTACTTCTCGGCGGCAATGACCTCGGTGAAACACCCGCCGTCGTCGAGTACGTGCTCGAAGGGCTTCGACCCGCTCGGTGAGTGCGCCGGATCGCGCCTGGCGAGACCCTGAAATTGTTACCAGATCTGAATATCATTGGCGTTCAGCAAATGAATGGCTAACCAGAAAACGCGCTGTGAGCTGGCGATACGTCTGATAGGTGGATGTGGTTCAGTTTCGGGTTATCACTGTTTCGTGACGAAGCGTGCGGCATAGGGGATCGGGGCTGTACGTTTGGAATCGATCGTTTCGCTGGGTTCCATTCAGGTAACGGAGAGGGCGGAAATGGCTACAGTCACGCAGCCGTCGGGGTCGCGCGCAATGATCTCTCGACGCGAATTCTCCGCAGCGAAAACGATGCCGCCGTCCAGTCTGGTGACGCTCGGGTTGATCTTGCTGATCCCCGTACTCATCACGGCCGGGCCGATTCTCGCCTCCGCTCTGATCGCGCGATACCACGGTGTCGGCTGGTCGGGTGGAATGGCCTTCGGGGCGATCGGGGTCCTCGTCGGCATGTCGGTGGTTGCCTCGGCGTGGGCATTCCGCCTGGCCTGGCGGCGCGGATCCGCTGCCTCGCGGCGCCCGTTCGGTTCTTCTCTCGTGCGGTAGGAGGTCGACATGCAGACCCAGCGACAGGCGGCGAAGCCGCTGATCGAACCATCGCCACCCGCCGCGGCCGCCGACGAATGCCGCCGACTGCGGATCGTCGCCCGCATCGATACGCCCCACCTGTGGGACTCCACCGCCACGCGCCTGCTCGGCTGCGCGCGTCGGCGCTGGCAGGGCAGGCCCGATATCGCCGACCACCCGCCCTTGCGTCGCTGGTCGCAGATCCAGGATTCTCAGTTGCGGCCCGAACAGCCCTGCCTGCGCACGCTGTTCGCTGCTTTCGCCTCGGATTCACTGGTCAGCGGTGATCCGTGTGCCGACTTGGCCGCCGCGATCATGCTCTTGTCGAGTTGCCCCGCCGAAGCGGTCCAGCAGGCCGATCCGCGCACAGTGCGTTTCTCGGTGTACGCCTATCGCGAGGACGATCTCCCGCTGGCCGAGGATCTGATCACCACCGCCGTCCACGCCTGCGGTACCGTCCTGGCTCGCCGCTGCACGGTGGTGCACCCTCCAGTCCGTTCCTCGGCGCCGCTCGTCGATCATCCGACGCCGGAGCTGCTCGTCCTCGGTAGCACCGCCGCCCGCTGACCGTGCTCGTCACCGCAGCCGCGAGAACCCGATCGACGCGCCGGGCAACAGTTTCCGCGCAGGCGGTCTTTTCACTTTCCGTGCAGGATTGAGGGGGTCGGCGGTCCTACGCACCGGCATGCGAAGCGTGGTGTCGGCGGCACGAAGGCGATCGCTGGCTGCACAGTGAAATACTCAGTACAACAATAGGTTTCGTCGTTACGTTGCGTGTCTCGTCGCAACGTCCGTCGTCCTCCGGCTCGCGGTAACGCGAATCGGATTGTATGGTTCAGGCGGAGCCACACCCGTCACCGGAGCCGTTGACGATATGACACTTCGTGCCATATGTGTTCCGAATTGCTTGTGTACCAACAACATCGACGTTGCCACACATTCGACTCGACGACCTCTCGATCGGCCCCCGCGCGGCCGGTTGCTCTGGGGCAGCTGGTGAGCCTCGCCGTGTGATCCACGGCTGTGTACCAGCAATCTACGTCTGTGCCGAAAAGGCCTGTAGCGCAGGTAATTACGCTGCGCAATCGGTCTGTACACGACCATCGCCACTGTGAGTCAGCCAGCCGATGTCGTAATCCACTGTGGGGAACCACGAATCGGCAGTTCAAACATGAAACCTGTTGCAGTGCTTGACTTCTCGAGCTTCCTCCACAAAACTACCCGTCGGTAGCAAGCGAACGGATTGCTCGACCCGTCGGCTGCGAGGTGCCTGCCTACGACTGCCCCGCCGGAATCTTGTCTCAGCCGTGTCCGTCAGTCGCCGGTGATCTTCTCGCCCGTCGTGACCACATCGAAGGAGCTCAGCGCTATGGATAATCCCGCGCTACCCGCAATACAACACTCGGCTGACCAGCATTCGGGCGACCGAGTAGTGGTCATGCCCAGACCGTCCGGACCGGTCGAGCAACTGGCGCTGGTCGCCGAACGCCTGCGGGAACTGCTGATCACCGGCGAAGACTTCGACGCGATCTACACCCACATCCTGGCCGCCCCCGGTAAGCGGGTCAGAGCACGACTCGTCCTGGCCTGCGCCGGTCTGCTCCCCGATGCCGCCGATACCGCGGCCCCGCTGCGCGATGCCGTCGACCTGGCCTGCGCGATGGAGATGCTGCACGAATCCTCGCTGGTCCACGACGACATCTGCGACGGCTCGCTGCTGCGCCGTGACGCTGCGTCGGTGCCTGCCGCGTTCGGTGTCCGCATCAGCGCCCGAGCCGGATTTCACCTGGCAGGCGCCTCGATGCAGGTCGTCGCCCGGGTACTCACCGACAACGCCGAGGTCTTCGCGCGGGTCGGCGAGGCCCCCGGCATCACGTATGCGGACCGGCTGTCGGACCTGTCCTACGGTCAGCTCATCGAGACCTTGCCGCCCTCGATCGACGAGGTCGCGCTGCGCCGCCACTACGAACTCGTGGCCGGAGCCAAGACCGGCACCCTGTTCCGGCTCTCGTGTGCCTATGGCGGAACCGCGGGCGGGGTCGATCTCGATCGGCTCCACGCCCTGATGGAGTACGCCGACCAGCTAGCGCTCGCCTTCCAGATCATGGACGACGTCCGCGATATCGAAGGCGGACCGGGCCTCGGCAAGGACGCCGGCGGCGACCTCGAGCGCCGGGTGCCCACCTGGCCGGTCATCGAATGGCTCGGCACCCGCCCCGGCGCCCGCGAAATGTGGCTGGATGCCGAGATTTCCAGCGCCACGCTGCAAGAAGACCTGGTCGACAGCGGTGCGACGAAAGCCGCACGCCTGGTCGCGATGGACGCCACCGAGAAGGCCACCCGCGCCCTCGACGTCTTCCCCCCTTCCCTCGCGCGCGAGGATCTGCGCGAGCTTCTCCAGCAGGTGATATCACGATGAGCACAGCACGACTTCCCCTGCTGATCCGCGGTCTGCGAAACCTGCGCCGGGCACCGGATCTGGCAGCGCTGCGAGCCGCGCGGTCGCCGCAGGAACTGGCGGCGCTGGCCCTGATCCCCGCGGGCCGCAACCTGGGCATCGCCGTCGGCCTGCTGCCGGTGACTTTGCGCGCCGAAGCCACCGCGGCGCTGCTCGCGTGCCGGGTACTCGACGCTTTCGAAGATCTGAGCGACCGGGCGAGTGCGAGTGGCGCCGTGCTGGCGGCGGTGGACTACCTCACCGGCTCCAGCGACGAGCTGCCGCCACCGCTGCCCGAGCTCGCGGGCGAGATCCGCGACAGCGAAGCCGTCGACCGAGTACTCGCGGAGCGCATCGCCGACATCAGGGCGCTGCTCACGGCGCTGTCCGCGGCGGGTCGCGAGCGGGTGGGCGAGGTACTCACCGACGTCGGCCGGGTGATGGCCCGCAATATCGACGCACCGCTGACTCGCGTGGCCTACAGCGAGGGCGTGCTCGGCCGGATCACCCACTACGCGTGTGCCCTGGTCGCCGAAGATGTGCTGCCCGAAGCGGATCTGCGCGAATTGACCGGTTGCGTCGCCGTGATCGCCCAGTCGGCCAACGACCTGCGCGACAACGAACTCGCGATCTACGGCGCCGCCGACCGCGAGGAACTCACGCGCATGGTGATGCTGCGCCAGCTCACTCCCGCCCTCGGCGGCTTCGCGCTGCTGGCCAAGCTCGGCCCCGGCACGCCGAGCGTCGGCGCGCGGGCGGCGATGGCCTACATGACGATCACGACCTCGGCATTCCTGTGCGGTGCGGTCGACGCGCCACCGGCGTTCCGGCGCCCGGTCGCCGCGGCCACGCTGGCCGCCCTCTCGCCCGCGTACTGGACCACGATGCTCGACCGGGTGCGCCGCAGCGGCGACGCCGCCATCCATCAAATGCTCGACGCCTCACCGGATTTCACCACCGGCTCGGCCTCCGCGTCGCGAGTGCTCGGCGCGGGCGACCTCGCCTCGACCGAAACCTCGCTGATGCCACTGATTGTCGACACCACCTTCGCGCTGGTACACACGTTGCCCGAAGACCGCCTGACCGGCGAACTCTCCGATTCGGCGATCCGCACCATGATGATCGCCGACCACCTGGCCTTCGGCGCCATGGAACGGGTGCCCAACCACGAACCCCACGCGATCCGAGCGCTGGCCACACGCCTGCAGCTCGCCGCCCTCGACAACAGCAGCCATCTGTAGTCGAGGAGACAACTCCTCGATGATCGTCACTACTAGCGAAGGAGCTCTCCCATGAGCACCGGAACGCCCGTCGCGCCTACAGAGAAACCGCCGTTCAGCCGGCGCGTGTTCAAACTCGAGCACGCGTCCAACATCGGTCCGCTGCTCCACATCGTGTTGTGGATCGGCATGACCTCGGCCGCGCTGTTCGTCCCAGGCACCTCGACCTGGTACATCGCGGTGCCGCTGATCATCGTGCTCTCGCTGCTGAACCTCTCGCTGACCATCGGCGTGATGCACATGCACACCCATCGGCCGCTGTTCGTGTCCAAGTTCCCCAATCGGGTAGTCGACATGCTGTGCTGCCTGCCCGGCAACCTCACCGCGGCCGAGATGCGCGAAGTACACGTCCTCAACCACCACCGGTTCAACGACGGTCCCGGTGACGTCACCGCGACCACCGGCATGGACAAGGGCCTCGGTGCGATCTGGTACTGGGTCCGCTACGGCATGGTCGTCAAGATCCACACCGTGCGTACGGTTTTCGCCGCCGACCCGGCGCCGCGCCGCCGCAGGACACGCCACCAGTTCATCCTCGACCTGGCCGTGTACGCGGTTGTGATCGGCGCGGTCTGGTACGTCGCAGGCTTCGAAAAGTTCGTGCTGTTCTACTGGGTGCCGTTCCTCATCACCCAGGTCAACGCCGGCTACTTCGCCTGGCTCAGTCACGCTCCGGCGCGCGAATTCACCGATGAGCCGAGCACCTCGCTCAACAACGCGGGCAACATCCTCAACTTCCTGATCTTCAACCAGGGCTACCACAGCGTGCACCACCGCTACCCCGGCATCCACTGGAGCCAGATCCCCGACAAGCTCGACTACATGCGCGAGGTGAACCCCGGCGTCATCGTGCCGTATTGGATGGTGGCCCAGTCGGGCTGGCGCCTGGTCGTGCCCGGCGGTTTCCTCAACGAGGGCTACGGCACCAAGTGGAAGGCGCGGCTGGAATCGCGTCTGGCAGCGGGCACCGTTCGCTCGCGTTACCTGCCGTGGTTCGCATGGATCTGATGTCGCCCCAACAGGTTCGGGGCGTGGTGACCAGCCCCTCGCGGCTCGTTCCGTTCCTGTTCTCCTTCGCCGTCTACGGTTTCGCGGGCATCACGGTGCCGCTGATGCTGCTGTTCGCGGGCGGCTGGTGGTTGCCCAAGACGGTCGACAAGGGTCCGCACCTGTCCGCGGTGCCCGCGATCGCGATCGACCTCGTGCTGCTCGCCCTGTTCGCGCTGCAGCACTCGGGGATGGCCAGGCCCTCGTTCAAGGCCTTCATCACCCGCTGGGTGCCCGAGGCGCTCGAGCGCACGGTCTACATCATCGGCGTGTGCTCGGTGATGTGGGTGATCATGCTGGCATGGCAGCCGGTGCCGCACGTGCTGTGGTCGGCCGACGGCGGCCTCGGGGTGGTCCTCGACACCGGGTTCTGGGTCGGGTTCGTGCTGGTCTATGCGGCGACGCTGCTGCTGAACCACTTCCACCTACTCGGCATCAGCCAGGCGTACCGCCAGTACGTGATCCAGGTACCGGACGCGACGGTGGACCGCCTGCAGGTGAACGGCGTCTACAAGCTGGTCCGGCATCCGCTGATGGCCGGTCTGCTCGTCTCGTTCTGGTTCGCCAGTGAGTTCACCGTCGGGCATCTGGTGTGGGCGCTCGGACTGACCGGATACATCCTGCTCGGGACCTACCTGGAGGAGCGCGATCTCATCGCTCGTTTCGGTGCGTCCTACCGCGCCTACGCCGCGCAGGTCCCGGCGTTCTTCCCGTCCGTGCGCGCCATTTTCGGTCGATCGTCTCGGTAACCGGCGCTCACCGGGTGCGAGTCTGGAGAGGAATCATCGTGAACAGTCCCGTTCGAGAGCGCACTGAACACAACTCCACAGCGACCGGCCCGGCCCGTGGCGTGGGACGGGCCCATGCCAAAGCGATCCTGCTCGGTGAGCACACCGTGGTGCACGGGACGCCCGCTATCGCGTTCCCGCTGCCGACGCTGTCGGTGCGGGCGATCGCGCGTCCCGCCACGCCGGGTGCGGTCATCGAGGTTCCCGATGGATGTTTCGGGTTCGTCACGGGCGGACCGGACGCCGCGCAGAACCCGGCGTCCGGGCCGCGCGTCGCGGTCGAGGAGGCGTTGCGGCGCTGGGGACTGAGCGAGCAGCTCACCGATGTGGTGATGGAGTGCGACATTCCGCTCGCTCGTGGACTCGGGTCGAGCGCGGCGTGCGCCGGTGCGGCGGTGCGTGCGGTCGCCGACCTGCACGGCCGGACCGTCGATCCCGCCACCCTTTATGAACTCGTGCAGTGCGGTGAACAGGTCGCGCACGGCAAGGCTAGCGGGATCGATGCGAGTGCGGTCCTGGCCGGCGGTCCGATCCGGTTCCACGCGGGAACCGCGACCGCACTCGATATCGGTCTCGACGCAGCCCTGGTGATCGCCGATACCGGCATGCCGGGGTCGACCCAGCACGCGGTCGCCGGGGTGCGCGCCACCCTCGAGCGCGATCCGCGATCCGCTCGGCGGCTACTGACCAGGGCAGCAGAGCTGATCGGCGGTGCTGCGGCCGACCTCTCGGCCGGACATGCCGCCTCGCTCGGCCGGGCGATGTGCGACTTCCAGGACCTGCTCGCCGAACTCGGCGTCAGCACCCCGCACATCGACGCACTGGTAGCCGCCGCTCTCGACGCCGGTGCCCACGGCGCCAAACTCACCGGCGCCGGCCTCGGCGGCTGTGTCCTCGCGCTCACCGACACCGGCGACGCGCGCACGGTCAGCGCCGCACTGCGCCGCGCAGGCGCGGTACAGACCTGGACGGTTCCCACCCGCGATCTCCGTTCAGGCGTGCAGTCCCTATCCGTCTCGACTTCGGAACACGGTGCCCACCAATGACTTTCCTTTCAGCATCAGTCGCAGGCGCGGTCGGTGACGCCCGGGCCGCTGTGTCCACTCGCGTGGCAGGCCAGGCCGTCTCGGTCGCGTACCCGAACATCGCCCTGGTGAAGTACTGGGGCAAGCGCGACGAGGAACTGTTTCTGCCCGTCACGGGCAGCCTGTCGATGACCCTCGACGTCTTTGCCACCACCACGTCGGTGCGGTTGATCAACGGTCCGGCCGATGTCGTCGAATTCAACGGCGTGGCGGCGACCGGAGCGGCGCTCGCTCGTATCGAGACGTTCCTGGACCTGGTGCGCGCCAGAGCCGGTCGCGACGAGCGTGCGATGGTGGTGACCGCCAACGACGGGCCGACCGGCGCCGGTCTGGCGTCGTCGGCGAGCGGCTTCGCGGCCCTGGCCACGGCCGCCGCGTCCGCCTATGAACTCGACCTGGACCCTCGCGCCTTGTCCCGGCTGGCCCGGCGTGGTTCCGGTTCCGCGTCGCGGTCGATCTTCGGCGGATTCGTCGTCTGGCATGCCGGTGAGGGGGAAGGCGAAGCGGGCGATCTGAGTTCGTACGCGGAACCGATCGGCGGCGACGAACTCGATCCAGCGCTGGTCCTCGCCGTGGTGAACCAGCGTGCGAAGCCGGTGTCGAGCCGCGTCGCCATGCGCCGGACCACCGCCACGTCGCCGTTCTATCGCCCGTGGGCGGAGTCGTCGGTACTCGACCTGGCCGAGATGCGCAAAGCCGTTGCCCGCCAAGATCTTCCCGCGATCGGGGAGATCGCCGAGCGCAATGCCCTCGGCATGCACGCCACCATGCTCACCGCCCGTCCCGGAATCCGGTACCTGTCTCCGCATTCGATCGCCATCCTCGATGCTGTCCTGGCGCTACGCGCCGACGCGATCATGGCCTACGCCACCATCGACGCGGGCCCCAACGTCAAAGTCCTGTGCACCCGTGCCGACGCACCGCAGGTCAGCGCCACACTGGACGGCCTCGGCGACTTCGTCAGCACCCGGATCGCGCACATCGGTCCCGGCGCATCGCTGACGACATCGAGCGAGTGGCCGGCGACCGACAGTGCTCCGTCGACAACAACCTCTGGCGCATCGTCGCCGATTTCGGGCGCGACGCTCGGTGCGCCTCGTGCGGCGGGTGGCGATCGATGATCAGTTCTCGCGCCCCCGGCAAGCTTTTCATCGCCGGTGAATACGCCGTGGTCGAGCCCGGACACCTCGCGGTGCTCACGGCGGTCGACCGCTACGCGACCGCCACTGTCACCGTGGCGGATCCCGGCGAGGCAATCACCCTGGCTTCGGATCTGGACGGCGGCGTCACGTTGTCCTGCGAGCGTCACGGTGACGAATTGGTGCCGACCTCCGATACTGTTGTGCCGGCGAATCTTTCCTATGTTTTCGCGGCTGTTTCGGTGGTTCACCGTCTGCTCGTAGAACGTGCGATCCCCGTATCCTCCTTCCGGCTGAGCGTCACCGCCGACCTCGGCGACGCCGACGGGCGAAAGTTCGGCCTGGGTTCCAGCGCGGCAGTCACGGTGGCCACCGTCGCCGCCCTCGGGCAGCACTTCGCCCTCGGGCTCTCGCTCATGGACCGGTACCGGCTGGCCATGCTCGCCACGATCGTGGTCAACCCCCGAGCCTCGGGTGGTGATGTCGCCGTGAGCACCTGGGGCGGTTGGCTCGCCTACCGGTCCCCGGACCGCGCGCAGGTGGCGGCCTCGCTCGGTCGCGACGGAGT
>JACIXH010000048.1 GCA_014360565.1 Nocardia sp.
CCCGGCCGCCCCCACAGAGGACCACACGCTCGGCTCACGTGGGAGGCAGGTACACAGGCCTACCCCCGCGGCCCGGTCACCCTTTCCGGCTGAGGTTCACCACGGCCGAGTCGCGGTTCAGCGTGACCGGCCCAGGTCGAAGGAAGCCGACCGCGACCACTGCTCCCCGGCGGCGATGAGGGTCCGGGTGGCGCGGAGTTCTCGCGGTCTCGCCATGGCGACGGCGCCGACGGGGCAGTCCGCACGCAGGGCGATCGCGAGAAAGTCCCTCGAATCCAGGTCGCCGTCGACGACCAGTTCGTCGTGGGGGTGGATCCAGCCCGCGAACTGCATCGAGACGCCGTGCTGGTCGGTCCAGCCCCAGGGAACTTCGGCGACCGCGGCCGGATGGCCGAGAATGGCTTTCGCTGCCGCGGCGCCGTCGGACATTGCCGTGTTCCAGTGTTGGCCGCGTTCGAACTCGCCACGGCGGGGGTTGAATCCGGTGGTGGCATCGCCCGCGGCGAAGACGGCGGGCGCCGAGGTGCGGTAGTGCTGATCGACGACGATGCCGTCGTTGACCGCGATGCCCGCGGATTCGGCCAGGGCGGTGTCGGGAACCGAACCGATGGCGAGCAGCGCGGCGGCGGCGGTGAACGTGCGGCCGTCCGTGGCGGCTGCGCTGACGCCGGCGGCGGTGTCGACGAGTTGGGTTGTGGTGACGCCGTTCTCGACGACGACGCCGCGTTCGAGATGGATGTCGCGGACCAGGTCGGACACCGTCTGTGGCACCACTCGATCGAGCAACGCCGGGCCGGCGTTCAACACCGTGACTTCGGCGCCGAGTCCGCGGGCGGTGGCGGCGACTTCGCAGCCGATCAGGCCGCCGCCGACGATGAGCAGCGAGCCGCCCGCCTCGATCGCACCGCGCAGCGCGGCGATGTCGGACTGTGTCCGCAGCGTGTGCACCCTGGTCGAGGCAGTGTCGATGGTGCGCGCTCTGGCTCCGGTGGCGAGCAACAGGCTGTCGTAACCGAGCACCTCACCGGTACTCAATCGCACTGTCGCGCTGTCGATGTCGATCGCGCGCGCCAGCGTGGCCGGACGCAGGTCGACCGCGTTGTCTGCCCAGAACTTCATCGGCTTGAGCACCGCGCGCTCGAACGGCGCGCTGCCCGCCAGCAGCTCCTTGGAGACCGCGGGCCGGCGATAGGGCAGATCGGGTTCCGCGCCGACCAGGACGATCTCGCCGGCGTAGCCCTCCCGTCGCAGGGTCTGGGCGGCGGTGGCGCCGGCGACGCCGGTACCGACGATCACGATTCGCTCGCTCATCCGCGGCTCACCTCGCGCATCTCGAAATCAGCCTTGGCGGCACCGCAGTCGGGGCACGACCAGTCCTCGGGGATGTCGTCCCAGCGGGTGCCCGGTTCGATGCCGTCCTCGGGCCAGCCGAGCGCCTCGTCGTACTCGAAGCCGCACTGGATGCAGTGGAACAGTCGGTAGTCGTTCATCGGGACGCGCCTTCCTTCGGTGCGAAATCGACCTTCTCGCGGACCCCGCAGTCGGGGCAGCACCAGTCGTCGGGGATCTCCGACCAGGCGGTGCCGGGCGCGAAACCCTCACGTGGAGCGCCGCTTCGCTCGTCGTAGACGTAATCGCAGACGGGGCAGATGTAGGTCATCAGTTCACTCCGTACTTCGCCAGCACCTTCGCCCGCTTGCCGGGCTGGATGTTCACCCGTGTGATGTCGCCGTCATAGTGCGCGAGGACGCGATGGTCCATCACCTTGCGCCACAACGGAGTCAGGTACGCCAGCCCGATCAGGCTCGCATAGCCGCTCGGCAGCTCGGGCGCGCCGTCCATATGCCGCAGGATCTGGTAGCGGCGGGTGGGGTTGGCGTGATGGTCGCTGTGCCGCTGCAGGTGGTAGAGGAAGATATTGGTGACGATGTGGTCGGAGTTCCAGCTGTGCTCGGGGGTGCAGCGCTCGTAGCGGCCCGAGGCGGTCTTCTGCCGGAGCAGGCCGTAGTGCTCGAGGTAGTTCACCGTCTCCAGCAGTGAGAAGCCGTAGATCGCCTGGATCACCAGGAACGGCAGGATCGACGGACCGAACACCGCGACCAGCGCCGCCCACAACACCACCGACATGAGCCAGGCGTTGAGCACGTCGTTCTGTAGTGAGAAGGTGCTCTTGCCCAGCCGCTGCATGCGGGTGCGCTCCAGCTCCCACGACGACTTCAGGCTGCCGAACACGCTGCGCGGCAGGAAGCTCCAGAACGATTCGGCGAATCGCGCGCTGGCCGGATCCTCCGGCGTCGCGACGCGCACGTGGTGGCCACGGTTGTGCTCGATGTAGAAGTGCCCGTAGAACGTCTGGGCCAGCGTGATCTTCGACAGCCAGCGTTCGAGTTCATCCTTCTTGTGGCCGAGTTCGTGCGCGGTGTTGATGCCGACACCGCCCATCGCGCCGATGGTGAAGGCCAAGCCGATCTTGGAGATCAGGCCGAGCCCGCCGTCGATGCCGAGCCAGGACAGGTTGCCCGCGGTCCACAGATAACACGCGAACACCAGGCTGATCAGCTGCAACGGAATGTAGGCGTAGGTGCAGTAGCGGTAGTACTTGTCGTTCTCGAGCTGCGCCATCACCTCGTCGGGCGGGTTCTTGCCGTCCGGCCCGAAGAACCGGTCGAGTGTCGGCAGCAGCACGTACACCAGGATCGGTCCGAGCCACCACCACACCGGCGCGACGGCCTGCCAGCCGAATTGGTTGAAGGCCCACACGAAACCGGTGGCGATCAGCGTCGCACTGGGGGCGACGAGGCCGAACAACCACAGGTATCGCTTCGGATCACGCCAGTCCGGCGGTGCGGTCGATGCTTCGTGGTCGTCGATTCGAGATGTCGTCATTGCCATTCTCCTGATCTCCGAGACTCCGGACATCTACTCGCTCGAAGTCGCCTTCGTTTACACAATAGCTTCTACTGTCCTCGCTGGATACACATCGAGCCATATTGTCAACGAACAAGCACAACGACCAGCACATGTAGGATGATCACGTGGCCGAACCACCGAACTTTCAAGCAGAGATGCGCCAGTTGCTGCGCGACCGGATGATCGACGCCGCACGCACGATGGTCGTCACCGAGGGCTGGGGCGCGGTCAACATGTCGCGGGTCGCCAAGGAGGTCGGTATCAGCAGGCCGGTCCTCTACAAGGAGATCGGCACCAAGCAGGCACTCGCCGATGCCCTCATCGAGCGCGAGACTGGGGTCTATCTGACCGGAGTCGCGCAGACACTGGCGCGGCACCCGGCCGACCCACTCGCGGGCATGAGCGCCGCCGCCGAGTACACGCTGCGCACCGCGGGCGACAACACCCTGATCAAGGCCGTGCTCTCAGCTCGCCAGGACGGTGACACCGCTCTGCTACCCGCCCTGCTGAGCGATCCGGAACCGGTGCTGGGGCGGGCCGTGGCCGCGCTCACCGCCACGGTGCGCGAGCAGTACGAATTCGGCGCGCTCAACGATGACGAGCTGGCCTCGATCGTGGAGATCATGGTCCGGCTCACGCTGAGTCACCTGTTCCAGCCGACGGGCAGCGTCGACCGCGCCGTAGCGCAGATCGCGACTGTACTGACCGGTGTCATGCCGGTCGTGCCCACTGCCTGATCAGGCTCACAACCGGGCGCTGACCTGCCCGGCCGCCGCCGCGAACGCCCACTCGTAGCTACCGTGCGCGGCCGGGAACACACCCCCCGCGCACACCGGATCGCCTGCGGCACAATAGTTCGCGGTGCGGTCGGTGTACAACGGGGGCACGGTGCCGCCGACCAGTCGCAGTGGATCACCGAACAGCAGCACCGCGACGATGCGGGACGAGAGCTCGTGGGGTAGCGACCACCCACCAGGAATCGCGGCCGAGCCGAGGACGCCGTGGGTCACCACCGCGCCTTGGGAATAGCCGACGAGGACGAACCGCTGGTCGGGGCAGGCGGCGGCCCGGTCGATCAGGTGACCGGCCATCGCCCGGGTGCCGTCGCTGATCGAGGTCGCCACCAGCAGATCGGCGGGGTACTCGACACGATGGGCCGAGGTGTCCACCGGCAACTGCGCACTCAGCACCGCGTAGAGCGGATCGCCGATCGCCGCTCCCAGATAGCCGGGTTCTACTGTGCCGCGGGCGATCACGATATCCAGCGTGGCGCAACCGCGCGCCCATGCCTGCGATCCCGGAGACATCGCTGTCCCGATCCCCGCGGCCAGTAGCACCACCGACAGCGCTCGCGCTGTATGCCTGGCGACAATATGAAATGCCTTCCGATCGGCCATCGTGCCCACCTGCTCACGCCGTTGTGAGAATAGAGAAAGAGCCGTTCGCCTCCTGCTCCAACAGCATTCGGCGTGCTCAGTGGTGGAATACCCGCCGACCGGCATCGTCATGGCGCGAACTCGGCATCGGCTGCGCCACGGTCAGGTCTCGGAGTGCTTGCGGCACAAGGCCGCTGCCGAGTCAGTGCTTCTTGGGCTTCTTCTTGTACTTCGGCTTGTCGTGGTCGGGCTCCCACTCATAGCCCGCAATACCGCGTTCGCAGTAGGAGTCTGCGACGTGAACGTCGCCCTGGTCGCGCTCGCACCAGCGCGACTTCGAGCAGGATGTGGCGCCGAGGCCGGCGACGACGGCGAGCGCGAGGACGGCGGCGCCGGTACGGGTTCGGATGTTCATGAGCGTGTCGAGCCTTTCATCGAATGAAATGTCGCTGGTCAGGGCGTTTTCCAGCACTTGCCCCCACCTGCCGACGAACCAATGCTACGTTCCAGGCATGTCGAGCACAGCCCCTGATCCCAGCGAAGATTTCACCCCCGACGCGATCGTTGTCGGTGCCGGACTGGCGGGCCTGGTCGCCGCGCACGAACTGGCACTGGCCGGTCGTACAGTTCTGATAGTCGATCAGGAGAATCGCGCCAACCTCGGCGGGCAGGCATTCTGGTCACTGGGCGGGTTGTTCGTCGTCGACACCCCCGAGCAGCGCAGGATGGGCATCAAGGACTCCTACGAACTGGCGCTGCAGGATTGGCTGGGTTCGGCCGGGTTCGATCGCGACGACGAAGACCGGATGGGCCGCGAGTGGGCGAAGGCCTACGTGCGGTTCGCCACCGACGAGAAGCGAGATTACCTGCACGCCTTGGGTTTGCGCTTCACTCCGTTAGTCGGTTGGGCAGAACGTGGCGGGGGTCTGGCAGACGGCCACGGTAACTCGGTGCCCCGGTTCCACCTCACCTGGGGCACGGGCCCCGAAGTCCTGCGAGTCTTTCTGGAGCCAGTGCTCGCCGCTGAGGCGAAAGGGCTCGTCCGCTTCGCATTCCGGCATCGCGTGGACGAGCTCGTCGTCGAAGACGGCGCCGTGACCGGTGTCAGCGGCAGTGTTCTCGCGTCCTCCGACACCGACCGGGGCCAGGCATCGAACCGGGACGTGGTGGGCGAGTTCAGCTTCGGCGCCCCCGCGGTTCTCGTGAGTTCGGGCGGCATCGGTCACGCCCACGATCTCATCCGTCGCAACTGGCCCACCGACCGTCTCGGTCCGTGCCCGGAGACCATGATCTCGGGCGTGCCCGCCTATGTCGACGGCCGGATGCTCGCCATCTCCGAGGACGCCGGGGCCGCGCTGGTCAACCGCGACCGGATGTGGCACTACACCGAGGGCATCAACAACTGGGATCCGATCTGGCCCGATCACGCCATCCGCATCATCCCCGGCCCGTCGTCACTGTGGTTCGATGCCTGCGGAAACCGGATGCCCGCACCGTGTTTCCCCGGTTTCGACACCAACGCGACCATGCGCCAGATCCTGTCCACCGGCTACGACTATTCGTGGTTCGTACTCAATCAGTCGATCATCGAGAAGGAATTCGCGCTGTCGGGCTCGGAACAGAACCCTGACATCACCGGCAAGAACCTGAAACTCACCGCACGCAGCAGGCTCGCCAAGGGCGCGCCGGGTCCGGTCGAGGCGTTCAAGAAGCACGGTGTGGACTTCGTGGTCGCCGAATCGCTGACCGAGCTCGTCGACGGTATGAACGACCTCGCCAGAGGGCCGAAGCTGGAGGCGGCCGCGCTCGAACGCCAGATCGTGGCCAGGGACCGCGAAACCACCAATTCCTTCGCCAAGGACGCGCAGGTGATCGCGATCAACAGCGCCCGCAAATACCTCGGCGACAAGGTCCGTGTCGTCAAACCGCACCGTATCCTCGACCCTGCCCACGGCCCGCTCATCGCGGTCCGCCTCAATGTGCTGACCCGCAAGACCCTCGGCGGACTACAGACCGACCTCGACTCGCAGGTGCTGCGCCCGGACGGGTCGGTGTTGCCCGGGCTGTATGCCGCCGGCGAGGTCGCCGGGTTCGGCGGCGGCGGCGTGCACGGCTACAACGCGCTGGAAGGCACGTTCCTCGGCGGGTGCATCTTCTCGGGCCGGTCGGCCGGTCGGGCGATGGCCAAGAACACGCCCTAGTGCGGGTGCCGGGGGGTCAGGGTCCGTGCGGCTTCCTTGGCCACCTCGGCGAGCGCACGGGCCAGCCGCGCGGTGTCGAGCGCGGTGCGCTCGCCGTTGATCGTGCCCGACAACGAGATCGCGGCCACCGCCACACCGCGGCCGCGGATCGGCACCGCGACACAGCCGACACCGGGTAGGGACTCCTCGGTATCCACGGCCACGCCCTGACGGTTGCGGATGCGGGCGAGTTCGCGGTGCAGTTCGGTCCGGTCGACGATCGTGCGGGTGGTCCGCGCCACCGGATTTCCGCGTAGCGAGGCCTCCGCGATTCCGGGTTCCAGCGTGGCGAGCAGTGCCTTGCCGACCGCCGTGGAGTGCGCGGGCAACCGGCCGCCGATCCGGGTCGGGACGACCACCCGCCCGCGGCCACCCGAACGATCGAGGAACAGCACCTCGCGACCGTCGAGCACCGCGAGGTGGCCCACCATCCCCGTACGCTGACTCAGTTCGTAGAGCAACGGCCCCACCACCTCGCGCAGCTCGTTCTGCTCGGCCGCGAGCCCGCCGAGTTCGAGCACCCGCAGTCCCAACCGGTAGCCGCCGGGCGTGTGCGCGAGCCAGCGCAACCGGATCATCTGATCGAGGATGCGATGCACGGTCGAGCGCGGCAGCCCGGTGCGTTCGGCGAGCCCGAGCAGCGTCAGCGAGGGGGTGGCGGCGTCGAACGCGTCCAGGATGAGCGTCATCCGCTCGATCATCGACGTCGGCGGCGCCCCGGTCGCCCGGCCCGATCCGGTCCACGGGTTCTCCGGCGCCGGTTCGGTCACGATCTCGACCGTCATGTGTTTCCAACCTCCACAGTGCGTAGCGATAACAGACTAGAGCCGCCAGCTCCGCTGACGCACTATTTCGCCACAGAGAGGTCCGCGAGGTCCGCGCGCGAAGCCGATGCGCGGTCATCAGCCGGGCAGTGCGCGCACCCGAGGCCGCGATAGTGCCCAGCGGCGCTACCGCGGGTCAGCCCGGTTCGTCAGCCGCCGACGAGCCCTCGACCTCGGACGGCGCAGCCCCGGACGGGCGTCCCACCACCGCCCCGCGGGCGATTTCGAGGCGCGCGGCCCGGTCGACGAGCAGCTCGCCCGCTCCTGACGGCGGGGTGTTGCGGCGCCAGATCGCGCGGAATTTGCGGGTCAGGCGGGTGGAGTCGACCGAGGGGACTTCCACCAGCGTGCCGGTGACGAGGTCCGGCGCGGCGATCAGCCGGCTCAGAACTGCCGGTGCCATACCGGTTCTGGCCGCGGCCACGATCGCACCGGTCGAGCCGAGTTCGGCAGCAGGCCCGGCAGGTGGGGCCGCGGTCGCCAGCAGGTCCCACACAGTGTCACGGGTACCCGATCCGGGTTCGCGCCACAGCAGGGCGGTGCCGGCCAATTCGGCCAGGGTGACCGGCGACTTCCGCTGCGCCCATGGATGATTCGGTGCAACGACGACGACGAGATCATCGGCCCCGAGCACGCGACTGCCGAGTCCGGCCGGCGGATGCGGGCCTTCCACGAATCCGAGATCGGCGGTGCCGTCGCGCACGAGTCCGGCGACCTGCGTGGAGTTCTCGACTTCGAGGGAGATCACGATTTCGGGATGATCGGTACGCAGAGCGGCGAGCCAGTGCGGAATGCGGTGGTCGGCAATGGTTTTCGAGGCGGCGATGCGCAGACGCGGGGCCTGGGCGGCGCGAAGCCTGGCAACATCGTCGAGCAGCTCGCGCACCGAAGCCAGGACAGTGCGCGCGTGGGCGACGACGGCGCGGCCCGCATCGGTGAGTTCGGAGCCGGTCGGCGCACGGTCGAGCAGCTTCACGTGCATGCGGCGTTCGAGCGCGCTGATCCGCATGCTCGCGGCGGGCTGGCTGATCCCGTGCCTGCGCGCGGCGGCGCCCAGGCTGCCCAGCTCGGCCACCGACACGAGAAGGTCGAGGACCTCCAGGTCGGGCGTTCCGGGTGGCAGAGTCATCCGCTGATTATGGGTGATGCGCACAGTCAGGCATCGCCGGCGCGGGTGCGGTCGAACCTCTTGGCGACACTGTAGAGGGCGAACACCGGCTTGAGCGGCAGCCATTCGCCGAATCGATAGTCCCGGCCGCGTACCAGCCGGGCGGCCAGTTCCGGGCTCTGCTCGGCGAGATACCGTCGCGCCGTTTCGGCGTGCGTCGGCAACGAAACGATCTTGATCCGGGCGACGTCCTTCACGAAGGGGATCGCGAAAGCGATGTTCTCCCAGGTGGATCTGCTCCACTGCTCGAGCGCCAGTTCACCGTTGTAGCCACAGTATTGCACCGCGTAGTGCGCCATCAGCGCTGCCTCGGTCTGCGGACCCGCGCACGCACCCCCACAGAGGACGAGCCGCGACTGCGGCGCCGCGGCATCGATCGAGCGCAGCCCGGCACGCACCCGCCACCTGTTCATGGCATTGGCGCGCGGCCCCGCATTGCGATATCCCAGGACGACGACGGCCTCCGAACCTGCCGTCCCCGTTCCTACGCACCTGCGCGAGGCGCGCCAGTTCGCCCATTCACCCCACATCAGCACACCGAGACCGGCGGCGATGGCGAGCCGAGTCCGTTTCCGCACATACCCAGCAAACCACGGATCCGCGCGGCCTTCCCGCCGGATTCCGATCATCGCCGGTACGGCACATGAATGACACCGGCGTCATTGTCCGAAGAGACCGTTCGGCATCAGACACTGATAGCGGCGACTGCACGCTTGCGCGGAATGCACGTCGGCACGTGCGCCCGGCTAGCGGGCTGACACGCGGGTTCTCATAGCCGAGCGAGGTAAGACATAAGCCTGGCTTATGTCCACCCATCAGATGGGCCTCTACCTGGGAATCCGTCGGGCGGAGATGGTGGTGGAGTGAACCGCGCACGCACTCTCGTCCCCGGCCTCGTCCTCGCCGCACTCCTGGCCGGGCTCGCCACGCCCTTCGGTACAGCGTTGCCGATGGTCGGCGTGCCGGTGGTGGCATTGGGCGCCGGAGCTGTTGCCGGGATGGCGCTGCGACGCAATCCCGTCGCGAGCACCGTGTTCGACCCCGGCCTCGACATCGCTCGGCAGCGGTTGCTCGGTGTGGCTATCGTGCTGCTCGGGCTCGGCTTGCCGCTCGGGTCGGTCATGGCGGTGGGGCGTGAGACGGCGGTGGTGCTGCTCGCGACGCTGCTCATCGGTGGCGTGGCGGCCTTCATCGTCGGCAGGATGTTGGCGGTGGACAGGGAGTCGGCCACCCTGATCGCCGTGGGCACGACGATCTGCGGTGCGTCCGCGATCGCCGCCGCCACCGCGGTCCTGCGACCGGACAAGCAACGGGTCGCCTACGCCCTCGGCACCATCTTCATCTTCAATGTGACCGCCGTGCTGGTGTACCCACCGCTGGGCCGCGCGCTCGGCTTGTCGCAGGAAGCTTTCGGACTGTGGGCGGGCACCGCGATCAACGATACCTCGTCGGTCCTGGCCGCGGGCGTCATCTTCGGTGCGGGCGCCGCGCAGTTCGCGGTGATCGTGAAAATGGTCCGCAGCCTGGCCATCATCCCGCTCTGCATCGGCCTGCACCTGGGCCGTCGCCACATCACCGAGGACCGCGATACCCCCGAGGCATCCCTGCGCCGAGCAGTCCCCCTCTTCGTGATCCTGTTCGTGGCCGCCTCCGTCCTCGCGGGCCTGGACATCATCCCCAGCGCCATGACCGCGCCGCTCGCCGCCACCAGCAGCTGGCTGATCGCCGTCGTCCTCGCCGCCATCGGCACCTCCCTGAGCCTGGCCCGCCTCCGCACCGCAGGCGTGCGACCCCTGATCCTCGGCGGCGTTCTGGGCGCGATCCTCGGCAGCAGCAGCCTCGCCATGATGTATCTGACCGGGTGGTGCTGAGCCCGGGTCGGCGTCACGGCTCGCCGCCGGGTCAGCCGGGCATCGCGGCGGCGATGAAGCCCATCAGAATCGAGGTGAACGACAGTGCCCCCGTTCCGAACGCCGCGGCGATGGCGTAGCCGATGAGTACATCCTCGGCAGCAGGCTGGGGCGGTTCGATCGCCTGATTGAGGACCTTCTTCGGCAGGGCCCAGAAGACCTCGACGGTGCCATCGGACTTCGCTGTCAGTTCACCGAATTCCTTCTCGATCTCGTATGGCTTGCCGTTCACGAAGGTCGACATCTCCAGGTTTTCGGGCCTCATACTGAGATGCCGGCCGTCGACTTCGGCAATGACGCGATAACTGCGTTTCGTGACCCTTGCCCGTCCGATGTCAAGGGTGAAAGCACGGCCGTTCACGGTAGCGGAGATAGCCGCGGCGTCTCTACTGCCGAGGTGACATCGCTTGTCCGTTCGAGGCCCTCGGCGCTCGAGGAACACCGACATCTGCGCGTCGCAAGCCAGCCGAGTTCGCACGCGCGCCTCCGCGCGTTCGATCACCACGGTCCCCCAGATACCGGAATCCACCTCGACACAGTCGAATTCGCTCGTTCCCACGTTGCCCCCGCAGATCAGCGCCCGCCTCCAGCGAGCTACGCCCCCTCCACTCTACGTACCGTCGCCCACACGTCCAGGTGTACTCGGTCCCCGATAGCGAGGTCGGGCGGAGCTAGGATTGCCGGACATCGTATGTCGGCGCGGACAGGAGGATGTTTCATGAACAGTGTTTGCCGGATCGTCGCCACCGCGGGTGCCGCCGCGGCATTGACCCTGGGCACGGCGGGTATCGCAGCCGCTGAGGAAGCCGAGCCGCCCTCGTCACCGTTGGTCGAGTACATCGAGTCGTGGCCACCCGCTCCCGAGGGATGCAACGACGTCTGGGATCCGATCGAAGACCGGATCGAAGACTCGGTCCCGCCCCGATACGAAGCGGAATTCGACGCGTTCGACGACTGGTGCGAGGGCGACGAGGACTGACGCGCGTTCTCGCCGACTCCCCTGAGCATCGCTGCCGGGGATGCGGGGCGGTCGCCGGTGCGACCGCCCCGATCGGTCTATCGCGTCGCGTTGACGGCGTTCATCACCGCGTGCAGTGAAGCCGCCACGACCGAGGTGTCGCGGCCGTAGGCCCAGCCGGTGCGACCCGCCGCGCGATATTCGACGTAGCTCACGGCGGCGCTGTCGGCGCCCGTGCCCACCGAATGCTGGGTCAGGCCCAGGATCTCGATGGGGTGGCCCGCCCCGGCCAGTGCGGCGGTCAGCGCCTCGACCGGACCGACGTTGCGGTGTGCCGAACGCAGTTCGCCGCCGCGCACGCCGAGAACGATCTCGGTGGTCGCCTCGGCGATCTCCCACTGCACCAGGGTGATTCGCGGCACGGGGACGGCGTAGGCCTGCTCGAACAGCGCGAACAGTTCCTTCGCGGTGATCTCGGCACCGGTGTCGTCGGCGTGCTCCTGAACCCTCTTGGCCAGGTCGATCTGCAGCCGACGCGGCAGGTTCAAGCCGTACTCGGCGTACAGCATGTAGGCGATGCCGCCCTTGCCGGACTGTGAATTGATCCGGATCACGGCGTCGTAGGAGCGGCCGAGGTCGGCGGGATCGATCGGCAGATAGGGGACCCGCCACTGCGTTTCGCGTTCGGGAACGCCTGCCGCCGCTGCCCGCGCCCGATGTTCGGCCATGCCTTTGCCGATCGCGTCCTGATGGGTGCCGGAGAATGCGGTGTGGACGAGATCGCCTACGTACGGATGTCTTTCGGGCACCGGCAGGCGGGTGCAGTGCTCGACGGTGCGCCGGATCTCGTCGATGTCGGAGAAGTCGATCATCGGGTCGACACCCTGAGCGTGCAGGTTCAGCGCGAGGGTGGCGATGTCGACGTTGCCGGTGCGTTCGCCGTTGCCGAAGACGCAGCCCTCCACGCGTTGCGCCCCCGCCAGCACCGCCAGCTCGGCACAGGCGATACCGGTGCCTCGGTCGTTGTGCGGGTGCACCGACAGGATCACACCGTCGCGGCGGGCCAGGTTACGGTGCATGTACTCGATCTGGTCGGCGTAGATGTTCGGGGTCGCGACCTCTACTGTGGCAGGCAGATTCAGCGTCACGGGGCGATGCGGGCTCGCCTGCCACAGCTCGGTGACGGCGTCGCAGATCTCGAGCGCGAAATCCGGTTCGGTCAGGTTGAACACTTCCGGCGAGAACTGGAAGCGCGCGTTCGGCAGCTCGCCCGCCAGTTCCAGCACTCGGCGCGCACCGGCGACGATCAACTCGCGCAATTGCGCACGATCCTTACCGAGGACCACCTCACGCCAAACCGGCGCGGTGGCCGTGTAGAGGTGGATCACCACCTCGTTGGTGATGCCGCGCACCGACTCGACGGTCCGTTCGATCAGGTCACGACGCGCCGGGGTGAACACGACGACGGTTACGTCCGGCGGGGCGATCGGGGTGTCGGCCAGCAGGCGGACGAAATCGAAGTCGGTCTGCGAGGCGGACGGATAGCCGACCTCGATCTCCTTGTAGCCCATGGCGACCAGGAGCTCGAAGAACCGGCGTTTGCGGGCCGGGTCCATCGGCTCGGCCAGCGCCTGATTACCGTCGCGCAGGTCGACGGGCACCCACAGGGGCGCGGTGGTCATTCGCGCGTTCGGCCAGTCACGTTGTGCGACAGGGATATCCACCCGGTGATGGACATCGCGGTAGCGAAACGAGGGCATTGCCGAGTGGCGTTGCCGATTCCACGCGGGCGCGCCGTCGGCGACAGCGCCCGCGGGGGTGATCAGGGTGGGGAATTCGGTCATGACTCGCTCTGCTTCCCGGCCACTACAGGCCACGAGACGACGGCGACCGGCCATGACGGAGCCCCACGGCGGGGCGGCCGGTCGGTCAGGCCCCGCCGTGGCGGCCGAGAAGAAGCGCGGTGTAGGTCATGGTGGCTATACTTCTATCACAACTCCTCAGACAAGTAGAGAGGTATGCCGGTGATATCGCAGGTGAGACGCCAGCCGCTGGCCGCACAAGCGGCCGAACTCCTGCTCGCCCGGGTCCGTGCGGGCGAGTGGCCGTTGGGGCATCGATTACCGGGCGAGACGCTGCTCGCCGCCCAGCTCGGGGTCGGCCGATCGACCCTGCGCGAGGCGATCCGGGAACTCGCGGGCAAAGGCGTGCTCGACAGCAGGCAGGGCTCCGGGGTGTTCGTCACCGCGCTGGACGTGTCCGAGGACTGGGATGTCGTGCTGCGCGGGGCCACCATCGCCGCGGTGATCGAGGCGCGGATCGCGATCGAGGCCGAGGCCGCAGCCCTGGCCGCGCAACGGCGCACGCCCGCCGATCTGCGGGCCATCCGGCGCGCGCTGGCCGGTCGTCGCGCCGAGGGCCAGACCGTCGCCGCCCACGTCGATGCCGATATGGCCTTCCATCGCGCGGTCATCGTGGCCGCGCACAACGACGTGCTCACCCAGCTGTTCGACAGCTTCCTGCCGCGCCTGCGTCTGGCCATGATCGACATGCTCGAGTTGCGCCCGGTCCACTCCGAGCAGGCCGATCACTGCGCGCACGAGCAGCTCGCCCAGGCGATCGCCGACCGAACCCCTGGCGCCGCAGCGGAATTCAGCCGCACACACCTGTCCGCCCTGAAAGAGGCCTTCACATGACCGGCGCCCCCGTGATCGAACTCGAGAATGTGACCTTTCGTCGCGACGGCAAGAAGATCATCAACGGCATCTCGCTGACAGTCCGCGCCGGAGAGCACTGGGCACTGCTTGGCCCCAACGGCGCGGGCAAGAGCACCCTGCTCGGGTTCTGCGGCGCGGTCACCTTTCCCACCACCGGGGTCGTGCGAGTGCTCGGGGAGCAGTTCGGCCGGGTGGAGTTGGCCCGGCTACGCCGCTCGATCGGTCACGTGAACCCGCGTCACCCGCTGCACTCCGCGCTGACTGTGCGCGAGGTCGTCCTCACCGGCGTCACCGGCACGATCGACACGCCGATGCGCTGGTCCCCCACCCGCGCCGACCTCGCCCGCGCCGAGGCGATCATCGGCACTCTCGGTCTGTCCGGCAAGTCCGACGAGGTCTGGCCCACCCTGTCCCAGGGCGAACGCGGCCGCGCCCTGATCGCCCGCGCTCTGATCAGTGAACCCCGAGTGCTGTTGCTCGACGAACCCTCCACCGGCCTCGACCTGGCCGCCCGCGAACAGTTGCTCACCACCCTCGACACCCTCGACCGCACCCATCCCGAGGTCGCCTCGATCCTGGTGACCCATCACCTCGAGGAACTGCCCAGCACCACCACCCACGCCTTACTCGTCGCCGCCGGCCACACCGTCGCCACGGGCCCGGCCACCGATGTCATCACCACCGACCACGTCTCGACTGCTTTCACCCACCCGATCGAGGTCCGCTACGACGGCCGCTGGAGCGCCCGCGCGCGCTGAGCACCGAATGCCCACTCGGGCAACGGCTCTCGCGCGGCAAGCCAGTCCTGCGGGATTCCACGGATCGCGCCGCGATCGCCGACGCCGGTCCGGGCCGCCACGATTCCGCCCACGATCGCGGCCGTCGTGTCGACGTCGCCCCCGGCCTCGATACACGCGGTGACCGCACCCGGGAAGTCCGCGAGATAGGTGGCGGCTACCCACAGGCTGAAGGGCACTGTGTCCTGGGCGCTGACCCGTGCGCCGTTGCCGAGTTCGTAGGCTGCCTCGGCCACCGTTCGGCCGAGCAGCTTCCTGGCGCGGCGAATACCCCGCGCGGTCGACCCGTCGACCAGATACGGCTCGACGGCCAGCAAGAATTCCTCAGGCGCGCAGCCACTTTCACGCGCATGCGCCGCCACCGCGGCGGCAACCGCGACCGCCATCGCTCCCACGATCGCCTCCGGGTGCCGGTGGGTGATCTCGGCGGACAGTGCCGCCTGCGTAGCGGCCCGATCCGGATCTCCGGCGAAACGCGCACCGAGCGGCGCCACCCGCATCGCCGCCCCGTTCCCCCACGATCCCCGCCCGTCGAATACCGCACCCGCGGCCTCAGCCCACGGACGACCGTCGCGGATCTCGTGCAGCACGACCACCGTGCCGGGCCCATAGCCGCGATAAGGTTCGCACCGTTGCGCGAACGCAACCGCGAGAGCCTCGCGATTCACGCTGCCTCGCTCGTGGATCTCCGCATACACCGAACAGGCCATTTCGGTGTCGTCGGTCCACGGCCACGGCGCTGCCGGCGCCCGCCCGGCCAGCAGGTCGGGAACAGAACTGCCGGGGACGAAGAACTGCGCGCCCAGCGCGTCACCAACAGATAAGCCTTGAAGACTGTCGAAAGCAGGATCGGACTTCAGCATGCTGTGCGCCATCATTGCCCACCAGGCGTCGACATCGCAACACCCACTCCGAACGGCTAAACCAGCTCGACCTCGTCGAATCCGACAGTCAGCTTGTGCCGGTTCTCGCGCAGGACATTGCCCTCACGGCGCACCGCGCCCTCGCCGAACTCGATCCGTAACTCCGCTCGACGAGCGTCGACCTCGCGGACAACCCCGCAGATGCCGCTGAACGGACCTGCCGGAAAATACACGACGTCGCCTGGTCCATATTCGGTAAACCCCACGGCGCCACTGTAATCCACGTCAGAGTGGGTCGCCGGAGAGCCGCGGGAGGCGAACCGGGTCGTAGAGATTCTCGGCTCGCATCAGGTCGAGGTCTTCGAGATCGAGAAAGTGGGCCGATTGCCACTGCTGGGATTTGCGCGCGTGCTCGCTCTCGGTCACCGACCACGGTGGGTACAGACGGAATCCGCGTTTGCCGCCGGTGCCCTCGACGGAAACGATCCCGTGCTCGGCGAGCGCTGTGGGCGTGAACACGAACTGCCCGAACCTCGATCCCTCGCGGACGGTGATCACCAGCAGATCGACGCTGTCCTCGACGGCGAAGGGCTCGGTCGAACCGTCCGCCGCCCGCCGCCACACGGAAACGAACAGGCCGGCTTTCGTCGGCGTCCGCTTGGCCACCCGGAACCGGATGGTGCCGCTGCCGACCTCGGATACGACGGCCCCGTAATCGGCGTTGTCGACTTCGGCAATCGCCGCCGAACTGTCCAGGCCCAGCCCGGTGACGAGGTTTCGCGCGGCCAGCAGGTCAGGGTGCACGATCGTCGGAGCCTTCGAAGTCGAGATCGAAGTCGTCGAGGAGTTCATCGGCGCGGGCGAGGGCTCGGTCCAGTTCGTCGGCTACCGAGTCCATGCGCGAGATGCCGTCGAGCATGTCGGACAGTTCGGTGTGCAGGGCATGGAGTTCGGCGATGGCCGGGTCGATCGCGACCCACGCGACGGTATCGGACCACCAGCTGTCGCGCTGGATCCAGGACCAGACGATGTCGCGGACCAGGAGTGCGTCGGTGGTGAACAGCTGGCGGCGCTCGGCGCCGGTGGTGTGCTCGAGTTCGTAGGTGCCGTCGTGGAGAAAGCGGGCCTGGATGCTGTCGGCCGGGCTGCGGGTGAGCAGGAGGAAAGGGTGCTCGGGGCCAGGATCGGTGGCGGAGACGCCGGGCCGGGCCGGGTCGACGGGGTGTGGTTCCTCGGAGCCGTCACCGACGTGGACTACGACTTCGGGCTGGTCGTCGCGCTGGGCACCCATCGGGCCAGTGTGCCGGATCGGCGAGGGTACCGAACAGCCGGACCGATGAATCGATGACGCGTACCGGGTCTACTCCAAGTGAGCGAAAACGAACTCAGAGCCGAAACCGCGCGACAGCGGGCCGAGACGGCGCAGTTCTTGGCGGGGCTGGACGAGGCGGATTGGGATGCGCCGACACTGTGCGCGGGCTGGCGGGTACGCGAAGTCGCCGCGCATCTGAGCATGCCGTACCGGACCTCGCTGCCGCGATTCGTCCTCGGCATGATCGCCGCACGCGGGAACTTCGACCGATTGGCCGACCGCGTCGCCCGCGCCGATGCCGCCCGGCTCAGCAGCGCCGAATTGGTCGCCGCGATCGCTGACAACACCGAACACCCGTGGAAGCCACCGGGCGGCGGATTCGCCGGCGCGTTGAGCCACGACGTGATCCACGGCCTCGACATCACCGTCGCGTTCGGCCACGCCGATCCGGTGCCGCTGGACCGGATGCGCATGGTGCTGGATGCGCTGAACCCCCGCTCGGTGCAGTATTTCGGCGTGGATCTGACGGGAATCGCCCTGCGCGCAGACGATCTCGACTTCCGCTTCGGCGACGGCGAGGTGCTGTCGGGACGCGCCCAGGACCTCCTGCTCGTGCTGTGCGGGCGCAAACTTCCCCCTGGCCGTCTCCACGGGGACCGCGCAGCACGGTTCACCGGCCACTGAATCGAGCTGCGCCACACCGTGCGCCCGGGTAGCCTCGCACCGATGACGTGGACAGCTCCCGAACTCCAGCCGAGCAGAACCCTGGTGGGCGCGGACGAGCGGCCGATGTTGCAGTCCTGGTTGGACTTTCACCGTCAGACCCTGCTCGGCAAATGCGGCGGACTCGATGGCGAGCAGCTGGCCGCGCAGTCGGTGCAGCCCTCGTCGCTGTCGCTGCTCGGGCTCGTGCGCCACCTCACCGAGGTGGAGCGGGGCTGGTTCCGGCTCTCGGCCGCGGGCGAGGACGTCGAACCGGTCTACAGTTCCCCCGACGAGCCCGACGCCGATTTCGACGACGTCACGTCGCTGCCCGCCGAAGAGGTGTTCGCGACCTTCCACGCCGAGGTAGCCGCCTGTGACGCCGCCGTCGCCGAGCTTTCCCTCGACCATGTCTTCCACGTGCCGTGGCGCAGCGACGACTACACCTTGCGCTGGGTGTATCTGCACATGATCGAGGAGTACGCCCGCCACAACGGCCACGCCGACCTGCTGCGCGAGCGGATCGACGGCGTGACCGGCAGCTTCTGAATCAGGCGCTGATCACCTCGGTGGTGAGCTGGTCCAGATCCTCGATCACCGCGTCGGCCAGGGCCAGCGCCTCGGGCTGCGGCGGGAACTCCGGTCGCGGCGCCGCGATCAGTCGCATCCCGGCGCTGTGCGCGGAAGTGAGTCCGTTGGTCGAATCTTCCACGGCCGTACAGTCTCGCGGATCGACGCCGAGGCGCTGCGCGACGGTCAGGTAGACGTCGGGCGCCGGCTTGCCCCGGCCGACCTCCTCGGTGGACAGCACCGCGGTGAAGTAGTCGATCAGCCCGGCCTTGGCGAGCACCAGATCGATCAAGCTCGCCGGCGACGAGCTGGCCAGACCCAGCTTCCACATCCCCGCGCACCGCCGCACCGCATCGACCGCACCGGGCAGCAGCGGCACCTGGTGGGCGTACTCGTCGGCCATCAGATCGATGACATCGGCGGCCACCGCACCGGCGGGCAGCGCCACTCCGAGGTCGTCGGCCAGATAGCTCGACCACTCGACGGTGTTCATCCCCATCATCTTCTTCTGCGAATCCGGTTGCCACCGGCCACCTTTGAGGACCACGTAGTCGTGCCTGACGCGTTCCCAGATCGGTTCGGAATCGATCAGCACGCCGTCCATGTCGAACACCACCGCCGCGATACCCATGCACTCAGCCTTTCGCCGCTCACCCGGGGGCACCACCGGCGGGGCGCCGCTGTCCGGTTCGTAGGAGACCTGCCCGGTAATCGGCACCCAGCCTAGTGGAGCTCACAGCGATCCCCGGCGCGAACAACCAGCTCGGCAGCGATAACGTGTTGTATATGGACGATACACAGGTCGGCAGCTCGCTCCCGGACGAGAAGCATCACGAAGGCGGATTCCGGCCGATTGCCGAGCTGATCGAGGCACGCAAGGAGCGCGGCGCCGACAACACCGCGGGCGGCGCGCACTACGGCGAGCTGATCGAACAGGTCCGCGCGCTGATGGACCGCGCGCGGTTGGTGAACCCGTCCGACGAGCTCGCCAAGGAGGCCGTCGCCACCCTCGAGCAGCTCAATGCCCGCCTCGACGAGGCAGTGGTGGACGAGTGGTCCTCGCCCAGCTGGACCCGCACCGACCTGCCCGCGCGCGGCAACATCACGTTGCCGCCCTACACCGTGGTCAGCGGTGACCGCGACGGCGTCACCGCGAAGGTCACCTTCCGCACATTCCACCTGGGCGGCAACAACGCCGCCCACGGCGGACACATCGCGCTGGCCTTCGACGACATCATCGGTATGACCGCCGCGCTGTCCACCAAATCGGTCACCCGTACGGCCTCGCTCACCCTCGACTACCGATCGATCACTCCGCTCAATCGCGAGCTCACGGTACGCGCGTGGACCGAACGCATCGAGGGCCGCAAAGTGTATCTCCGGGCGACAATGCACGACGAGGACCGCTTGTGCGCCGAAGCGAAGGGACTGTTCATCGTGCTCAATCCCGGCCAGCCCTGAACCGCTCCGACATTGCGATCGACGAACCGCTCCGACATTGCGATCGACGTGATCGCAATGTCGGCCGCGGGGTGAGAGGTGGCGCAGTGTCTCGCGCACTCCGACGCCGCGTTGTCGCCCCCCAGCGGCCGAGACGCTCAGGATCCGCACAGCTCGCCCTCGGTAGGCTGGCCCGATGAGCGCACTTCCTGCCACGCTGGTGACCGTCACCGACGACCTGGACGCGGTGACGACGATCGGCCACGAGGACGAGCCGGCCGACGTCGGGTCGACGCGTACCGACGTGGAGGCGATCTGGGCGTCGGTGCGCACGTGGTACGCGATGGGCACCACGCCCGCCATCCAGGTCTGTGTGCGGCGCAACGGCGGGATCGTGCTGAACCGGACCATCGGTCACGGATGGGGCAACGCACCGCGCGACAGCCCGGATGCCGAGAAGATCCCGGCGACACCGCAGACACCGTTCTGCGGGTTCTCCACCGCGAAGGGGGTCGCCGCCACCGTGATGTTCATGCTCATCGAGCAGGGCGCGTTCGGTCTCGAAGACCGTGTCGCCGACTACATTCCCGAGTTCGCGGCCAATCGGAAGGGCGCGATCACCATCGGCGACGTGCTCTCGCATTCGGCGGGCATCCCGTTCATCACCGCGCCGCACAGCGGTACCGCCGCGGTACTCGACGAGGAACTGGCCCTCGCCGCCCTCACCGACCTCGTGCCCAGCTGGGGGCCCGGCCGCTTCCGCGTCTACCATGCCTTGACCAGCGGCCTGATCCAGCGCCTGCTCGTCCAACGAGCAACCGGCAAGCGGATGCGCGAGCATCTCGCCGAGCAGGTGCTGACACCACTGGGCTTCCGCTGGAACAACTTCGGCGTCGACCCCGCCGATGTCGACAAGGTGGTGCCGAGTGTGAAAACCGGCCCGCCGCAACCCCGCGTCGCCCGATTCCTGGCGAACAAGGCCCTCGGCGGCCACATGGACAAGGCCTCGAAGTCGACCAACGACGCATTCCTCGCCGCCGAACTCCCCTCCGGCAACCTGGTCACCACCGCCTACGAACTCTCACGCTTCTACGAGATCCTCGCGCACGGTGGAGAATTGGACGGAACGAGAATCATCGAGCCCGGCACCCTGCGCGACGCGATCGCCCCTGCTGCTCGCATGCCCGGCCTGGCCGGTCGGGTCAGCCGCGCGGGATTCGAACTCGGCGCCCGCAGGTCCAAATTCGGCCGCGACACCGGATCGCACTTCGGCCGCAGCGGTCTCACCACCCAGTACGGCTGGGCCGATCCCGACCGTGGGCTCTCCGGTGCCGTACTGACCAACGGCAAAGCCGCCACCGACCTCGATCGGCCGTGGCAGCTGGTCGCCCAGATCTCCGGGGCGCTGCGCCCGCTGTCGCCCGCCGATCAGGTCTTCCGGCCCTGATCGGGCCGGTGACCTCGATCAGAAGAAGGTGCCACTGAACGGCAGCGCGGGCGTGGCGAAGAGGTTGTCGGCGGCATCGATGGCACCCGCGCGGTGCTCGAGCACCCGACCGGCGAAGGCGAGTTGACGCCAGGTCGACCCACCGAGGTAGATCGCGCCGAGCGTGGTGACGTCGACGGTGACATCGGCGGGGTCGTCCACCGCGGTGACCCCGTCCCCGGAAATCCGGTACCGGCCGGAGTTGGTGGTGCGGATCGCATCGTCGACCTCGATGGTCACCGGCGGCTCGTCGCGATAGGTGCGACCGGCCAGCGCCGCGGGAACATCGACGAGCCGCAGCCAGGTCTCGTCGTACACACCCGCCACGTGGACCGCGCGTTCGTCGGTGAACAGATGCCGCAGCGGCGCGTCCACCGGCGCGAACGCGAAAGTCACCTTGTCGACGAGATCGACCGAGAGCAGGTGACGGATCAGGCCGAGGTAGGCCTGGGGGGTGGTCGCGACGAGATCGTCGACGACGATCGTGCGGTCACGGCTGGTGAACCAGTTCGCGGTGTCGAGCGGGCGGTAGCGCGCGAACCCGTCCTCGGCACCGACCGGGCCGTGGATCACGGTGTAGATGGGATCGGCGGCGGTGCGTTCCTTGCCCTTCCACCAGAATTCGGAGCGATCGATCGCGCCGGTCCAGGAGACCGCGGCGGTCGCGTAGATCTGGGGGAACAGCTTCCACGCGTCGGCGGGTTCGACGAACCGCACCGGGCCCGACTGCGGCACCGTGTCACGCAGACGGGCTCGACCGCGTAGCAGGTCCAGACGCGCGAAGGAGCTCGCTACGCCATAGCCGAACCGCTCGTAGATCGAGCCCTCGGAGGCGCGCAGGGTTGCCACCGCTTCGCCGCGCGCGGCGATGTCGTCGAGTTGCCGGCGCAGCACAGCGGTGAGTACTCCGCGCCGGGTGTGTGTCGGGAGCACACCGACATGCGTGACAGCGGCGTGCGGGAGGCGCGCGCCACCGGGGACGACCAGCCAGCTGGTGTAGGAATCCGCGGTGCCGACCAGCCGACCGTCGATGCGCGCACCGAGCGTGCGGCCCGGTTCGGACAGGTGGTCACTCTGCGGCGGCAGCGGCGGCAATCCCACCATCGCCGCGCGGAACAGCGCACTCGCCGCGTGCAGGTCGTCGTCGCCGTGCAGGGTCTCTACGTCAACAGCCATCCCCTCACTGTTCCCTATCCCGCGGTCGGGCATCTACTCGTTATCGGTGACGACCACGACGCCGGTCGGCGCATCGAGTAGCTCCACCGTCCGCGCGGCGGCGGTGTCGACGTGGATGCGGGGTTCGGGCGGCGGGGTCGACTCGTAGTAGGTTCCGGGACCGTAGAACTGGCCGTAACGCAGGACCACGCCGCCCGCATCGAGGACGGCGGATTCGTGGGTCGCGATCGCGTCGCCACGCCCCGCAGGCGGTGACCACGCGATGCTCTGGGCGAGAAAGCGTTTCGCCCCGGCGGCCGCGGCGGCGGCGAGCAAATTGGCGGTACCCTCGGTACGGATTCGCGAGTTCGCCTCGCCGGAGGCGGCCAGTCGCGCCACATCGTCGGGGAGGTCGGTGAGCTGGTGCATGACCAGGTCAGGGGCGAAGGCCAGCACCGCGGTGGTGAGGCTGTCGGCGTCATAGACGTCGCAGACCACCACGTCGGCTCCGGTCGCACGCACGGCCGCCGCTCTACCCGGAGAACGGGTCAGGCCGGCCACCTCGTGACCGGCGCCGACCAACAGTGGCAGCAACCGTGATCCGATGACGCCCGTGGCGCCCGCGAGAAAGATACGCACGCCACGAGGGTAGCCAGGATCAGGCCCCGATGACGGCGTTCATGATGGTGCCCGCACTGGTCGCGACCGCACCGCCCGCCATCGCGCTGGCGATCATCTTCGGCGATTGCAAGCCGCCGCCGTTCCACTTCTCCCAGGCGAAGCGGCCGCCGCCATAGGTGATGGCGGTGACGCCGGACAACAGGATCATCCAGGTGAAATACCGGCCCAGCTGCATCACCTTGTCGGCCATCGGCGGTGCCTCCGGCGTGGGATTGCCCACCTGGGCGACGACGATGCCATAGGTGTCGTGTACTGCGGCCAGGATCATGCTCACGATCGGTGCTCCTTCGTCGGTTGTTCGTGGTGAAGCCGATGTCGAGAACTCGTGACGCGGTAGAACCCAGATATGTTGAACATTCAACCCCATGGGCGGTTCGGTGACCTAGGCAACACTCCGCGCAAACCATGATCGCAGTCACAGCCGCAGATCCGTGCCCCCATCGCGCCCGGCCCCTACTATCGAACGTGCGGGGCTCGTTCAGATTCGGCGCGACGAGGCGCTGACCACCACCTTCATCGCACGACTACCGTACCGCGAGGAGGGACACATGGCTTTCCTGATTCCCTTGTTCGTCGCGATTCTTCTCGTGACCGCAGCAGTGGTGGTGACCTCCTACGCCACCGTCTCCCTGACCTATTGGTTTGAATCACGCCGGATACGTCCGGAAAAGTCCGACCCGCAACCGGCACGCTGAGCCCCGTTCCGACCCGATGTCCTGGTACCTGACGAGGTACCGGGACATCGCCCGTTTTCGTCCCCGCCCGGGTCAGGGCAGATCGAGACCGGACTGCGACGCGATCACCGCGGCCTGCACCCGCGACTGCACCCCGAGCTTGCTCAGCACCCGGGAGACGTGCGTCTTCACGGTGGCCTCACCGATGCCCAGACGGGTACCGATCCGCAGGTTGGACAGGCCGGCGCCGAGGCCCGCGAGCACCTGCCGTTCGCGGTCGGTGAGTGCGGACAGGCCGGTCGGCGGCGCGAGGTCCGCCGCGCGGGGCAGCGCGGCGATCACCGTGCGCGTCACCTTGGGATCGAGAACCGCGTCGCCGTCGGCCACAGCCAGCACGGCGCTGACCAGATCGTCGCCGCCGACGGACTTGAGCAGAAAACCGCTGGCGCCCGCCGCGAGCGCGCCGAGGACGTATTCGTCGATGGCGAAGGTGGTCAGTACCAGCACTTTCGCGCTGGTCTCCGCGACGACAGCGGCGGTCGCCGCCAATCCGTCGACGCGCGGCATCCGCACGTCCATCAACACCACATCGGGGCTCAGGGCGCGGGCTTGGCGCACCGCGGCGGCGCCGTCGGCCGCTTCGCCGACCACCCGCACCTCACCGGACGCTTCGAGAAGCATTCGTAAGCCCGCGCGAATGGTGGCGTGATCGTCGGCGACCAGAACTGTGACTGTCACTTGTCTCCCAAGGGAATTCGCGCGCACACCCGCCAGGTACCGTCCCGCGGGCCCGCGGTGATGGTGCCGTCGACCGACTCGGCGCGAAACATCATGTTGCGCAATCCGTTTCCCTGCCCCGCGACGGCGCCGGGCGAAATCGGGTTCGTCGCGGTCACCACCAATCGGTCGGCATCACGGCTCAGTTCGATCTCGAGTGGCGCACCGGGTGCGTGCTTCGTCGCATTCACGAGGGTCTCGCCCAGGATCCGGGTCACGACGGCCTCGACCGCGGTGGACAGCTCGAGGTCGGGAGGCCGTCGTACGCTCACCGCGCTACCGGCGGCCTGCGCGGCGTCGATCAGACCGTCCAGAGAGGAGAATCGCGTGGTCACCGCGGTGTCCTCGGGCGCGGTCAGCACATCGATCGTGGTTCGCATCTCTTCGAGTGCCGCCAGGCTGCCCGAGCGGATCGTCCGCAGGACCTCGATGTTGCCGGGATCCTTCTGCGCCACTTCGGCCAGGATCGCCACGGCGGAGATGTGGCCCGCCACCGCGTCGTGCAGGTCGCGAGCCAACCGCCTGCGCTCCTCCCCGATCGCCGCGGACCGTTCGGCGTCACGCGCGGCGAGCTCGGCCCTGGCAGCGACGCGTTCGGCATCGACGGTGCGACGGGAGGCACGCACCGCGCGCGCGTAGCCGAGCGGCGACCAGGTGAGCGCGACACCGATCAGACCGGCGTACAGCGCCGCTCTGAGGTCGAGCAGCACCAGCGCCAGCAGCGACCCGCCCACGGTGATCGTGAGCGAGGACCAGCCGACCACCGCGCCCAGCCGATCCGATCCGGTGCTGACGGCCAGGAAGATGACGTCGGCCAGCGCGATCCACAGCGGCAGCGACGGCCCGTACACGAAGTCACCGGCCAGCAGGGCGATCATGAGACCGAAGGCGAGGGCGGGCCTGCGCTGGGCGGTCATCTGGATGACGAACGCCGCGCCCAGCAGTGCCAATTTGGCGGGCGGCGGGTACAGGTCGCGGTCCACCGCAACCGCCCAGCCACCCGCGGCCCACAGCAGCAGCCCCACAAGGAATACCCCGACAGCGGCGGAGGTCGCACTGTCGAAGGTGTCCGCGAGCCGGCTCAGCGGCGTGCGGGAGGGGGGCATGCCCCATTTCAGCACACCGCTGTGACGCGGCGGGTCCCTCGAAAGGCGGACCGCGCGACAACCCGAAGCGGGACGACATCGGTGCGAGGTCCCGGCACAGTGAGGGCATGGACGAACTGAGGAACCCGGTGTTGCTGACCATCGCGGCGTGCGAAGTCGGTTTCTGGGTGCTGGTGGCCGGCGGTTTGCTGCTGCGGTACGTGATCCGGCTGCCGCGCGCGAGCACTGTGACGCTGGCGCTGGTGCCGGTGCTCGATGTGGTGCTGGTGGTCGCGGTGGCGATCGATCTCCACCGTGGCGGGGAGGTGACCTTCGCCCATCGCGTGGCCGGCATCTATCTCGGCTGCACGGTGATGTTCGGTGGGCGGATGATCCGGTGGGCCGATAAGCGGTTCGCGCACCGATTCGCCGACGGGCCGGTCCCCGTGAAAGTTCCGAAATACGGCCCGGAGCGCACCCGCAAGGAATGGGCCGACTTCTCCCGCTGGCTCGGCGCCGCCGCCATCGCGGGCGCACTCACCTTGGCCTTGAGCTACACGGTCGCCGATGCCGAGCAGCGCGAACAGTTGATGGGGGTGTTCGGATCGCTGGGATTGATCACCATGATCTGGTTAATCACGGGGCCCGTGTGGGTGACAGGGTCACGACGCGGCTGACCTCTCGCCGGCCTTCGGCCACCGAGCCGGGGAAACGTCCGCGCCGTCGCGCCGATCGCGTCACACCGCGGCAAAACAAGGCGCGCGCACGGGCATCTCACCGATACGTTGAACGTTGTTGGCCGCAACAACGAGAGGACGTCGGTGGCGACAGAAACCGCGAGTCCAGCCGTCGGCTTCCGGTCGGAACGAGGCGCGATCCTTGCCTCGCTCATGCTCTCCACCGGGTTGATCGCCCTGGACTCGACCATCATCGCCACCGCTGTGCTCACCATCACCGACACTCTCGGCGGGTTCGCGATGTTCCCGTGGCTGTTCTCCATTTACCTGCTCGCGCAGGCTGTTACGGTGCCGATCTACGGCAAGCTCGCCGACATGATCGGGCGCAAACCGGTGATCTTGTTCGGCATCGCGACGTTCGCGGTGGGCTCACTGCTGTGCGGACTGGCCACGAGCATGGTGGCGCTCATCGCTTTTCGGGCGATCCAGGGTATCGGGGCGGGGGCGATCCAGCCGATGACGATGGTGATCGCCGGTGATCTCTACACCCTCGCCGAGCGCGCCAAGGTCCAGGGCTATCTGGCGGGGGTCTGGGCGAGTTCGGCCGTGCTGGGCCCCTTGCTCGGTGGCCTGTTCGCCGACCATCTGAGCTGGCGATGGATCTTCCTGATCAATCTGCCGCTGTGCGCGGTCGCGGCCGCGATGTTGGTGCGCAACTTCAGCGAATCGGCGGTGCGCGGCACCGCGCGCATCGACTACCTCGGCGCGATCCTGCTCACCGTCGGCGCGGGCGCCTTGATTCTGGCATTGCTCGAGGGTGGACAGGCCTGGGAGTGGACCTCACCGGTCTCGCTCGCCCTGTTCGTCGGCAGCGTGGCGGTGTTGATCGTGTTCGCGTTCGTCGAGTTGCGCACAGCGAATCCGATTCTGCCGCTGTGGATCTTCACCCGCCGGATAGTGATCGCGAGCAGCACGGTCTCGTTGCTGGTCGGCGCTGTCGTGCTCGGTTTGACCTCGTACGTGCCGACTTTCGCCCAGGGAGTGCTCGGGACCAGCGCGCTGGTGGCAGGCCTCACCGTGGGTGGACTCACCCTGGGCTGGCCGCTCGCGGCCACTCTGTCCGGACGGCTGTACCTGCGCTGGGGCTTCCGCATCAGCGGCCTGGCAGGCAGTTCGCTCGCCGTGCTCGGCTGCGCCAGCACGCTACTCGTCGGCCCGGCGTCGAGCCCGTGGCAGATCGCCGCCTCCTGCTTCCTGATCGGCGCAGGCATGGGTCTGGTCGCCTCCCCTACCCTCATCGCCGCCCAGGCCAGCGCCGAATGGCACGAACGGGGCGTGGTCACCTCGGCCAACATGTTCGCCCGCTCCCTCGGCAGTGCGCTGGGCGTCGCGCTGTTCGGCGCCATCGTCAACGCGGGCATCACCGATCCGGACCACCCGTCGGCCGGTGAACTCGCGCACGGCATCCACCTGGTATTCCTCGCCATGCTGATCATGGCCGTCGTCATGCTCGTCGCCGCCGCGACCATGCCCGGTCGCACCCACGCCGCGTCGACGGTCGGTGCGCCGTGATGCACTGCGCGATATCCGCGCCGACCCGGCCCGTCGACTTGGTGCGCCTGCGCGTAAATGCGCAGGCACAGCGGACGTACCACAGGAAAGAACAGTGGTCGCGCGACGGGACAGGTACGAATCTCGACCCACGCCGAGATCGTGGGGTCGACAATCCGCCGCACGCGCGGACAACGCGCGCGGCGGGTTCGGTCATTGCTGTTGCTTGTGAACCACGTCGACCACTTCGCCGGGGTCGAACTCCACGACACGGCGGACGCGCGAGTTGGCTACCGGTGCCAGGTCTACGACGACCGGTGCGCCCGCGGCAGGCCGACTGATCGCGGTGATGCGGTCCTGGAGGAAGCCGCCGTCGGGGACCGGGACGCGGATGATGTCGCCGACCGTCAGGGCTTCGGCGGGCAGGCGCCCGCCGGTGGCGGTGGGGTCGTAGGTGCCGCAGCGGGTATGGCCGACCGTTGCGCCGATACCACGTTCGGCGATCGTCCACCAGACGGGTGGGTCGGCATCCCGCGAGCCGATTCGGGTGTGCCAGGACAGGATTCGATCGCGTTCGGCTTCGGCGTCGGCGCGGGTTTCGTGCAGCGACAGCTGGCGTCTGACCGGGGCGTTGCGGGTGCGGGTGGTGCCCGCGGCACCGTCGACCACCAGGATCCAGCGGGCGCCGACGGCCTCGTCGCGGCGCGCGGTGACACGCTTGGCCAGGGCCAGCCCCGGAGTGGCGCCGAGGCGGTCGGCGGCTTCCTCGATGCTCTCGACCAGACCGAGGGCGCGCAGTAGCTCGGCGACCGACAGCTCCGAGGTGGACAGTTCCTGGGCGAGCGCGGGCATGGGCGTGCGCCTGCGCCAGCCGATGCGGGCGCAGTGCTCGTGGCGGGTGAACCACAATCCGCTGCGGGAGCGGCGGTGATGGTCGATCACCACGGCCCACCAGTCCCATTCCGGTTCGGCGACAAGGCGTTTGCGGATCCAGCGTTCCCGCTCGGCTGTCGGCACCCGTTCCTCGGCGGGCACGAAATTGCGCAGGGCGGCGCGCACCGCCGACTCGGTGCGCCCGATCGTGGTCGCCGTGCGGGCGATATCGGCGCCCGCACGCAGATCGTCGGCCAGTATTCGGTATTCCGATTCGCGCCAGGTGGTTCCGTGCTGGCGTGGCGGCCGCAGATCGCCGCTGTTGTCGTCACTCATCTCGTGTGCCCCCGTTCTCGCACCGCCCGGCCACACTCGCGTCCGAGCTGGTTGTGTGACAACTCGACGATACCGAGGAGGT
>JACIXH010000049.1 GCA_014360565.1 Nocardia sp.
GCCCGATTCTGGACTGAGCGGAGGGTGCGACGAAGGAGTACCCGGAGGGAGGGAAGAATCGGGGCCCGAAGGGCCGCGACTCGAGCGCGCCAGCGCTCCGACCACACAGTCACTACGTCCAGCTCGCCTTCGGCGTACTGGGCGCGCAGGCGCTTCTTGTCGAACTTGCCGACGCTGGTCTTGGGCACCTCGGCGATGAAGGCCCAGCGCTCGGGCAGCTGCCACTTGGCGAACTTGTCGGCCAGGTAGTCACGCAGTTCGGCGGCCTCGGCGGTGGCGCCTTCGGCGAGCACGATCGCCACCAGCGGGCGCTCGTCCCACTTCTCGTCGGGCACGCCGATCACGGCGGCCTCGGCGACGGCCGGATGGCCCATCACCGAGTTCTCCAGGTCCACCGAGGAGATCCACTCACCGCCGGACTTGATGACGTCCTTGGAGCGATCGACCAGGGTGAGGTAGCCGTTGGGGCTGATCTTGCCCACGTCGCCGGTGCGCAGCCAGCCGTCGTCGAACTTGTCCGGGTCGATTTCCGCGCCGCTGGGCGAGTAGTAGGAGCCGGTGATCCACGCACCGCGGACCTCGAGCTCGCCGAGCGACTCGCCGTCGTTCGGGACGACCTTGCCGTCGTCACCGACCAGACGCGCCTCGACGTTGGCCGGGAAACGACCCTGCGTGTAGCGGTAGGCCCAGGCTTCCTCGCCCTCGACGCCCGCGGGCGGATGCCCGACGCTGCCAAGCGGAGAGGTCTCGGTCATGCCCCACGCGTGCAGAATGCGCACGCCGTGCTTCTCCTCGAACGCACGCATCATCGCGGGCGGCACCGCGGAACCACCCACAACGGCGGTGCGCAGGTGCGAGATGTCCTGCGGCGCGGCGGACAGCGCGGCCAGCACACCGCCCCAGATGGTCGGCACGGCGGCGGCGAAGGTCGGCTTCTCGGCCGCCATCATCTCCAGCAGCGGGCCGGGCTGCAGGAAGCGGTCCGGCATCAGGATGTTGGCGCCCGACATCAGCGCCGCGTACGGCAGGCCCCACGCGTTGGCGTGGAACAGCGGCACGATGGCCAGCACGTAGTCCGCGCCGTGGAAACCCATCCCGTTGGGCGAGTTCACCTGCATGGCGTGCAGCCAGTTGGAGCGGTGCGAGTAGACGACACCCTTGGGGTCGCCGGTGGTGCCGGAGGTGTAACACATTGCGGCAGCGGATCGTTCGTCGACGACCGGGAAGTCGAAGTCGGCAGGCTGGGCGTCGAGCAGCTCACGGTAGGAGTGCACGGTGACACCCTCGGGCGCGGTGAGCGCGGCGGGGTCGCCGTTGACGACGATCACGTGGCGCACGGTCTTCAGGTTCGGCAGGTACTGCGCGAACAGCGGCACCAGCGTGCCGTCGACGAGCACGACCTTGTCCTCGGCGTGGTTGGCGACGAACACCAGCTGCTCGGGGAAGAGCCGGATATTGAGCGCGTGCAGCACCGCGCCCATCGCGGGCACCGCGATGTAAGCGGTCATGTGCTCGTTGTTGTTCCACATGAAGGTGCCGACGCGGTCACCTTCTTCGATACCGAGACCGCGCAGCGCATTGGCCAGCCGGGCCGAATCGGCGCCGAGCTCGCGGTAGGTCATGGTGCGAACACCGTCACCGGTCCACGTGGACACTGTCGAATCGCCCTGGAAAGTAGCGGCATAGTTGAGCAGTTTGGCCAGCGAGAGCTGGTCGTCCTGCATGGTGCTCAGCATCGGTGTGCTCCTTCAAGTCCCTGCCGTGGCATGAGCCACGTCACAACGGATGCTACCGAAAGGTTTGCGCCCCGCAATCGTTTCCTCCGACAACATTCCCGCAGGTCGACTCGTCGTCACGAACTCGGCGACGCTGTATGCGGCGGCTGACCGTCGGGTCCCCTATGGTGCGACGGAACGCCGGGACCGGCATGTTCGGCATTGTGCACAGCGTCGACGACCAGGCTGCGGACGTGATCGTTGTCCAGGCTGTAGTAGATCGTGGTCCCCTCACGGCGGGTGCGCACGAGCCTGGCCATGCGCAGTTTCGCCAGGTGCTGGGACACCGAGGGGCCGGGTTTGCCGACGCGGCTCGCCAATTCGTTCACCGAGAGTTCTTGATCGGCCAGCGCCCAGAGAACTTGCACCCTGGTCGGGTCGGCCAGCATCCGGAACACCTCGACCACCAACCCCACCTGATCCTCGGCCAGGGGCGGGTGAGCGTCTGCATTCATGCGCAGATAATAGATCGTGACGAGCGCCTCGCCAAGGACAGTGATGTGAACGACGGATACTGTGACGAGCATGGCTGTTGACCGGATGCTGCCCACCGACGAGGCACGCGAACTGATCGAACTGACCCGCGATATCGCCGACAAGGTGCTGGAGCCGCGCGTCGCCGAGAGCGAGAAGACCGGCGTCTTCCCCGACGGCGTTTTCCCCGCACTCGGGGCGGCCGGGTTGCTCAGCCTGCCGTACCCGGAGGAATTCGGCGGCGGCGCGCAGCCCTACGAGGTGTACCTACAGGTGCTCGAGGAGATCGCGAGCCGCTGGGCCGCCGTCGCCGTCGCGGTGAGCGTGCACGGTCTGTCGTGCCATCCCCTGTTCACCTATGGCACCGACGAGCAGAAGCAGCAGTGGCTCGAGGGCATGCTGTCGGGCGAAACCATCGGCGCCTACAGCCTTTCCGAGGCCCACGCGGGTTCCGACGCGGCCGCGCTGCGCTGCCGGGCGACCGCCGTCGACGGCGGTTACACCCTCAACGGCGCCAAGGCCTGGATCACCAACGGCGGACGCGCCGACTTCTACACCCTGTTCGCCCGCACCGGCGAAGGTTCGCGCGGGATCTCCTGCTTCCTGGTCCCCGCCGACACCGAGGGCCTGAGCTTCGGCAAGCCCGAGGAGAAGATGGGCCTGCGCGGCATCCCCACCACCACCGCCGCCTACGACGACGCCTTCCTGCCCACCGAACGGCGCATCGGCGAACAGGGGCAAGGACTTTCGATCGCCTTCTCCGCCCTGGACGCGGGCCGCCTCGGCATCGCCGCCGTCGCGACCGGCGTCGCCCAGCGCGCGCTCGACGAGGCGGTCGCCTACGCCAAGGAACGCGAAGCCTTCGGCCGCAAGATCATCGATCACCAGGGCCTCGGCTTCGTCCTCGCCGACATGGCCGCCGCGGTCGACACCGCCCGTGCCACCTACCTCGACGCCGCCCGCCGCCGCGACGCAGGCCTGCCGTACTCGCGCCAAGCCTCGGTCGCCAAACTGGTCGCCACCGACGCTGCCATGAAGGTGACCACCGACGCGGTCCAGGTCTTCGGCGGCTACGGCTACACCCAGGACTTCCCCGTGGAGCGCTACATGCGCGAAGCCAAGGTCATGCAGATCTTCGAGGGGACGAATCAGATCCAGCGGTTGGTGATCGCCCGGCATCTCGCCGGCTGAGACTTGCCCCGCAGCTAATCCGCAACGCGCTGATCAACACGGGTCGAACGGTTCAGGCAACCGATCAGTAAACTGGACGGCATCTCGAGACCTCGACGAAATGAGGCGCGCGATGCTGTGGTGGTTGATCGTGATCGTGATCGTGTGCGTCGTCGCTCTGCTGTACCTGCGTGCCGAACAGAACAAGCGCAACGCCCGCGAACTCGAAGAGGCCCAAGCCGACGCGCGCGTGACCATCGAGCGCCTCGGCGGGCAGGTCTACCAGCTGACCCCCCGTAACGAAGCCGCCCGCCAGGCACTGGCCGACGCGTCCGAGCGCTACAACGCCGCAGGGGGCCAGATCGACCGCGCGAGCTCGCCCACCCGAGCCCGGCTGGCCAAGCAGTCGGCCCTGGAAGGGCTCTACTACATCCGCGCCGCCCGCATCGCGATGGACATGGACCCCGGCCCCCCGATCCCCGCCATCGACGGCCAGGACATCGCGGGCACGGTCGGCGAAAGACGCACCGTCGCTCACAACGGCCGCGCGATCACCGCCTCCCCCTCCCCCTCAGTGGACACACCGAACTACTTCCCCGGCGGCCGCGTGGCAGGCCGCCCCGTCCCCGCAGGCTGGTATTCCGAACCGTGGTGGAAGCCCGCGCTGATCGCCGGAGCCTGGGGCGCGGGTTCGGTCCTGCTGTTCACGACCCTGTTCGCCGGCATGGGCGGGGTCGGCTACGACGCGCAAGCCTTCGAGAACGGCACCGGCGAGTCCGGCGTCGACCCCGGCTACGACCAGGACGGATTCGACCCCGGCGACAACAGCGGCGGCTACGACAGCGGCGGTGGCTTCGACAGCGGCGGCGGTGGATTCGATGCCTTCTGACCCCACCCCAACGTGGCTACGCTCCCGAGCCCGCCCCCACGCTATACTCAGCTCGGCCAGCCGAGCCTGGCCACGCCTTCGTAGCTCAGGGGATAGAGCAACCCTCTCCTAAAGGGTAGGTCGCAGGTTCGAATCCTGCCGAGGGCACCACAACCGACCGAGGCTCAGCCCGATTGCCTAAAGCGTAGGCCGCAGGTTCGAATCCTGCCGAGGGCACCAGAGTTCGCCTGGTGCGAGGAGGGTTGACGATGTCGAATCCGTCAACGGAGTTCCCCGAACTGCCCGATCGTATGACCTGGGCCGAGTTGAGTGTCCTGCCCCCTGACCAGTCGGAACGTATCGAACTGGTCAAAGGGCATCCGGTCTGGGTTCGTACCGGTCCGCCAGAGCACCAACGCTTCGCTACTCGCTTGCGCAACGCACTGGAAAACGCCGCGCGACGCAGCATGAAAGCCCGTCCTGGCGAATGCTGGCAGGTGGACACCGAAACCAATGTCTTCCTGAGTCGCACCAAAGACGACTTCCTCACCCCGGACTTCATGGTCTACCACTGCCCCGACGAACCATGGACACCGATTTTCGCCGAGGACGTTGTCATCGTCGGCGAAGTCCTTTCCCCGTCCAACCACATCGGACAAATGCTGACAAAACAAGCGCGCTACGCCGAAGCCGGGATAGGCGAGTACTGGGAGGTGCTGCTCGACCGGGAAGGCCGACGCATCGACACCATCTTGACCTACGTCCTGGCGACGCCCACCGACTTGCCAGTAGGCGTCACTCCATTGCGGCCGCGCCAGTACGCCCTGGTCAGCGAATGGTCACCAACCGTCCATCCGGAAGTCGAACTGAGCCACCCGTTCCCGCTCACTCTGAGCTGGACCGACCTCGAATATTGAGCACACTCGCCGTTTCGGCGGGTCGCGGGTTCGAATCTATATCTTCGCTGCAACGGCAGCTGTCGTCAGGCAATCAGCTCCGAACAGTGCCTTGAGGTCTCCGAGGAGGGCCGGGGTCTTGTGAACCCGGAATCTCGGGTCTATGCCCAACCGTTTCGTCGTGCGGCCGACCAGCACGATGTGTAGGTCGGTGTCCCCCGGGTGGCATTGCAGGACTTCACGAAGGGCATCGACGTTGGGGCGCGTGCATGCGTGCACAGGAAGGGTCAGGGCAATCGGGGCTGACGATGGTCCGCCGATCCCTAAGTCGGGCGCGGAGATCTCGACAGCAAGGATTGACGTCCTGCCTTCGCGGACGGTGACGTTCGCGGTGACGAGCAAGACAGAATCTTCGGTGAGAACGTGCTGAAAGCTGATGTAGGTCGAGGAGAAGACGAGTATCTCGGTGGCAGCGTCGAGGTCGGCGATCTCGATGATGGCCCACGGTTCTCCCTTCTTGTTGACGCGGCGGTCGACCGCGGCAACGATGCCGCCGATGACGATCTTCTGGCCGTGGCGAACCTTGCCCGTGTGCACGGCGGCGATCGAGGTGTCGGTAAGCGATGTGAGCGCTGCGGCGATGCCATCGAGGGGATGGCCTGACACATAGAGACCCAGCATCTCGCGTTCGACGGCGAGTTTGTGCTTGGCGTCCCACTCCTCGTCGGGCACCTTGACGTGGAACACGGAGACGATCGACTCGTCGACGTCCTCCCCACCGAAGAGATCGAATTGCCCCATCGCCTCGGCCTTTTTGGTCGACATCACCGCGTCGATCGCGTCGGAGTGGACCAGCATCAAACCCTTGCGTGGATGGCCGAGCGAATCGAATCCCCCTGCCTTGATGAGAGATTCGGTGACCTTCTTCGAACATGCGAGCGAGTCGATCTTCTCCAGGTAGTCCGAGAAGTCGGTGAACTTCCCCTGCTCCTCGCGGGCGGTGATAATCGACGCCACCACAGTGGCGCCGACGTTGCGCACGGCACCGAGACCGAAGCGGATATCGTCACCGACTGAGGCGAAGTCGACCCGGGAGGCGTTGACATCGGGCGGCAGTACCGTGATGCCCCTCTTGCGGCAGTCCGCCAGATAGATCGCGGACTTGTCTTTGTCGTCGCCCACCGATGTGAGCAGACCGGCCATGTACTCGGCCGGAAAGTTGGCCTTGAGGTAGGCGGTCCAGTACATGACCAGGCTGTATCCCGCGGCGTGCGACTTGTTGTAGGCGTAACCGGCGAACGGCAAGACCGCCTCCCACAGGGCGGTAACTGCCTCATCGCTGTAGCCGTTGCCGCGCATACCTTTGCGGAAGTTTTCGAACTCAGCGGCCAGCACTTCGGGCTTCTTCTTGCCCATCGCCCGCCGGAGCAAGTCGGCCTGTCCGAGCGAATAGCCGGCCACCTTCTGCGCGATCTGCATGATCTGTTCCTGGTAGACGATCAGCGCATAGGTCTCGCCCAATATGGCGCCCAGCGGTTCGTCGAGTTCTGGATGGATCGGCGTGACGGCCTCGCGGCCGTTCTTGCGGTCCGCGTATGCCCAGTGCGCTCCAACACCCATCGGACCGGGCCGGTAGAGCGCGTTCGATGCGATGAGATCGTTGAACTCGGTCGGCGTCATGCGGAGCAGAAGCTCGCGCATCCCCACCGAATCGAGCTGGAACACACCAAGATTGTCACCGCGGGCGAGCATCGCATAGGTCGCGGCGTCGTCCAGTGCGAGGGTGTCGAAGTCCAGGTCGATGCCGCGGTTGGCCTTGATGTTCTCCAACGCATCACCGATCACGGTCAGGTTGCGCAGACCCAGGAAGTCCATCTTCAACAGACCGATAGCCTCACACGACGGATAATCCCAGCCGGTGATGATCGCACCGTCCTGCGCGCGCTTCCACACCGGAATCGCATCAGTGAGCGGCTCCGAGGACATGATCACCGCGCAGGCATGCACACCCGCATTACGGATCAGACCCTCCAGGCCTTTCGCGGTCTCATAGATCTTGGCGACATCGGGGTTGGACGCGATGAGCTCACGAACCTCAGCGGCTTCCTTGTACCGCTCATGATCAGGATCAGTGATCCCCGCGACCGAGATGTCCTTGGCCATGATCGGCGGCGGCAACGCCTTGGAGATCTGATCCGCGATAGCGAAACCGGGCTGGCCGAACAGAACTCGCGCGGAGTCCTTGATCGCGGCCTTGGTCTTGATGGTGCCGAACGTGATCACCTGGGCGACACGGTCGCTGCCCCACTTCTCGGTGGCGTAGCGGACCATCTCACCACGGCGGCGATCATCGAAGTCGATATCGATATCGGGCATCGACACGCGCTCGGGGTTGAGGAATCGCTCGAACAGCAGACCGTGCGGGATGGGGTCGATATTGGTGATACCCATCGCGTAGGCGACCAGCGAACCGGCCGCCGAACCACGGCCGGGACCGACACGGATGCCGACTTCCAGGGCGTGCTTGATCAGGTCGCCGACGACGAGGAAGTAGGCGGGGAAACCCATTTCGCAGATGACGCCGAGTTCGAAGTCCGCACGCGCCATGTACTCCTGCGACGGACCGTCGGGGAAGCGGCGATCGAGACCGTCGAAGACTTCCTTGCGTAGCCAGGTGGCCTGGGTGTGGCCTTCTGGCACGGGGAAGACCGGCATCCGGTCACGGTGTTCCCAGACGTCGTCGTAAGGCTGTACGCGCTCACCGATGAGCTCGGTGTTGTCGCAGGCGCCGGGGACCTCCGCGTCCCAGATGGCGCGCATCTCCGCGGCGGACTTGAGGTAGTAGCCGTCACCGTCGAACTTGAACCGGGTCGGGTCCGACAGCGTCTTGCCGGTCTGAATGCACAGCAGCGCTTCGTGGTTGACCGACTGGTCCTTGGTGACGTAATGGCAGTCGTTGGTGGCGATCGGCGGGATGCCGAGCTGTTTGCTGATGTCGAGCAGGCCCTCGCGGACCCGGCGCTCGATGGACAGACCATGGTCCATCACCTCGAGGAAGAAGTTGTCGGCGCCGAAGATCTCCTGCCACTTCGCGGCGGCTTCGAGCGCTTCGCGTTCGTGGCCGAGGCGCAGGCGGGTCTGCACTTCACCCGACGGGCAGCCGGTGGTCGCGATAATGCCCTCGGCGTGCTGGGCGATGATCTCCTCGTCCATGCGCGCCCACTTGCCCAACTGGCCCTCGATGGAAGCCAGACTCGACAGCTTGAACAGGTTACGCAGACCGGTCGCGTTCTCGGCCACCATCGTCATGTGGGTGTAGGCACCCGAGCCGGAGACGTCGTCGCCCTTCTGGCCGGGGTCGCCCCACTTCACTCGCTTGGTGTCGAAACGCGAACCCGGTGCGATGTAGGCCTCGATACCGATGATCGGCTTGATGCCCGCCTTCTTGGCACTGTTGTAGAACTCCGAGGCGCCGTACATGTTGCCGTGGTCGGTCATACCGACCGCGGTCATACCCAACCGCTCCGCCTCCGCGAACAGCGGCGAGATCTTCGCCGCTCCATCGAGCATCGAGTACTCGGTGTGGTTGTGCAGGTGAACGAAGGACGCACGACTCATTGCCATCAACCCACCCATTCCGGTGCATGTCACTGCCAACTGGTTGTCGAACGCGACCTTCACGTCCGGCTGTATCGGAGGTATACGACCAGCTAGAGTGCGGTCATGTCGAACAATCGACATGCGTCGGCGAACAACCATTGGATGTGGAAGCAGGTACTTGGCTTGGATCTCGATCTGTCTGCGGTGCGCGCGATGGTCGCCGTCAGTGACGAAGGGCAATTCGGCCTGGCCGCGTCCGTGCTGGGTATCAGCCAGCAGGCGGTGTCCAAGCGGATCGCGAAGTTGGAGAGTCAACTGAACGCCCAACTGTTCGAGCGCCGCATCGGCAACGCGGCGTTGACTGCCCACGGCACGCGGTTCTTACCCCACGCCCGCTCGATACTTGCGACGACCGACACCGCCGTTGCCGCAGTACGCGATTCGCAGGTGCTCCGTGTTGCAGTGCACGGCGCCCAGATCGCCGACGCGAATCTGATGCGGTTCTACCTCGAGAAGCACCCGAACGCTGAGATCGAACTCATCATGATGGGCCCGGCTACGACATCGAGGGACGCCGTCATCGACGGTCGGGTCGACGTCGCGTTCGCTCGCAAGCACTGGCGCACCCGCCCACTGCCGACGCATGTCTGCGCCATTCCCGCGTATCTCGACGCCTTGCATCTGCTCGTTGGTAAAGGCCATCCGCTCGCGGACCGCAACCGCGTCGAACTCGCAGACCTCGAGCACCTGATCGCGTGGGTGCCCGGGGCCGGATTCGATTCTGAGGTCGGCGACTTCTACGGCCGACTCAGCGACAGCTCCGGCATCACAATCACTACCGAGCAACACAAAGGCGGTATCGGATTCGCGAACGTGGTCGACCGCATCGCGGAGTCGACGACGCTGGTCACCTTCGGCGGTGAGGGAACCACGACACCATGGCACCCGGACATTCGCCGCATCCCCATCGTCAACCCGACGCCCGCCTATCCCATGGCCCTGCTGTGGCGGGAAACGATCAACGGCCATCCCCAGCTGAACTCTTTGATCGACTTCGTCATCACCAGCTACAACGGCAACACAATCGGCTCGATGTGGATCCCAGAGCTAGACCGTGCCTTCTGCACACGATGACCGCTCGGCATGACCGTGCTGACTATCCACGACGGAGCTTCTCCGGGGTCGTAGATGAGTTGTCCAAGGCAACCAGATCGATGTCTTCGCTGAGTCTGCCGCTTACCAGATGCGTACGCGCAAGGGCGGTTTCGCCGATGAAGTGCAGCCGCCCGCCGAACCTTGCACCGATTGCCGCCAGCGGATGGGAGATCAGATGGTCGCGTTCGACCTGCTCCGGCGAAACACCGAATTGAACTGCGACACTGTCGCGTTCGTCGATCCTCATGCCCCCACCCAACTTTGCGCGCGCCGAAGGCCGCACCCAGGCGCTGATCAGTAGCGAGCTGTGCAAGTCGCACCGGATCGCTACGACGGTAGAGCGTCTCGATCGCCGGACGACAACGACCAGGCGTTTTCCAGTTGCCCATGTTTTGCGTGTCCTGCCGAGAGCACCTGCAAACATGGGCAGCCACGGCGATTGTCCGATTATCAGCGCTCTGACCCCGGGCCGGTTCGGATCGCGATGTCCGCACTTCTTCGTCAACGACTGTGCGTTCCCCGCACCACGTCAAGCCGAACCGACGCCTTCGGCTAGCGCGTGTAGTCGAGTATCGAGCGTACGAGGGCGTCGTGGTCCTCGAGCATCGCCATGTGCCCGACTCCGCGAAGGTATCGAAGCTCGGCACCCGGCACCGCCTCGTACTGGTGCGCGGCGGCCGGGTCCCACCGAGGGTCGGAATCTCCGAAGATCGCGAGGAGGGGTTTCCCGGCGGCGATGAGGCGCTCGGGCACCGTCCCCGCGGTGAGGTAATCCATGTTGGCGGCGAGAATCGCGCGGAACACTCGATAGGGTGTCCTTCGCAGATCCGCTATGGCTGTGTCGGGCAACGTGATCGGGCCCGCCGCCGTCGCTGCCAGTCCGCGGCGGATCATCGAGTCGGTACGAATCGCCCACACGAGCGGACCGAAGAGCGGCGAGGCGACCACCTTCATCATTGCGGGCTCGGGCAAGAGCGCTGCGAGGCTCGGCCCGGTGCTGACCAGGACCAGCTCGCCGACCAGGTCCGGGCGACGCTCCACGAGGGCGGTAGCGACGTATCCCCCGCTGGAGTGACCGACCACCGTCAGATTCCGCAACCCGAGCTCGTCCAATAGTGCCGCTGTCCGGTCCGCCTGCTGGGGAACGGCGTACGTGGACGCCGGCTCGGATCGGCCGCATCCCGGAAGGTCGATCGTGATCACCCGATACGTCGTGGCGAGCGACGGCACCACCGGTGCCCACGTCGAACCGGTGGCGCCGGAACCGTGGATGAGCAACAAGGGCGGTGCTGCCGGGTCCCCGTCGATGACAACGTGTATCCCGTGGACTGTCGTGTCGGTACGTGTCCGGCCGGGGCTCGATTCGCTCATATCGACAGCTTCGTCGACATCTCGTCGCACCATCTTGTACGAATGTCACGTTGCCGCAACCCGGCTAGCCTGGATGTATGACCGCTACCGGCTTACTGGACTGGAGCCGGGTGGAGGTCGCTGTCCCCGCCGGTCTCCCGACTCGGGGAGTCCGGATGGCGGGTTTCCGTTACTACGACATCGGCCCCGTGGACCTCACCATGATCCCGCATCCCGCGGTCACGCTCCTGCTGGATCTCACCGAACGCGGAGTTGCCTACAACGGTCCCGGAGGCCCGGTCGTGGGGAACGCGATCATCGGCCTCCGTGCCGGCGCCTTACGCATGACCAGCGTGGGGGTCGGCGAGGTTTTGCAGATCCGCCTGTCCCCTATTGTCGCCGCAGCGATTCTCCGAGACACCGAGATAATCGGCGGTACCGTGACGTCGTTGCCGCAACTGTGGGGCAGCAGCGTGACCACCTTGACCGAGCGGCTCCGTTCGACACCGTCGTGGGACGACCGCTTCGCCCTCACCAGCGCGTTCCTCCGAAGCCGGGCGCCCGATAGATTCTCTGTAGCACCCGAATTCGTATACGCCTGGGACCAGACTGTCCGGGCCAGAGGACAGCTCCGAATCGAGACAATCGCCGCCGAGACCGGCTGGACCCGCCAGCGACTCTGGTCCCACTTCCGGACCCAGATCGGAGTCTCGCCCAAGCGTGCGTTCGAACTCGTCCGCTTCGACCATGCCGCCCATCTTCTGGCGGCAGGTCGCTCGCCCGCAGCTGCCGCGGTCGAGGCAGGCTATTTCGACCAATCCCATCTTCATCGGCGCACCAAGGAGATCACCGATATGACCCCGCCCCTCGTCGCGAGCGCGCCGTGGCTCGCGATCGACGAAACTGCCTGGCAGACAAGCTGATCCCGCAGCCGACCGCACAACGGACACAGTGGACCGAGGTGATCCGCGAGGCCGACGTGCGGCCCGCGACTTTCAGACCGCGCTCGACGTCGGCAACGTCGCGAGCGCACGTATGGCCTCAGCGGTCGCCCACTGAGCTTCCGCCTGGGCGAGAGCAGCATGTGCCTGCGCCTGAGCGATCACGTTCCGCCGCTCCGCGCCGCTGACCGCGTCGCCGGCGGTAAGGCCACTGAGCAGTACCTCGGCACGTTGCTTGTGCGTGATGTAGTCATCCATCGCTCAATTCTCGCACTCTGGAACGGTCGGATTCCCTTGACACCGACCCGCACGCCGCCCGGTGCTCGCGGTGGCTCGGTCACTCGAAAAATGCGAGCCCGAGCCTCGCGAGATGTGTGCGGACCAGCGCGGTCCCTCCGGCTCGTCAATCTCCAGCTCCCGCCCAACTTTTCCACCCATCGGAGCACCGCGACGCGGCGCTGGTCTTTCGCGAGACGAGCGAGGCGCGCCAGATCGGCTCGGCGATAAAGGGTTTCGATCGCGGGGCGCCTCCGGTTCAGCGTTGCTCGGTTCTGGACGCCGGGACGGCGATAGCTTGGCACTGCCGGCCCTCACACGTTCTTGACTGTCGACCAAGAAGTACTTACGGTAGCTGCAGCATTCTTCTTGGGTGACGTTCAAGAAGGACGGTTATGCGCCGGAAAGGGCACAAGATATGACAACCAATCGGCCGGTTGATCGGCACGAACGCCCGGCGATCCGGCGGCGCGAGGTCGTGTTCGCCTCTGGCGAGGACGAGTGCGCCGCATGGCTGTACACCGCACCCGACCTGACGGGTACGCGCCCGCTGGTGATCATGGGGCACGGGCTGGGCGCGGTGCGGGAGATGCGCCTTGACGCCTACGCCGAACGCTTCGCCGAAGCGGACTGGTCGGTGCTGGTGTTCGACTACCGGCATCTCGGCGCCAGCGGCGGACAACCGCGCCAGCTCCTCGATATCGGTAGGCAACGCGCCGACTGGCATGCCGCTCTGGCCTTCGCGCGCACCCTGCCCGAGGTCGATCCTGATCAGATTGCGTTGTGGGGCAGCTCCTTCGGTGGCGGACACGTGCTCCATGCCGCCTCCGAAGACCCCCGCTTGGCAGCGGTCGTGGCCCAATGCCCCTTCACCGACGGACCGGCATCGTTGCGCTCGCGTGTGCGGACCGGCCCGCTGAGCGCCGCGGCGCTGCTCGCGGTAGGCATCCTGGACAGCATCGGCTCCTGGTTCGGCGCGAAACCGATCCTGTTGCCGATGGCGGGAACGGCTTGGATGCCTGCGTTCGTGGCCTCATCCGACGCTATCGCCGGTTCCTCGGCGCTCCTACCCGCAGGAACTCGGCTCTCGCGGCGCACCAGCGCATTGCTGAAACGGTTGCCGTCGGTGCGAGCCCAGGTGTCGAACAACATCGAACTGACCGGTCCCGACGCCGGCGAAGAACCCGCATCCGCTGTCGGTCGCGACAGCATGTGGGGTGTATTGCGCGGCCCGAACGGTGAATTCGCCGCCGCCAACGCCCTGGCTGCACGCTTGGTATTGCGCCTTCCGTTCGATCGGCCCGGTCGTGCCATGAACAGCTCCGACACACCGACTCTGCTGTGCGTATGCGACAACGACGCGGCCGCGCCTGCGAAGACCACTCAGCGCCACGCGCGGGGACTGGCCCATGTGCGCGTGCACAACTACCCCTGCGACCACTTCGACATCTACGTGGGCGATCACTTCGAAAACGTCGTCTGTGACCAGATCGACTTCCTGGCAACACAATTCGACAACAGGGCGCACCTCGCGCGATAGACGATCAGGCAGTGGGCGCGGCGGTATTGCGAGCGCTGCGAAGCAATGCCTCGATCACCGCCCGCTTGTCGGGTTCCCGCACCGGATGGGTCAACAGACCCTCGACGACGAAAACCCCCATCGAGACCAACGGATCCACGTCGTCGGCCGGTACGCCGAGCTCGACCAGCTCAGTCCGGAACAGCCCTTCGGCCAGCGCGTGGAACTGCTCGTGCCATTGCGCGATCGCCGGGGACTCTTTCGCGCGGGCGTGCACCGTGTTCACCAGTCGGCCCAGCTGCTCCAATTCCGTGACCAGCCACAGCAACCGATCCGCCAATCCGGAGTCCAAGATTTCACTATAGGCAGCCATGGAGTCGCCTAGAATCGCGTCCAGGACCGTGATCAATACCGCGTCTTTGTCCTGGAAATACCAATACAGAGTGTTCGACACCACCCCGGCCTCGCGGGCGATCCGTGCCATCGACGCCGCGTCGTAGCCCTCCTCTGCAAACAACCGCCGGGCCGCCGCCACGATCTCCGCGCGCTTCTCCTCGCGGTCGCGAGGACGTCTGTTGCGAGGCATGTTCAGTCCTGACTTGTCGCCGGCATTGACCGCAACCCTATCTGGAATGGCACCCAAGACCTTGCGGTCGTCATGAAGCGCCGCCACGCTCGACCAGGACAGACCGGTTGGTCACGAGTGCCGATGACGTCGTGGATTTCGGGGGTTGAAGCCCGGGACACCGAGTCGTGACGTGGGGTTCGAGTCGTTCAGGATTCGACGCGCTGGGACTGTCTGGCCTGTGCCGCCGCGTCCAGATATCTACCGAGCTCATCGGCTAGAGCACGCTCGAATGCGCGATCCAAGCTGTCGCGGACAGCCTGGGTGCCGAGTTCGCGCCAATGGTTGAGCGTGTGGGTCAGTGTTGCGATCTCGCTGTCGGATTCGGGCAGCCAGCCGACGCCGTGCTCGCCGATGATGATGTCTCGGGCGGTGCCGACCATCATGCTCGCGATTTCCTCGAGGCGCGCCGAGATCCGTGCGTGCAGGTCGATCTGTGTCGAGGTCGCGACGCCGTATTTGTTCAGCTGGACGAACACGTCGATCAGGTTGGTTTGCAGCACTTCGATGGTGTCGGCTTCCGCGCCCTTGCGCACCACACCCAATTCGATCAGCCGGTCGACCTCGGCGCCGGCGAGGCTGCCGTTCTCGGGGTCGCCGACCATGGCATCGAAGGTCTCACGCGACATCGTCAGCACTTCGTCGCGGTGACCCCAGGCTGCCGTCACGGCGCTCTGCAGGCCGAGGACCTCGGTGATGTCTTTGCCGGTCTCCCAGCTGGTGATGAAGTCGGCGATGTGGGCGATGGTGAAACCACGCGTGAGCATGCGATCGATGAGGCGCAGACGACCGAGGTGGGTGTCGTCGTAGATATTGGCCCTGCCCTCACGTCTGATCGGGGCAGGCAGCAGACCCCGCTCGTGGTAGAGGCGTACGTTGCGGCTGGTGGTGCCCGCCGCACGGGAAAGGTCGTCGATGCGGTACTCGGTCACGTCATCACCTCGGTCGCCCTGCCCCTTACCCACGTCGCCCCGATATGCCTGTGCCTCCGGCCCGCGTGACGGAACCGGAGGCACAGGCCATTTATCGACCACCTTAGCCGAACGCAGGCATCCGGTTGATGTCGCCCATCTCGGCGCGCACACGCGCAGTGATGACGTAGTCGTCGAGGTCGAGTTCGTCGAGCTGACGGACGAACTGCGTGCCGAAACCGGGATACATCGTCGCGTTGAATCCGTCTTCGGTGAGGTACCAGCTGCTGCAACCGGAGTTCCAGGTCGTCGACGCCAAGCGCCGCTGCATCTCGACGTTGTACTCGTCTTGGCGCTGCTTATCGACCTCGAGAGTGCGCAGGTCCCGGCCCAGCAGCACGCTGATCGCTTCGGCGATGTAGTCGATCTGGGCTTCCATGTACACCAGCGCCGAGTTGTGGCCCGGCCCGGAGTTGGGCCCGAAGGTGAAGAACAGGTTCGGGTAACCCGCGACTGCGACGCTCTTGAACGCGTAGGAGCCACGGCTCCATTCGTCGTCGAGCTTGCGGCCGCCGCGACCGGTGATCGGGATCGGCGCCCCGGATTTGGAGACCTCGAATCCGGTCGCGAACACGATGCAGTCGGCACGGTGCACCACACCCTCGGCGGTGAGGATGCCCTCGGGGACGATCTTGACGATCGGCCAGTTGTTGAGCCGGCAGTTGTCCGCTTGCAGCGCCGGATAGTAGTCGCTGCTCATCAACAGCCGTTTGCAGCCGGCCCGGAAGTCCGGGGTGAGCTGGCGACGCAGCCACGGGTCACGCACCTGCGCCCGCAGGTGCAATTCGGCGACCCGCTCGACTACGCGGGTCAGCGGGCTCTCCCAGACGACACCGAGCGCCACGGTCTCATGACCCCAGAACCACGCGCCGCGCACCAGCGACTGGGTGACCGGGAAGCGCTGGTACAGCTTCTTCGCCAGGCCGCTGGTTTCCCGGTTGATCCGCGGCAGGACCCAACCGGGAGTGCGCTGATGGACCTTCACCGATGCGGCGGTCTTCACCAACTCCGGCACGATCTGCACGGCGCTGGCGCCGGTGCCGACCACAGCGACTTTCTTGCCCGCGTAGTCGTAGTCGTGGTCCCAGCGGGCACTGTGGACCTTCTTGCCCTCAAAGTCGTCTATGCCGGGAATGGCGGGGAAGCTGGCGTTGGACAACGGCCCGGAAGCGACGAGGACCGAGCGCGCCCGCAACTGCTTGTCACGGCCGTCGATGGTGATCGACCACAGGCCTTCGGCCTCGTCGAACTCCAGACCGGTGACATTCTGACCGAACCGGATGAAGGGGCGTAGGCCGAACGAATCGACCATGTTCTCGATGTAGTCGAGAATCTCACCACTGCCCGAATAGGTCTTGGACCAGTCCGGGTTCGGGGCAAAGCTGTAGGAGTACAACCGCGACGGAATGTCACACGCGGCGCCGGGGTAGGTGTTGTCACGCCACGTGCCGCCGACGCGGGTGTCACGCTCGAGAATCGCGAAGTCGCGCACACCACGTTGATGCAGTCGCAACGCGATGCCGATACCGGCGAAGCCCGCCCCGATGATGGCCACGTCCAGTGGCTCGACCACGTCGCTCATGCCGCGGGCTCGTAGGTGAGAGCCTTGGACCAGCGCGGGTTCCGCAGAAAGCGGTCGGGGAAGCGAGCAGTCACCTTGACCAGCGAGTCGGCGAGCAGATGGTATTTGTGACTACGGTCGATGACCCAGCGGCTGTGCATGCGCACGACCCGATACATCGGCAAGCGGTTCACGATCGGCGCCCGCTCGGCCACCGCAGCGAAACGATCCATCGCCGCGTACAGCCGCTCCTCGGACACACCCATCTCGACGATGGTGTCGCGCATCTTGTTCAGCAGTGGGACGTAGCTCAGCGTGCCGATGATCAGCGACGGCTTGGCCCAGCCACCGATGAAGTCGATGACGAGCTTGCGCGTTGTGGCGTGTCCGAGTAACTCCATCACCGCGTAATCGGTGGCGAGGTGGCGAGATTCGTCGGCGTTGATCTTCCTGAAGACCTGTTGGGCGACCGGGTCCTTGACCTCATCGGTGATGAATTTGATCAACGCGCCATCGAGGGCGACCTCGAGCATCGGAATAACGGTGCCGAGAAAAGACATCGACATACCGTCGGCATACTTGTCCAGAAAGTCGATCACCAGCTTGACGTTGATGTTCGGCTCGGGCACGTCGTCCCCGTCGAGCATCCCCCACCGGCGCATCAACGCGAATTCGGCGTTCGCGTGCCGCTGCTCCTCGGCGTGGAAATACCGATAGATCTCGGCGAGTGTCTCGGTGGGCGCTTTCTTCGCCATCGCGGCGAAACCACGCGCACCGACGTTCTCGATCCACATCAGATCCGAGAGGAACGGCTTGAGCTTGGCGTGCAGTTCCGGGTCGATCAGCTCGGCGCCGGGGGCGTCCCAGTCGATATCGGCGAGCGCCCATTGGCGGTCCTTGATCTTTGCCAGCATGTCATCGAAGTCGAAAGACATCGTCAGACTCCCTTCTTTTCGAAAACGTTGGTGGTCTCGACTGTGTCTTCCTGGGGAAGAAAGCGATTCAGCAGTCCGAGCACGTTGGTGTAGGTCGCGGGGAAAGTGCGCTTGAGCTGCCAGATCAGCCGGGCATCCAACTGGGGCAGCACGTAGAGGCGGTTGCGGTCGAGTGCGTCGAGGGTGCCTGCGGCAACACGCTCGGGTGCGAACCCGGTCAACCGCATCAGTCCGTCGGCCAGACTCGATGAGCCCGAGGTGATCCGGCCGTCGCTGACGACGTTGGTCTTGACGAAGGTCGGGCACAGTACTGTCACCGCGACCCCGGTGCCGGCGAATTCGGCGGACATGGTCTCCGACAACGACAGCACGCCTGCTTTGGAGGTGTTGTACACCGCCATCGCGGGTGCCGAGGTGAAGCCGGCGGCCGAGGCGACGTTGATGATGCCGCCGCGGCCTGCCGCGCGCAGCTTCGGCGCGAAGAACTCGCACCCGTGCACCACGCCCCACAGGTTGATGCCGAGCGCCCATTCCCAGTCGTCGAAGCCGATCTCGCCGACGCGCTTGCCGCCGATGCCGACACCGGCGTTGTTCACGACGACCGTCGGCGCACCACCGAAGATTTCGTCGGCAAAATCGGCGAGGCGCTGCACATCGGCTCGCTCGGAGACGTCGCAGAAGATCGCATGCGCGGGCCGCCCGTAACGCGCCTGGATCAGGCGCACGGTCTCATCAGCACGATCTTTGTTGATATCGGCGCAGACGACTTCGCCGCCGCGCGCGGCCAGCTCCATCGCGAAGGCCCGACCGATGCCGCTACCTGCTCCTGTGACCACGGCCTTGGCGTCGTAGCTGCGCTGCTGCCTGCCGAGTGCCTTCTGCAACGATTTCAGCGGATTCATACTCAACTCGCTTCCGCCGCGGGGAAATCCGCGGCCGAGAACGCATCGGCGACGAAGTTCGCAACATGTCGCAGCGCCGATGCGGCTTCGGGGATCAACAAAGGGAGGGCTTGGAAGACGTGAATGCGACCCGGCCACAATTGCAGCAGGCACGGTGTCGCGGCCGCCGCGGCCATCTGGGCGAGATGGCGGGCGTCGTCGCTGAGCATCTCCTCGGCCGAAGCCTGGATGAACAGCGGCGGCAGTACCGCGTTCGGCGGAATCGACAGCTTCAATCGCGGCGAGTGCGCCGGTTCGGCCTCGGTGTAGAGCCCGATCAACTTGCGCCCGGTCACGGCCGCTGCCATCGGGTCGGGCCGTTGGCGATCGAGGCGTTCGGCCATGGTGAGCGACAGGTCCATCAGCGGCGAGAACATGAACGCGCCGACCGGTTGCGCCGTGCCCGCACGGTAGTTCTGCAAGAGCAGATCGAGGGTGAGATGACAACCCGCTGAATCACCGCCGACGACGATGTCACCGGCCTGGTGCCCCTGATCGAGCAGCCACTGATAGCCGGCGGCGACATCGTCGGCCGCGGCCGGAAAACGATGCTCGGGCGCGAGCCGGTACTCCAGGACGAAGACGGGAAGTCCCGTCACCTTCGACAGCCGAGACGCCAGACCGCGATGCGTTCGCGCCGAGCAGACCACGTAACCGCTGCCGTGAATGTAGTACATAACCCGAGGTCCACTGGCCACACCGGCTGCCCGAACCAGCTCACCCCGCGCCGCGCCCGACCGAATCCGGGTGACTCGCGTTCCGGGTAGCACGGGGCCGCCGACGGCCATGACTGCTGCTATCAGGGCACGGCCGACACCGATTCCTGCCTTGTTGTCGGGCAGCACATTGTTTACCTGACGAATGCTCATTACCGACCCTGCCGCCGCGATCCGGGTTCTGACAGTCGCGTCACGCGGCACCGGGCGGGTCAAAGTCGCCGTTGACTCTGTTCTCACCATGGACTTAGCATCATTGACGAATGCACCCTTTGTCAATGGCGCATTATCGAGCGCCACTTAGCGGCCAGATAGCTGCCGATGGTGAAGATCTGCAAGTCAGGAGCTACAAATGATCCGATCGGCGACCCCGAGCCCCCAGCAGAACTCAGGCCCGATAGTCCAAGTGACTGTTCACCAAGTGGTCCGTGAGACAGCTGACGCGGTAACCCTGGTCCTGAACACGCCTTCGGGGAACACGGTGCGCTACCGCCCAGGCCAGTTCCTGACCCTGCGCATACCGAGCAAGGACGGCCCGCTCGCTCGCTGCTACTCGCTGTCGAGTTCGCCCGCGACAGAGAACTTGCCCGCGGTCACGATCAAACGAGTACGTGACGGCCGCGCGTCGAACTGGATCTGCGACAACGCCACTGCCGGAATGGTTCTGGACACACTGCCGCCCGCTGGTAACTTCGTGCCCCGCGACTGGGACGCACCCTTCGTCCTGCTCGCCGCAGGCAGCGGGATCACTCCTGTCATGTCGATTCTGCGCACTGCCCTTGTCGCGCACCGGAATCCGATCACACTGGTCTACGCCAATGCCGACCGCGAGTCGGTCATCTTCGACCGCGACCTCGAGCAGTTGGCGCAGCGCCATGCCGACCGACTCACCGTGGTGCACCTGCTCGAAACCGAGCACGGACTACCCGACGCCACACTGATCGCCGCAGCCATCGCGAATCCCGCGGGCTCCCACGTCTACATCTGCGGGCCGCGCGCCTTCATGGCCGTGGCCCGCGCAGCGGCCTCGAGCAGGGGCATCGACGAAGCGCAGATTCACAACGAGGTCTTCGTCTCGCTCGAGTCCGACGCGTTCGAGGCCCGCCCGGCGATTTCGGTCACGCCCGCCGACGCTGAACAGGCCACGGCCACCGTCGAACTCGAAGGCGAAGAGCACACCATCGACTGGCCCCCGAACACCGTCCTGCTCGACGTGTTGCTCGGCAAAGGTCTCGATGCGCCCTACGTATGTCGCGAAGGTACCTGTGGAGGTTGTGCCTACACCTTGCGCTCCGGCGAGGTCGAGATGCTCGACAACCAGACACTCGACGACCACGACCTCGCCCGTGGCAGCCGGTTGGCCTGCCAATCCCTACCGCGCAGCGAGCACCTCGACATCGCCTTCGACATCTGACCGAACCCGATACCGGGCTCAGGTAGCCACCACCGGTCCGCCTTGGCGCAGCGGGGTGAGCCCAACTCCCAGTCGGCCGACAAATAGTTTGCCTGCAGGCTAAGTTTGTGCAACACTTTCCCTTGTGGCTAACCATCTCTACCCGCTCGACGACGTGCTCATGGCGCTGGCCGACCCGACTCGACGCGCGGTGGTCCAGCGCCTCGGGCGTGGGCCGGTGAGCGTGGGGGAATTGGCGCGCCCGTTCCCGATCACGTTGCCCTCGTTCATGAAGCACGTGCGAACTCTGGAGTCGAGCGGACTGATTCGCACGATGAAATCCGGGAGGGTGCGCACCTGCACGCTCAACAAAGACCGGCTCGCGCTCGTCAATGACTGGCTGGCCGAGCAGAGGCTCATCTGGGAAGACCGCACCGACCGGCTCGAGCAAACCCTCAACCTGACGGAGACATCGTGATCACCCCTGACATCGATCCCGACTACGACCTCGCCTTGCAACGGGTGATCCGGGCATCGCCCTCGGATATCTGGCGGGCTTGGACCGATCCCACGCGGCTTGCGCAGTGGTGGATTCCGGCGCCTATGGTCACCCGCGTCGACCAGCTCGACGTCAGCCCGGGCGGAGGGTTCGTCACTCGTATGAGCGAGAACGGCGAGGAATTCGTCCCGCATACCGACGGCGTGTTCCTTGTCGTAGAAGAAAACCGCCGACTCGTGTTCACCAATGCCGTCACCAGCGCTTGGCGGCCGGCCTCGCCGGAACCGGTGGCCATGACTGCGGAAATAGTCCTCGCCGATCATCCCGACGGCACCGACTACCGAGTTGTCGTGCGGCACGGCACTCCCGCGATTCGCGCGCGCCATCACGAACTGGGCTTCTTCGACGGATGGGGATCGGTCACCGGAGCGCTCGCGAGCCTGGTCGAGAAGGAGGCCGAGTCATGAGAATCAACGTCACCCAGTTCGTCACTCTCGACGGCGTGAGCCAGGGTCCCGGCTCAGCCGAGGAAGATCCCACCGACGGCTTCGAGCGCGGCGGATGGTTCGTGCCGTATCTGGACGAGACGTTCGTGAAGCAGGCATCCGACTGGCTGGATCTCGCCGACGGATTGCTCTTGGGTCGCCGCACCTATGAGGCGTTTGCCAGAGACTGGCCGCACATCGCCGAACCCGACCCGTTCACCGCGCGCATGAACACTCTCCCGAAGTACGTAGTGAGCAATACGCTCGGCGACGGCTCATGGAACCCGACCGAGGTGTTTCGCGGCGACCCGATCACAGCGGCGAGGGCACTCCAGAGCCGACCGGGTGGCGAAGTCCAGATTCACGGCAGTGCACGGCTGGCCTCCGCCCTGCTTGCCGCCGGTTTGGTCGACACGCTGCGCCTCGCCGTGGCTCCCGTCATCATCGGACAGGGAAGAAGGCTCCTGTCGCATCCTGGCGCGAATGCCGGGCTCGAACTGGTGAAACATCAGGTCAATCAGACGGGTCTGGTCGTACTCGAGTACGAGACCACCGGGGTGGCCCCGCTCGCCGACTACAACGGCAGCCCTGCTCTGCGGTGACAGGCCGAAACCGGGAGCCCTGGGCCCGCGCGACAGTCCCGCGGGCACAGTCATCGGCGGAATCCTGATTCGGCCACTGGAGACAGGATCAGCGGAACTGGTTGGGACACAACAGATCTGCCCTCAGCCAAGGCGAACCCGCCGCGCGCAGCGCGCCGAACTAGTGGACGGTGATCGGTTCACGGGGGCGAACCGGGGTGAGGAGCGCAGCGGCGGCGAGGGTGAACACCACGCCGAGGGCGAAATAGCCGCGATAGGTGTCGGTGAGGGCGTGCAGGATCGTGGCCACGGCGAGGCCGGCAGCGGCGGAGAGCTGGTGGATCACCCAGGCCGGGGCCAGTGTGCGGCCCATTCGGGCGGGGTCGAGACCGCGCGACAGGATCGCCATGGTCAGTGGGATGATCGGGAAGGACGCGACGCCGAACAGCACCGCCACCACGACCAGTACCTGCGGGCCCGGCACGAAGACCGCGGGCAGCAGCGCTGCCAGCCGCACCGAATACAGCCATCGCAGCAGAGTTTCCGGCGGATAGCGCCGCAGCAGAGGGACCATCGCCGCTGAAGTCACACCGGCCGTCAGGGCAGCCAAGGCGACCAATTTGCCCGCCGCGGCTACCGACCAGCCTTGTTCCACCGCGTGTTTCGGCAACATCAGCACGACCACATACATCGTCGCCGCGTGTAAGCCGAAGGACACCAACACCTTCCACTGGTGCGCCAGTGACTCGCCTGCGCCCGCGCCGGTCGTCGCCCGCGGGTCGGCGGGCAGCAGCAGCCACAGCGCCGCGGTGACGGCCAGGCCGATCGCGCCGAGCAGCGCGAAAGTGCCGCGCACGCCGATCGGACCGAACAGCGTCGTGGCCGCCCACGGCGTGATCAGCTGACCCAGGTTGATGCCGATCGCCGCTCGCGCCATCGCGGGTCCCACCTGCGCGCCATGTACCCGCCCGAGCAGAGTGGTCACGGTGAGGGTGGACGAGGAGGCGAAGCCGAGTCCGCCGAGCACCATGTAGGCAGCGACGAACTGCCAGGTCTCGGTCACCATGGCCAGCACGAGGTAGCTGCCCGAGATCAGCGTGAGGCCGCCGATCAGCACCAGCTTGGGTCCGATCAGATCCAGCAACCTGCCGATACCGTGCTGGGCCAAGCCCGTGATCGCGGTACCGAGCGCGGCGGCCACGGCCAGCGCCGTCACCGAGACCCCGTACGCGGCGGCGGTGGGTGCGAAGAACACACCCATCGTGAAGTTGAGGCCGAACGAGACGGTCATCGCCGCCAGCCCCGCCCAGGCAAGATGCGCACGCTGCATGTCACTCACACCTAACTGTCTAACTCGAATTTACCGGTTAGAACCAGGAGGCGAGAGACTGTATTCCGTCGAGGACGGAGGCGGTGTTCGGCGAGCGAGCGGGCGGTTCAGATCTTCTTCACGACACTGGACTTCAACTGCATCGGGCCGATGCCGTCCACCTAGCAGTCGATGTCGTGCTCACCCACTCCGTTCACCAGGCGGATATTGCGCACCTTGGCGCCCGCTTTGATCCCGGTGGGGCTGCCTTTCACCTCGAGCGACTTGATGACCGTCACCGTGTCACCGTCCGCGAGCGCGTTGCCGACAGCATCGCGACCACGTCCTCGGCCGTGTCCTGTGCGCCGGTGGGAGCCCATTCGTGGGCGCACTCGGGGCACACCAGCAGAGCACCGAGCTCGTAGGTGTACTCGCAGGAGCACGCAGGACAGGGCGGGAGTGAGTCGGCCATAGGATTCCTTCGGCGGGCTAATGATCAAGCGGCGGAGAGGAATTCGACGACGACGCGATTGACCTCGTCAGGCCGCTCGAGGTAGCCGTAGTGGCCGCAGCGCTCGATCTCGACATAGCGGGAATTCGGAATCGACTCCGCGACCTCGCGACACAACCGCGGCGGCACCATCTGATCGTCGCCGAAACCGACGACCAGGCTCGGCACCGCGATCCGGCGGTAGGCCTCGCGCCGATCCTGCGACCGGTCCATCCCGAGCTGGGCACGCGTGCCTGCAGTGCCCTTGCCCGAGGTGAATTCGAAGATGTCGAGCCATTCCTGCGCCTTCGCCGGATCGGCCAGGGTGTGCGGCGACAGGTTGAGCATCGCCTTGATCGCGGCCGAGTACTCCGGCGGCAGCTGGATGCCCTTGTCGAACAGGGCCTGCTCGCCACGGTTGAGCGTGCTCGATACCGGGTGCGGACGCGCCGTGGCGGCGAACATGATCGCTTTGCCCAGTAGTTCGGGTCGGGCCAGTGCCAGCTCGGCGACCACTCGCGAACCCATCGACGTGCCGACCACATGGGCGGGCGCGCCCAGATGCTCGATCAGCGCGGCGGTATCGCCGACGAGGTCGGCCATGGTGATACCCGCCGCCGATTCCGAGGACGGCGCGATCCCACGATTGTCGAGCGTGACCACCCGGAATCCGGCTGCGACGAGAGCGGGCACCTGATAGGTGCGCCAGACCCGGCCCGGGCTGCCGCTCCCCATCACCAGCAAGACCAGCGGTCCCGATCCGGTGACGTCGTAGTTGAGCTGGATGCCGTTGAGCGAAGCGAGGGGCATATCTCTCCTGTTAGCCTGTTTGCTAAAGTTAGAAAATACCTTACCGACACAGCAGGACGGGGTTCGCCACGGTGCCGGGACTGAGCAGACCGCTGTACCAAATGAAGGCCGACTTCTTCAAAACCCTCGGCCATCCGATCCGCATCCGGGTGCTGGAGCTGCTCAGCGAGCGCGAATACGCGGTCTCGGAGATGCTGCCCGAAGTCGGTGTGGAGGCGGCGAACCTGTCTCAGCAGCTGGCCATTCTGCGTCGCGCAGGCCTGGTGACAGCTCGCCGCGAAGGACTCTCGGTGACCTACGAACTCACCTCGCCGCGGGTGAAGGAGCTGCTGGTCGTGGCTCGCGCCATCCTGACCGGCGTCGTCGCCGGCCAGGCGGAACTGCTGGAGACCCCCGAGTCCACCATCGCCTGAAACCCCCGGCCACGATTGGTCTATTTCTCGCAGAGCGCGTGGTCCACCAGTTCGTTGACGGCCCGTAGTTGCGCGAATCCCTTACTACCCGTGACATCTTCGCCGACCGCGAGCGTGGCGGACAGCGAGACGACAGCGCTGCGGCTGCCGTCGTCGGTGACTGCGGCGTTGGTGAGAAATCCCGTCTGGCCGCCGTTGTGCATCCAGTAGGTGCCGCCGCACGACAGCGGTACCGAGAACAGGCCCAGCCCGTAACTCGCACCCGGCCAGACCTGCCCGGTCACCCCGTCGACCGGCACCGTGGTGCGCATCTGCGCCAGCTGCTCTGGTCCTAACAACCTGCCGCCGAGCAGACTTCGGTAGAACGTGCCCACATCGGCGGTGGTGGAGAGATAGCCCACCGAGGCGTCCGCGTCCACCAACTCGGTGACATCCAGCAGCGGGCCGTCGACCTCGAATTGCTGATAACCCCTCGCGTGCGGGGTGGGCAGAGAGGGGTCCTCGCCGGGCCAGTGGGTATCGCGCAGCCCGAGCGGCTCCAGGATTCGCGCACCGACCTCGTCGTACCAGGGACGTCCGGTGACCTGTTCGATGATCATGCCCAACAGGACATAACCGACATTGGAGTAGGACCACCCGGCGCCCGGAGCGAAATCGGGCGGGTGCGACATGGCCGCCGCCACCGTGTCGCGCGGGTCGCGCACCTGGTAGCGGAGCCGATAGTAGTCCTCGGCGGTCGCCATGTCGGGTGGGCTCTCATGGATACCGCCGGTGTGCTGCAGAAGATGGCGAACAGTGATCCGGGCTCCGTCGTTTCCGTTGTCGCGCACCATGTCCGGCACCCATCGCTGCACGGTGTCATCGAGCGTGAGACGTCCTTCCCCGATCAGCAGCAAGACCACGGTCGCGACCATCGTCTTGGTCAGACTTCCGATTCGGAAATGACCTTCCGGCGAAACCGGATCCGGTGCGTCGGCAGCCGCTCTCCCCGCCACCGCCGACCGCTCGATACCGGTGGCGGCATCCACTGTCCTGGCTTGCACTCCGGTAGTGCCGAGTGCCGCGATCGCATCGACGTCGCGTTGCAGGGTTTCAGGCTCCGCGCCACAGCCGCTGACCACCGAAGTCAGCGCGAGCACTACGGCCACTGTCAACAATCGCATCGCACGCCCTTTCACATCGGCGCCGAAACTATCGAGGGGCCGCGCTCGGCAACATCCCTCCGTGGTACTCGATCGCAGACCCGTGTGATCCCCTGGTATCAGCTTCGGCTGCCGTGGCAGCGATTAGGATCGCGCAGTGGGATTGGTGTTCGAGACCCGGCGGTCGGACTCCGCGTGGGTGGAGTCGGTCTGGACGTGCCGCAGTGAGCAGGTCGCGGAGATGACGTCCGTGGCGACCGAGACCTGGGGATTGGTGTTCTGGGAACAGCAGGGTGTGCGCAGCGCGGCGGTCACCGGGCCCGAAATTCGCACCGGCACCTCGCCCGTTCCCGAGGAGGCGGACTTCGTCGGCATCCAGTTCGCGGTCGGCACATCGTTGCGCGCGGTGACCGCGTCGACCCTGGTCGACAGCGGGATCGCGCTGCCCGATGTGACCGCACGGGGTTTCTGGCTCGACGGCGGCCGCTGGGAGACCCCGCGCCCGGACGACGCGGAAGCGCTGGTCGAACGGCTTGTCGCCCAGGAAGTCGTGGTCCGCGATGCCCTCGTCGCCGACACCCTGCGCGGTCTGCGGCCCGCGATGACCGAGCGCACGCTGGAACGCCGTTTCCGCGCGGCGACAGGTCTCACCCAGGGTGCGGTCCGCCAGATCGAGCGCGCACGCACTGCCGCGCTGCTGTTGAGCGCGGGTGAGACGCCGGCCGACGTCGTCGACAAGCTCGGCTACTACGACGAGCCCCACCTCGCCCGCGCGTTGCGCCGGTTCGTCGGACGGACGGCACGGCAACTGCGCGAGGGTGTCAGTGGCGCTCTCGCGCTGGATATCGGTCAGCGCACGACGTCGTAGACCAGCTTGGCGACGCCGTTGGAGTAGGTCGCCGATTCGCGCAGGCGCAGTTGCCGTTTGGGCTGATCGGACCGGCTGAACAGGCTCTTGCCTGCGCCGAGCAGCACCGGGAACACGAGCAGATTGTATCGATCGATCAGGTCGGCGTCGGCGAGCCGTTGTGCCAGTTCAGCACTGCCGTGGATGTAGATCGGGCCGCCTTCGGTCTGCTTCAGCTTTTCGACGTCCTGGGTCGAGCGCAGGATGGTGATCTCGCCCCATCCGTCGGTCAGCGCGTCATCGGTAAGCGAGGAGGAGACAACGTATTTGGGCAGCTCTTTGTAGGCGGCGTGATCCTCGGAATCACGCCAGACCGGTGCGAACACCTCGTAGCTGCGCCGACCGAACATCAGCGCGGTGGTGTCGGCGAGTTCTTCTTCCTTGAGCGAAAACGCCTCAGGGACGAACTCGGTCTCCATCACCCACCCGCCACTGCGATGCCCCTCGGTCGAGCCGCCGGGCGAATCCACCACGCCGTCGAGCGACATGAATCCCGTGAAAACCAGTTCGCGTGCCATCACAATCCTCCTGAATACGAGCGGCGAAAACTGCCTGCGGCCAGCCTAGAGAGCAATCTGTGTGCTGTCTTGGACGAAACCGACACCCGCGTCGCTCGACAGCGATCGGGCGAAAAGGAGGAGAAGTACGCGCGCCGAATCAGCGCTGGCGCCAGCTGAGGGGTCCCGGCAGGTCGACACTGTTCTTGCGGGTGCGCGAGTTCCACGACCATGGGCCGATCTTGATACCCCAAGACGACAGGCCCGACTGGGTGAAGTTGAATTTCAGCGGTCCGAAGGACTTGCGCTGACGGAATCTGATGGGCATGAACGGCCTCCCTGATCGCCACCAGGATAGCCGTTCCGGTTATGTCCCATCGGTTTCCGTGGCCACGACCTGCTACGAACCGGCCTGATCCGACGGGCCGCGACGTCGGGCCAGGGCGAACAGGGTGAGCCCGCCGGTGATCGCGAGGACTACCGCGAGGCTCAGCAGAATCAGCGGGGCGGTCGCCGTGATGTCGGTTCGGCCCGCGCCGCTGCGGCGGATCAGCAGGGCGGCGATCAGCGGGCCGGTCATTCCCAGCGCTGCGGCGATCAACAGCAATCCACCGGTGATCAACTCGACGG